>JAEXCN010000513.1 GCA_023402175.1 Pseudomonadota bacterium | reverse complement strand
CCGGCCCGCGCGGGAACGTTCACGCGTTCCTCGTGGCAAACTCGCCGGCGGAATGATGAGCGAGCGTCCGTGCGTCGTCGAGGTCCCGCCGCGCTTTCGCGTCGTCACCGACGTGCGTGATGCGTGGCCGGACGAGCGCACGATCGTGCTCGGACCCGGCCGGGCGTTCGGTGACGGCCGGCACGAGACGACACGGATGTGTCTCCAGGCGCTCGCCGCGTTCGCGCCGCGCACGGGCTTTCGTTTGTTCGACGTAGGCAGCGGGACGGGGATCCTCTCGATCGGCGCCGCGAAGCTGGGCGGCCGAGCGATCGGCGTCGACATCGATCCGGCCGCGAACGCGATCGCGACGGAGAACGCACGGCGGAGCGGGGTCGAATCCCAGGTCAGCTTCGCGACGACGTGGCCCGACGGCAGCTTCGAGGCCGTCGTCGCCAACATCCTCCGCGATGTGCTCTTGGAGCTCGCGCCGCGGATCGTCGCGCGTGTTTCGCAGGCGGGGACGTTGATCCTGTCAGGGCTCGTCTCCACCGACGCCCCGGCGATCATTGCATGTTACACGCAGCTTCTCTCCGGGGCTCGCCCGGCGATCTTCGAGCGTGACATGTGGCGGACGCTCGTGTGGCGCGACGCCGAGCCGGCTGCCGACGTGTAGAGCACGACACGCTGGCGCGAGGTTTTGGGCTGCTCACTCCGCGGCAGCGAGCTCGGGCTCCGGCTCGGGCTCGTCCGCGTAGAGCTCGGTCTCCTCCGGATCGGGCACCGGCCTGCGCGCGAGCAGCGTGAACATCGTCGGGACGAGGAAGAGCGAGAGCGCGGTCGACGAGAGGAGCCCACCGACGACAGCGAGGGCGAGCGGTCGGTTCGACGCCGAAGCCTCGTCGAGGCCGAGCGCGGTCGGGAGGAGGCCGAAGACCGTGGCGAGGCTCGTCATCGCGATGGGCGTGAAGCGGACGCGCGCTGCCTCGACGACGGCGTCGAGCGGCGACATCCCCGACCTCAGCTCGCGGTTCGCGTGGTCGACGAGGAGGATGCCGTTCGAGACCGCGATGCCGATGACCATGAGCACGCCCATGAGCGCGGTGATCGACAGTCCCTGTCCGGCTGCCATCAGCGCCGAGACGATGCCGACGAGCGAGACGGGGATCGTGAAGAGCATCACGAGCGGGAGGCGCAGCGACTTGAACTGCGTCGCCATGATCATGAAGACGACCATGACGGCCAACGCGAGCGCGACGCCGAGACCAGAGAACGTCTCGCGCATGAGCTGCACCTGACCGACGAAATCGGCCTTCACGTCGCGCGTTCGCGGATCGGACGCGAGCTTTCTCTGCAGCTCTTCGGCGGCGCTGCCGATGTCGCGCCCCTCCGTCTGCATGAAGACGTGCGCTGCCCGCGTGAGCTGGTTGCGGGTGACGAGCACGGGGCCGACGTCGCGCGTGATGTTGCCGTACGCGCCGAGCGTCACGGGCGCGCCGTTGTCGCCTACGCGGATGGGCACCTCGCCGATCGCGTCGGTGTCCTGGACGAGCGAGTCGTCGTAGTAGGTGACGACGTAATAGGACTGTCCGTTGCCAGGATCGGTCCAGACGGCCGGCGTGTTCACGTTGCCGAGCGTGGCCTCGAGCGTCGTCTGCGCGGCATCACGCGCCGAGACACCGACGAGGCCTGCGGTCTCGCGGTCGGTGTTCACGCGGAGCTCCGGATAGTCGTCTTCGAGGCGGACGTAGACGTCGCGAATGCCCGGGACCGTGCGCGCGACCTCGGCGACGGCGCGTGACTGGTCGATGAGCCCGTTCAGGTCGTCACCGCGGACCTCGACGACGAGCGGCGCGATGTAGCCGTTCGAGAAGACGCTGGCGACGAGGCCGCCGGGCGCTTGCAGGAAGTCGACGCCGGGGTACGTGTGCTCGAGGATCTCGCGCATGCGGTCGGCGATCTCGCGTTGATCCATCTCGCGCTTGGCCGGCTCGCTGAGCTCGATGCGGATGAAGCCCTGGTGCGTTCCCATGTTCGGGCTCGTCATCGCGGAGCGCGCCTTGCTCGGCGAGCCGACGTTCGTGAGCACGAGCTTCACGCTGCCGGGCGGGAGCTTCTCCTTCAGCGTCTGCGCCATCGCGACCGTCATGTCCGAGGCGTCGTCGAGGGACGTGCCCGGGGTGAAGCGCACGTAGACGCGCTCCATCGACTCGTCGATCTCCGGGAAGAACGTGGCCGGCAAGCGGCTGCTCGCCCAGACGCTCGCGCCGACGAGCACGACGGCAGCGCCGATGACCCATGCGCGATAGGCGAGCACCGCGCGCAGCGCCCGCGAGTAGCGCGTCGCGATCCCGTCGACCGCACGCTGCAGCGTCAGGGCGATGCGGCCCGGCTCGGCATGATGTCTCGGGAGGAAGTAACGGCACGCCACCGGCGTGACGAGCATCGAGACGACGTAGCCGGCGACCATTCCCGTGGCGACCGTGATCGCGAGCGGGACGAAGAGCTTCTTCGCGAGCCCCGCGAGGAGGACGACGGGGAGGAGGACGGCGATCGTCGCGAGCGTCGCTGCGAGCGCTGCGAGCGCGACGGCGTTTGCGCCGGTGAGCGCCGCCATCACGCGGCCGCGGCCGTGCGAATTGCGGTGGATCGACTCGAGCACGACGACGGAGATGTCGACGAGCGGACCCATCGCGAGCGTGAGCCCGCCGAGCGTGAACGCGTTCAAGCTCTGGCCGGTCACGTAGAGGACGATGAGGATGATCGCGAAGGAGACCGGCACCGCGATCGCGGCGATGAGCACCGACCGCGGGCTCTGGAGGAAGATGAGGATGACGATGCCGATGAGGATCAGCGCCTGGAAGATCTCCTTCTTCAGGCCGTCGATCGTCCCGCGGACGAAGGTGGACTGGTCGAAGATCGGGTCGACGTGCACGCCGGGCGGGAGGTCCTTCAGGTTCGAGACGATGTGCTTGATCTGATCGTTGATCGCGACGACGTTGCCGCCGGGGACACGCAGGACGTTCAGATAGACGCCGACCTCGCCGTTGATCGTGACCGCCTGGGCGTCCTTCGAGCCGCCGTCCTCGATGCGCGCGACGTCGCGGATGCGGACGGGCCGTCCGCCGGAGGTCTTGATGATCGCGTCGCCGATCTCTTCGACCTTTGCCGGCACGGCGTTCGTGTAGACGTTCGCGGAGAAGGCTTTCGGATTGAAGCGGCCGGAGGGCAGGAGCGCGTTCGCGCGGTCGATCGCCTTCGCCACGTCCGTGGAAGAGAGCCCGCGCGCCGCCGCCTTCACCGGGTCGACGACGACGTTGATCTGGCGCTCCTTGCCTCCGTTCACCGACGCGCTCGCGACGCCCGGGATGCCTTCGATGAGCGGAGAGATGTTATTCGCCGCGTAGTCGTAGATCTGCGAGGCCGAGAGCCCGCCGCCGTAGACGGCGACCTGCATGACGGGCGCGTTCGACGGATCGTACTGGAGGATGAACGGAGGGATGATGCCGAGCGTCTTCGGGACGGACGACATCGCGAAGGCGACCTGCTGCTGGACCGTCGACTGCGCGGCGTTGAGATCCGTGCCCCACTTGAGCCAGACGAAGATGATGCTGAGGCCGCTCCGCGAGATGCTCTCGACGTGATCGACACCGGGCGTCGCGCTCACGGCCTTCTCGAGGCGCCACGTGATCGTCTTCTCGACGTCCTTCGGGCCCATGCCGGACGCCTTCGTGCCGATGACGAGCACGGGAGGCGACAGCTCGGGGAAGGTGTCGACGCTCATGCGCGGCGTCACGACGGCCGCAAAGACGAGCAGGCCGATCGAGAGCATCAGCACGAAGAGCGGGTTCTTGAGCGCGAGCCGGGTCATGGATTGCCCTTCACGCCCTTGTCGGCGGCCTTTTTCGAGGCCGCTTCCGGATTCGGCGGTGCGCCTTCGCTCTTCTCCCGCTTCGCCGGGCCTTCGACCTTCGCGGTGACGCGGTCGTTGTTCGCGAGGAGCGAACGGCCTTGCGTCACGACGCGCGTGCCCACCGCGAACGTCGGCTTCAAGAAGAGGCTCGCGTCGCGCTCGCCGAGCACGTCGGCCGTGACCTTCTTCGCGACGTCGCCTTCGACGACGAACAGCGTGGCCTTCTTGCCGCGGACCTTCGCCGCGAGGAGCGGCACCTCGATCGCGTCGACCTCGTTGCCGACGTCGACGGAGATCTCGGCGGTCGTGCCCACGGGAATGTCACGCGCGGTGTTCGAGAGATCGACTTCGAATCTCACCGTGCGCGTCGAGAGATCGGCTGCCGGTGCGCGACGCGCGACCTCGCCGGTGAGGTCCTTGCCGGTCGCGAGGAGATGGAGTTTCAGCGGTGTCTTCGGGGGGACCGCGTCGAAGTCGATCTCGGGCACGAAGGCCGTGAGACGGACGACGGAGCGATCGACGAGGTGCACGATCGGTGTACCCGGCCGGACGAACGCGCCTGGATCGGCGAGACGCGCCGCGACCTCGCCGTCGAACGGCGCGCGGAGCACGCAGTCGCTCACCTCGAGCGACTTGCCTGCGGCCTGCGCGAGGAGCGCCTGGATCTGCGCCTCGTTCGCGGCCGACTGCGCCTGCTTCTGCTCGACCTCGTTCGGGGCAGCGAACCCGCCGTCGAGCAGCTCTCCGAGGCGAGAGGCTTCCCGCGCCGCAGCCTTCTGGCGCGCCTCGAGAGCGCGCGCTTGATGACTGATGGCGGCGCTCGCTGCGGAGGCGTTCCTGCAGTCGAGCGTCGCGAGGACGTCGCCGCGCTTCACCACGGACCCCGGGCGCACGAGCACCGTGTCGACGAAACCGGATGCGAGCTGAGGGCCGATCTTCGCTTCCTGCCACGGCTCGAGCGTTCCGACGTAGCGTCGTGACTCGCGGTAACGGATCGCGCGCATCTCGGTGACCGTGACGCCTTTCGCTTCGCTCGCGAGTGCGACCTTGTTCACGGTGCTCTCCGCGCGCTGCATGAGCCACGCGCCGAAGCCCAGCATCACGAGCACGAGCGCCGTGATGACCACCGGAACGATCCTGCGCTTCGGCGGCGGGGCTTCCGGTACGTGCAAGGCATCGCCGCTCGCAGGCTCGAGCTCTCGTGACATCATCGAACCTCCGCTGCGGCGCGCGCCAATACGACGCGCGCCCGTGCCTTCTGAAAGCGTCCGATCGCGAGTTGGATGTCCGCCTCGGTGCGAAGCGACTGCGCGTCGGCGACCTCGGTGCTCGTGCCGAGCCCCACCTTGAAGCGGTGCTCGGCCTGCTCGTAGTTCGCCTTCGCGGCCTCCGCCCCGCGCTCGAGGGCGTCGAGCGCAGCGGTCGCGACCCGTGCCTCCTGCCATGCGGAGGTGATCGCCGTCCGCTGGTCGCGGAGGACGATCGAGGATTCGGCCTCGGCAGCGTGCTCGCGCTCACGCGAGGCGTCCGCGCGGCGATCCCACGTCGGCTCGAAGATCGGCCACGACAAGACGACACCAGCGTTGTAGTTCGGCACGATCGGCGCCCACCCGTCGCCGGTCGGCACGGGGCCGGAGCTCGGCGTCGAGCCGCCGGCGCGACCGTTGATCGACGCGGTCGCATAGACGGTCGGCCTGCTCTGCGCTTCGAGCCGTCGCGTCTCGCCCTTCTGCGCATCGACTCGCGCCTTGGCCTCACGAACGGCGGGCGCGGACGCCGCATGACCGAGCAGATCGGCGAGCGGCGGCAGCGCGGGCGGCTCCGGCAGTGCACCGGCTGCGTCGAGCTCCGCGTCGTCGACCGCGACGGCCGCCGCGAAGACCGCGCGCGCAGTGTGAACGGCGCCGCGCGCGCGGACGAGAGCGGCCTCGTACCGGGCGACGTCGGCCTCGGCGCGTGTCATCTCGATCGGCGGACGGAGCCCGGAGGCGACGTTCGCGCGCGCAAAGTCCCGATGCACGGTCGCGCGCTCGTATGCGCTCTGCGATGCGGTCTCGACCGACGTCGCAGCGAGGACGGCGTAGTAGGCCTGTTCGACGTAGAAGTCGATGTCCACCGCGGCGCCGGCTGCACGGCTCCTCTCGACCTGTGCCGCCAGCGACGCCGCCGCGCTCTCCGCCGCGACGCGACCGAAGTCGTAGAGCTGCTGGCGCGCGCCGATCGCCACCATCGTCGTCGGATACGGACGGAAGTTGGGATCGTCCTCGACCTTGGTCCCGCCGATACGCGGGATGTCGACGGTGGAGACTCCGAGCTGGGTCGCAGTGCTGTTGTTCGTCGTCGCTCCGACGATCTCGGCGAAGGCGCCCACGCGGGGCAGCCATTGAGCCCCGGGCACCTCCGCCTCCCGTCGCGCAGCCGCAAGACGCAGACGGGCCGCTTGTAGCCGCGGATGATTCGCGCGCGCATACGCGATCGCTTGCTCGAGCGTCATCGAACGCGGAGCAGGGGACTCACTCGCGGTCTCGGGACGTGGGGACTCTGCGCGCGCGCTCGTCGCCAGCATGACGAGCGCACACGCCATCGCACGCCCGATTGGTCGGGCACGGAGAACGGTCATCGGCGGGAAGGCCCCAAGCACGGTGCGCGCCAGCTCGTGTCGACGCGTGAACGCCGGTCGTCGAGCGTGCTTCGCGAAAGCCCAGCAGGAAAAATTCCGGGTCCGTCACGGGATTCTTTCCGACTGCTCGCATCGGCATCTACTGGAAGACCGGATGTTCGAACGGCGCGCGGCTCGAGCTCGGCTACGAGCTCATGTGTTGACCGCGATCGTCGCTCGGGTGCCGCGGCCGCCCTGGCGACGCGCGACGTGGAGCTCGCCACCGTGATGCTTGACGATCTCGCGCGCGATCGTGAGGCCGAGGCCGGACCCACCCTGCTCTCGCTTCGTGCTGAAGAACGGCTCGCCCGCGCGTGCGGCGATGGAGTCCGGGATCCCGGCGCCGTCGTCGTCGACGACGAAGAGGATGCGGTCGTCGTCGGCTCGGACGTCGAGCGAGACGAGCGCGCCCTTCGGCGTCGCCTGGCACGCGTTCAGGAGCACGTTCACGAGCGCCTGCTCGAGCAGCGACGCATCACACGCGATGTCCAAGAGCCCTTCCTCGATGTGCGAGACGAGCCGGACGTCCGCCTTGTCGAAGCGGTGCCGGACGAGATCGACCGCTCTCTTCGCGACGACCGCCGGCGCGGTCGGCACGAGATGGGGAGACTCACCTCGCGCGAGGGCGAGCGATCCGCGGACGATGCGCTGGATGCGCTCGACCTGATCGAGCACGATGCGGAGCGCGGCCTGCGAGCGCTCGTCTGTTGCCGGGCGGGAGAGGACCTGGTCGACACGACCGACGATCACGGACAACGGCGTCCCGAGCTCGTGGGCGATCCCCGTCGACATCGCCGCCATCGTCGCCATCTTGTCGGCTCGCGCGAGCGCGGTTTCACGCTCGCGGAGCGCGGTCGAAACAGCGACGGCGCGTTCGAGCGCGAGGGCACTGCGAAGGCGTCGCCGCGCGATCCCGCCGAGCGCCGCGACCACCGCCGTGCTGATGACGACAGTGACGCCGAGCCGCCAGTCGTCGAGCGTCTCACGGTCGCGCATCCGTTCGGCGGACGCGAGCACGACGATTCCCCAGGGGCCGCGCCCGCGCGCCGCCACTCTCGCGAGGCCGGCGACTGCCTTTCGGCGCGGCAGCCCGAAGCCCGGGGCTTCCTCGCGCGGGATCTCGACGGAGCTCGCGGTCCCGTCGAGCGCCGTCCGGATGCGTGCCGATGAAATGACGCGACCGTCGGCCGTGAGAAAACCCTGTTGCCCGGGGCGTGCGACCATCACGAGAAGTTGCCCTTCCTTCTCGAGATCGCGCGCGCCCTCGAGAAGGTCGAGCACGCTCTCGTCGATGAGCGTGAGCTCGTCGACTTGGTCGATCTCCTGCTGGGCGATGTGCTTCCCGAGCCGGGACTCGAAGTCGATCCCGACCGCGGCAGCGAGCACGGCTTGCTCGTGGGAGAAGTCCGCGAGCGCTGCGTCGCGCTCGCTCGTCGCCGACCACACCGCGCCCGCGATGATGACGGCGATGGAGAGGATCATCGCAAAGGTCAGCGACCATCGACGCATGAGCTCGCGCATCGAGGTCCATCGATCGCGGACCGGCGGCGGAGCCGAGTCCGACGACGCCGAGGTGTCACTCGTCGCGATCATCGTTGGCCAGCCACTTGTTCAGCGTCTTGCCGTCGATCCCGAGCTTCTCGCACGCCGCCATCTTGCGGCCGCCGACCTGTTCGAGGACCCACGACGCATACCGCCGCTGCAGCTCGCGGACAGGGATGATCTCGTCGCCGAAGTCCATCGTGGGGCGGCGTCCACGTTTCTCGGAGATCGCCGTCGGGAAGTCGGCGGGAGACGCCGCCTCGCTGCGACCCAGGAGGACGGCGCGTGCGACGGCATGCTGGAGCTCGCGGACGTTCCCGGGCCAGCCATATTCGAGCAGGAGCGCCATCGCCTCGGGAGAGAAGCGGTCGACGATCGCCTTGGGTGTCGTGCCGCGAGCCTCCGCGAGAAAGCGGCTCACGAGGTGAGGGATGTCCTCGCGCCGGTGGCGGAGCGGCGGGATCGCGATCGCGATCCCCTCGAGGCGATAGAGCAGGTCTTCGCGGAATTGGCCGCTCGCGACTCGTGCCGGCAGGTCGCGGTGCGTCGCCGTGATGATCCGCACGTCGACGTCGCGCTCGCGCGACGCTCCGACGGCGCGGACGACGCGACGCTCGAGCACGTCGAGGAGCTTCGCCTGCAGCGCCGGCGCCATGTCGCCGATCTCGTCGAGGAAGAGCGTGCCGCCGTCGGCTTCGACGAACAGGCCCGCGCGGTTCGCGACCGCTCCGGTGAACGCACCCTTCACGTGTCCGAAGAGCTCGCTCTCGAGCAGGTTCTCCGGCAAGGCCGCGCAGTTCACCGCGACGAACGGTCCTGCGGAACGCCGGCTTCGCGCATGGAGGACGCGCGCGACGAGGCCCTTGCCGGTGCCGGTCTCGCCGACGAGGAGCACGGGGACGTCCGCGTCGGCGACGCGCTCGACGAGATCACGAACCTCCTGCATCGCCCCGCTCTCGGCGACGAGGTTCTCCATGCCGTACCGATCGCGGAACGCTCGCTTGAGTGTCCGGGTCTCTTGCCGGAGCGCGCGCTCCTCGACGGCGCGCTGGATGAGGAGGTCGAGCTCGGCGACCTTGAACGGCTTGAGGAGGTAATGATGTGCGCCTTTGCGGAGCGACTCGACGGCGGTGTCGATCGCGCCGAACGCCGTCATCACGAGCACGGGGCGTTCGGGCGCGAGGCGCTTGCTCAGCGCGAGGAGCTCGATTCCGTCGACGTCGGGCATCCGAAGGTCCGTCACGAGGACGTCGACGCTCGTGTCGCGGACGAGCCGCTTCGCGTCGGCGGCCGTCGTGGCCGTGAGGACGACATAGCCGAGCTCTGCGAGGCCGTCGGCGAGCATGCTGGCCATCGCGGGATCGTCGTCGGCGACGAGCACCCGACATTCCGACCGCGGCCCTGCTGCTGCCATCGCGCGGTCGGACTCTAGCGACGCATCGTTGGAGCAGCAATCATTCCTCCGCGCGCCGTCCGTTCGAAGACCGGGGCGCCTCCGCCACGGTCGTCATCTGCGATCGTCCGCGCCTGAAACCGGTCCCCCCGAGGTGCACGTTGGGTAGGACATGCTACGACATCTTGGCTCGCGGGTTGGGAAGGTCGTCCCGGCACGTGCGTACGATTCGCGGTCTGTCGATTTCTCGCGACCGACGACCCACGGCCCTCCTCTTACGGGAGAGACATGTCCCACGCGCCTGCCCCCTGGTCCTCCTGGTCTCGCCCTGACGCGCGCATGCATGCGCCGCCGTTCGGACCGGCGTGGCAGCAGCCCCATGCGCATCGCCCCCATGCGCCTGCCGCTCCGTACGTGGCGCCCGCCCATCGCGTCCAGCCGGCGCCGCTGCCGCGTCGATCGTCGACGGCGGCGCCGGCGCTCTACGTCCTCGGCTCGTTCGCATTGATGCTCGTGCTCGCCGCGCTCACGAGCGTGTTCGGAAGCTTCGCCGCGCTCGCGCTCATCGATGAGGCAGCCGCCGACGACGCGACGACCGAAGTCGCGCCTCCAGCAGCCTCGCTCAGTACGCGCTGAGCTGCCTCATGCGGCTCGCCCTCGTGCTTTTCGCGCGAGAGAAGGTGGATGCCGCTCCCGTTACTCGCGCGCCTTCCGAAGAGAGAGATGAACCGCGAAGGCGCAAGGCGGAAGCGCCCGGGCGTGGCGCAGACAAAAGCGAAAACGGCGCGTCCCGTGATGGGAGCGCGCCGTCGAATCGCTGAACCTGAAGTCCGAAGCCCGAGGCCCGATCAGCTTCCCTTCTTCAGCTCCGTCAGGACGAGCTTCGCGACGGCCTTCAGCGTGTCGAACACGCCGACGCCGGTGCGCGCGACGGCCTCGAAGTCGGGGACGTTCGTCGGGTTGAGCATCTGGCGAAGCTCCTCGACGCTCGCGACGTTCGGCAGGTCTCGCTTGTTGTACTGGACGACGTACGGGAGCTTGTCGAGCGAGTAGCCCTGCTCTGCGAGGTTCGTCCGGAGGTTCTCGACGGACTCGAGGTTCGCCTCGGTACGCTCGATCTGCGAGTCGGCGACGAAGACGACGCCGTCGACGCCCTTCAAGATCAGCTTGCGGGACGCGTCGTAGAAGACCTGTCCGGGGACGGTGTAGAGGTGGAAGCGGGTCTTGAACCCGCGGATCTCACCGAGCGAGAGCGGGAGGAAGTCGAAGAACAGCGTGCGCTCCGTCTCGGTCGCGAGGCTGATCATCTTGCCCTTCGCTTCCGGATTCGTGCGCTCGTAGATGTACTGCAGGTTCGTCGTCTTCCCGCAGAGTCCGGGACCGTAATAGACCAACTTGCAGTTGATCTCCCGGGCCATGTAGTTGATGAAACTCATCGCTCTTCTTTCCCGTTCTCCTGGCCGCGGGTCAGTCGTTGAACAGGTTGTCGATGTCCTCGTCCGTGATCTCGGCGAACGGAGAGTCGGCGCCCGGCTCCTGCACCTTCTTCAAGAGAGCCTCGAAGATGTGATTGAGCTCCTCGCTCGCCTTCTTCACGCGGAGGCGAACCAGGCCGAGGCTCGATCGCGAGTCGAAGATGACGACCAAGATGACTCGGTTGCCGACGAGCTGGATGTGGATGTTCGCCTTCTCACCCTCGTGGAACTGGGTGGCGAACTCGTTCTCCTTGAGGAGCTTCGCCATGCCGCCCGTCGCGGCGATGTTGCCGGCGGTGAGCGAGGCGAGGCTCGTCGTATCGACGTTGTCGATGTCGCCGGCTGCGGCGATGAGCTGACCGTTCTTATCGACGATGAAGACGACCTTGGCGTTCGCGTCACGAACCAAACGGTCCACGACCGTCTGGATCTGATTGAACTCCTCCTCGTACATCACCATCTGGGGATTGATCATCCGAACCCTCCGCGAGCTTGCTCGCGCCGTCGTCGTCGCCCCACCGCTCTCTGGGTCCCCGCGAAGGCGTCTTGCGACGTGATCTTCATCGTGCCCTGGGTGCTGTCAGATAAGGGAGGCAGCTTTCGGTTCTATCCGATGGAGCCAGCTCCCGACAAGTGTGCGGATCGGAAGGTCCCCGGGCCGAGCGTGTCACGCGCTTCGATAAGCTGGCTCAGCCGGGCGAGCCAGCGCCTCTCCGACATGGATTTCCCCGCCGCCGTCGACAAGCTGAGGAGCGGACAGCGCTTATTTTCCCGTGCTGCCGGAGGCAAACCCGGAGACCGCCTCGTAGAGGATGCGGAGCCCCCACTCGAGGCCGCGGACCGGGACCCGCTCGTCATGGCCGTGGTACATCGTCGTGAAGCTGATCTCGTGCGCAGGGTCGAACCGCACGGGCGCGAAGCCGTAACAGGTCGTCCCGAGCCGCGCGTACGCCTTGGCGTCGGTGAAACCCGGGACCAGATACGGCAGCGGCACGCCCGAGGGGTCGTTCCGCTTCAGCGTGTTCGCGAGATGCTCGAAGAGCGGCGTCGTCGACGGCGCTTCGACCGGTGGAAGCGATCGGAGCACCTCGATCGTCGCGCCTTCTCGGCCGAGCGCGTCGCGGAGCTCCTCGAGAAAGTCGGCCTCGGTCTGACCGGGCAGGGTGCGTCCGTCGATTTCGACCGACGCGCGGCCGGGGATGACGTTCACCTTCGAGCCGGCGCGCAGCACCGTCGGTGAGGCCGTGTTCGAGAGCATCGCGCCGAACGAGCGTCGCTGCGCTGGATCGCGAACGAGGTAGTCGAGGATCAACGCCGCGACCTGCGGCGTCGTCAGCCGCTTCAGCACGTGCCTTTGCGGCGCGGGTAGCTCGCGCGCCATTCCTTCGAGGAACTGGCGAACGACCTTCGTCGGGTGCATCGGCAGGCGCTTCTTCCCGAGCCGCTCGATCGCGCGGGCGAGCATCAAGACGGCGCTCTCCGGGTCGGGCATCGAGCCGTGGCCCGGCGTGCCGTGATAGGTCGCGCGCACCCAGCACACGCCCTTCTCGGCGACCTGGATCGGATAGAACGTCCGGCCGAAGAGGTGGAGCGAGAACGCACCGATCTCGCCGAGCATGTATTCTGCACGTACCTCGTCGGCGTGCTCGTCGCAGAGATACATGCTGCCGAGGCCGCAGCCGGCCTCTTCGTCGGCGACGGCGGCAAAGACGACGTCGCGCTCGAGCCGGCCGCCGTCCTTCACGTAGCGCGCGAGGAGCGCCATCACGCAGGTGCTCATCGCGGCCATGTGCTTCATGTCGATCGCGCCGCGACCCCAGATGTACCCGTCGTGGATCTCGCCTCCGAACGGGTCGTGCTTCCACGCGCTGGCGTCAGCCTCGACGACGTCCAGATGCGCGTTCAGGAGGAGCGGCGGCCTCTTGCCCTGGCCTTTGATGCGCGCGACGAGGTTCCCGCGGCCTTTCTTCTTCTCGAAGATCTTCGGCTCGACGCCGGCAGCGCGGAGGTGCTCGGCGACGCGCTCGGCGGCGACCGTCTCGTTGGCATCGCCGGCCTCGCCGGTTCCGCGGTTGACCGTGGGGATCCGGATCAGATCGCGAAGGAGCTCGACGCAGATCGAGCCCTCGGTCTTCCAGTCGATCCTCGCATCCGCGCTCGTGTCGTCCGGCACGGCGCGAGGATATCCGCAGTTGCCGCTGCGGACGAGCTAGGACGAACCCCATGTACCCATGGGGAGCAAGACAAGGCTGCCTCAGACGTCCTTCGGCGGAGGTGGGAAGATGCGCGCGAGATCCAGCTCGACGGCTTCGAACGGCGGGATCCGCGCTCGGGCGGTCGCATCGAACGCGCCGGAGTCCACCCACAGCTTCGTCGTCGGATCGAGGCGATAGGTCTCCAGCGTGCGCGCGGCAGGGTCGGCGATCCAGTAATGCGCCACGCCGAACGAAGCGTAGAGGTGGCGCTTCGTCACGCGATCGGTCCCTGCGTTCGACGGCGAGATCACCTCGCAGATCCAGTCGGGAGCGACTTCGATCGGCCGCACGTCCCAGGGATCGGGCAAGCGCTCGCGCCGCCATCCGGCGAGGTCGGGCTTGACGATCTCGTGCGTCGCGAGCCGGATGTCGACTTCGAGGAAGATCCACCACCCGCCGGGACCGCCGAGCCCGTCGTCATCGTCGAATGGCCCGCCGAGGAAGCGCCGCAGCTTCCCTTGGACGCTCGAGTGCCGAGGCGACGCTGCTGGCGGGAGCACGAGCGCGCCATGGATGATCTCGGCCTTCACGCCCTCGGGGAGGGCGAGGAGATCGTCGTATGTGGCGAGCTTCTTCGCGGGCTCCATCTTCGAGGAACTATAGCGGGGCTCGGCGGTGCACGCTCCCTAGCCGAGTCGGGAGGCCCCTCGGATGCGATATGGTGCCCCCGTGATGGGCTCGCTGACGATCACACGACTCGAGGTGGAAGCGCGTGAGCTCGCGGCGCGTTCGTGTGCGTGGCGTCCGAACGAACGCGTGGAGGCATCCCTCCTGATCGGATCTCCGACGGATGACGCGTTCGTTCTCGGATCGTTCCAGCGGCTGAGCGAGATCGGAGCTCGGGGCGAGTCGCCGGTCGTTCGTCGCGGATCCGGGGGCGGCGTCGCTTGCGTGGGTCAGGGGAGCATCTGGGTGCAGCTCGCGCTCACGCGACCCGATGCGCTCGTTGCGGGATGCACGGCCGACAAGCTCCTGAACCGCTACGTTCGTCCGCTGCTCCGGGCGATCACGAAGGTCGCGAGCACCCCTGCGAGCTACTTCGGGCGCGACTGGATCAGCGCCGCGCATCGCCCTGTCGCACTCGTCGCGTTCGCGCACGAAGCGAGGACGAACGCATCCTTCTTCGAGGCGATTGTCGCGGTGAGCACGCCTTTCGCGACGGAAGATCGACCCACCTTCGTCGGCAAGGTGCCCGCCACCCTCGAGGACCTCACCGGGCGATCGCTCGATCGAGCACGCATCGTCGATGCGATCGCAGACGCGTACCGTGGCATCGCGACGAGCGTCGTCGAGAGCGACCCGACGCCGGTCTCACCGCAGGATCTCGCCAACGCGATCGTCGCCGACGAGCCCGCATGGACGGCCACGCGCGAGGAGGCGATCGGTCTCGTCGCGGCAGGTCACGACGCGTCGGGGACGCTCCGGATCGGAGGCGAGCTCATGGCCTCGAACGACGCGATCGCGCGCCTCGAGGAGCTCGTCTCGTCTCTGCCCGAAAATGCTAGCGAGACCGACGTCGGCCGCGCCGTCGACGACGCGCTCACGACCGGCAATGCGATCACGTTCGGCGTGCGGTCGCTCACGTCGATCCGTGACGTGCTCCTCGAAGCACGACGCTAGACCTCGTCGTAGGTCCGCGGCGCGGCTACTTGCTGCCCGTCCGCTCCCAGACGCGTGCCTCGCGGAAGATCCGCACGAGCTCCGGATCCAGATGCTGGTCCTTCACGCCGTATTCGAGGATGTCGAGCGCGCGCTCGACGGGCACGGCCTTCTTGTACGGACGATCGCTCGCGGTGAGCGCGTCGTAGATGTCCGAGATGCTCATCATCTTCGACTGCACCGGGATCTCCTCCGCGCGGAGGCGGTTCGGATAGCCCGTGCCGTTGAGCCGCTCGTGATGCGCGCCGGCGATGAGCGGGACGCGGCGGAACGCCTTTCCCCACGGAATGTTCGACAGGAACTTGTACGTGTGGACGACGTGGCTCGTGATCTCGTCGTACTCCCTCGGCGTGAGCGATCCGCGCTTCACGCTGAGCGCGACTGCGTCGTCCGGCTCGAGGAGGAACTTCATCTCGCCGCGGAGATCGAAGTAGGTCTCCTTCGCGAGCTGCTCGATCCTTGCGAAGTCGCCGGCAGCGAGCACGGTCGGCTCGTTTGCGTGCTCGATCGTCTGCCAGGCGGCATCGAGCTCCGCGCGGCGCTCGGCGTATTCGCGGTCGAGCGCCTCGAGCTCGCCCTTCGGCGCTCCGCGTTCGAGGGCTGCGAGCTTGCGGCGGAGGACGTCCGCTTCGATCGAGCGCGCGACGAAGTCGAAGCGCGCGCGGATCAGCTCGAAGCTCTCGTCGTAGAGCTTCTTCGCCTTCACCAGGACCTTCTCGCGGACGCCGATCTTGCCGAAGTCGTGCAGCAGGCTCGCGTATTCGAGCTCGCGCAGGTCCTCGATCGTGAAGTGCGCGTCCTTGTACGGACCGTGCGATTCGCCGTCGACGACCTTGGCGAGCTCCACGGTGAGATCGGCCACGCGGCGTGAATGGCCGCTCGTCGTCGGGTCACGCGACTCGATGGCCTCGACGCTCGCCTTCACGAAGCCCTCGAAGAGCCGCCGGATCTCGTCGTAGAGCATCGTGTTCTCGAGCGACACGCCTGCTTGCGCGGCCACCATGCCGAGCAGCTCCTCGCTTCGCTCGTCGAACGAGACGACCTGCTCTTCGATGTCGTCCTTCGAATAGAGCTTCTTCTCCGGATCCTTCTTCTTGTTGATCAGCTGGATGACCCCGATCACCTCGTCGCGCTGGGAGACGAGAGGAACGGTGAGCATCGACTTCGTGCGGTACCCGATCTTCTCGTCGAAACGGCGATCGAATCCGTACGGCGCTCCTGCCGGGATCTCGTACGCGTCGGCGATGTTGATCGCGCTCTTCGCGAGCGCGGCGCTGCCCGCGATCGAGCGGTTCGACAGCGGCATCACGAACTCGCTCGAGTCGTAGTTCACCGAGTCGTTCTGCGAGAGCTTGAAGCGGAGCATCGGTCCGCGGCTGATGAAGCTGGGTGGCGGCGAGCTGTCGCGTGCTCCGCTCGCGGAGCGTTCGACCACCTCGTCCCCTTGCTCGACGACGTAGATGCTGCCCGCGTCCGCGCCCGTGACGAACCGGCTCTTCTCGAGGATCACGCCGAGCAGCTTGTTCACGTCCCGCTCGGTCGTCATCGCGCGCGCGATGTTGATGAGCTCGCCGAGCTCGTAACGGTAACGGCGAAGCCACTTTCCGCGGCTCTCCGCGCGGCTCTTCGCGTCGAGGAGCTCGAAGGCGCGCACCCCTGCGAGGAACAGCTCGTCGAGCGACGGGTCGGCGGAGACGACGCTCGCGAGCCCGCGGTTCATCGCTTGCTGCAGATCGAGGTCGTTCGGGAAACCGAGGAGGATCACCATCGCGACGCCGTTCGCGAAGCGCGACGTGAACGGCTTCAGCAGCTCGCGACCGCGTTCCCAGACGGCAGCCGGCGTGACGACGACCATGAGCTCGTCTCGGCTCACCGTGACGAGCAGCGGGTGGGGCCGCGTGACGATCTCGTTACCGAGCCGCGCATCGGACGAGAGCTCGCCGAAGAGCTTCGTCATCCTCCGGATGATGGGCGGAGCCTCGATGTCGCTCTCGCGATGCGTTCGCGTGGCTTCGACGCTCGGTAGATCGGCCATGATCGTGCTCTCCCCGCGCCGGTAGGACGAGAGGCGAACGTATCAGATGCGGCGGAGCTCGCGATAGCTGCGCCGCGATCCCGATGCAGGCGAAGGGCAGGTGGCGTGACGGTGAAGTCTTGGCGACCGCCGGACGCAGCGCTAGAGCCAGCAGCCGATGCTTCCGGACCTGACTGCGATCCGCACCGAATACGCCCGCGCCGGCCTCGACGAGCGAGACCTGGATCCGTCGCCGTCGCGACAGATCGAAAAGTGGCTTCGTGACGCGATCGACGCCGGGCACCCGGCGCCGACGGCGATGACGCTGGCGACGGCGACGCCCGACGGTGAGCCTGCCGCGCGGGTCGTGCTCCTCAAGGGCGTCGATGCGCGGGGCCTCGTCTTCTTCACGAACTACGACAGCGACAAGGGCAAGCAGCTCGTGAAGAACCCGCGCGCGTGCGCGAACCTCTTCTGGGTGCTCCTCGAGCGCCAGATCCGCGTCACGGGTCCGGTCGAGAAGGTGACGCGCGCGGAGTCGGAGGCGTACTTCGGGTCGCGTCCGCGTGAGAGCCAGCTCGGCGCGTGGGCCTCGGAGCAGAGTGGCGTGCTCGCAGGTCGGGCGGCGCTCGAAGCACGACTCGCCCAGATCCGCGCACAGTTCGGTGAGGGCGAGATCGAGTGCCCGCCGCATTGGGGCGGCTTCCGCATCGGTCTCGAGCGCATCGAATTCTGGCAGGGAAGACCGAGCCGCCTGCACGATCGCCTGCGCTATACACGCATCGGCGGTCAGCAGTGGAAGGTCGAGCGCCTCTCGCCGTGACGTCCTGAAGCAGGCGCTCCGCCTGGTGCGTCGCCGGCGCCGCTGATCGGCAGGCTGACAAAAAACGTCCGGGCGAATCGCGCGATGACGATCCGCCCGGACTCCCCTCGGGATTCCCCCCCGCGGGGTGAGTCAGGTCTCGGTCGGGTTGGCGAGCTTGCGCGACCAGACGATCGCGTCCTTGCGCTTGCCGCCCACGACCATGTGGCCGACGAGCAGGCCGGTCCGGCGGAACCCATTGAAGACGAACGCCGTCGCGAGCGCGATGTCGTCGCTCGGTGCGAGCGAGAAGCAGCTCACGACCCCTTCTGCGAGGAGCTTGTCGCACATCGTCCGGAGCGCGGAGATCGTCGCGAGCCGCTCGTGCTCCGTCGTCGGCGCGGTGAGCAGCTCGAGGAATGCGTTGCCGAAGCACGACTGCGACTCGGTCGACGCCACGAGCTCGAACCCGTTCCTCGCCGTCAGCTGAAAGTAACGACGCTCGACGTCGCGACCGAACGACTCGAACGCAGTCAGCGCGCGGCCGGAGCGGAGCGCCTTCTCGAGCGTCTTGTGGATGTCGGCTTCTTTCACATGCGCGAGCTTCGTCGGCGGGAGCTGGCGATCGAGCAGCGCCTTCACCTGCTTCTTCGCCTGCACGAGCGTCTTCTCCATCAGCTCGTGCGCGGGCGAGGGCTTCGGCTCCGCGAGATCGTCGTCGTCGTCGCCGCTTTCGAGCATCGCGCGGAGATCGCCGTCCCTGAACGCGGCGTCGTCGACGGGCGAGCCGAGGAGGAACGCGTCGCTCCGCTTGTAGAAGCCCGGGATGTTCGCTTCCCTCGAGAAGCCGAGCTTCACCCACGTCGAGAGCTCGTCACGTTCGACGAGCGTGTAGACCTTCTCGATCCCTTCGCGCTTCGCGAGCTTCAGCACGAAGAGGCGCTTCGCGTGGCTCGGTCCCGCGCGGAAGTCGATGACGCGCATCGTCTTCGTCCGGCGGTTGATGAGGAGGCAGACCGACACGGCGTCGTTCTGCACGAACATCTCTTCGATCCCGCCGCTCCGGCGGAGCGAGCCAGCCGCATCGTTCTTCAGCGTGGATGCGGACGTGCCTCGACCCTCGGGACGCCACTTCTTAGAGTCGACCCGCTCTCCCCAAGCCCTTGCAACCATAGAACCACCCACCCTTGGCGCTCACCCGAGCGGGCCTCACCAAACCCGCCCAGGCCTCCCCGCCACATTGCAACTATGGAATGGCCCGTTATCACGCCTGCGTTTCGAGGGGAACCGTGATCCCAAGCGTGAAATGCGGACCGTCCAAGAGTGAAATCCTCCCGTGAGCTCAGCCGCAAGCCGCGAAGCGCGCGCGCGGCCGCGCCCCGGCGAAATAGTGGGGACACACGCCGGGCGAGACGGCTCGTCAACGCAGCGAGTCGATCTCGGAGCGCGGAACGCCGAGGAGGGAGAGCGCCTCCACGAGCCGATCGCTCTGGACCGAGACGAGCGTCGGCATGCCTCCCGAGAGGCCGAGCAGATCGAGGAAGTTGATGCCGCTGTTGAAGGGCGCCGCCAGCGTGAGCGTCTCGCCGTCGACCACGAGCGCGATCGCCGCGCGCTCCTGCCCGTGGAGCAAGAGCGATGTCTTGTCGTAGCGCACGCGTTTCTGTTGATCCGTCCGGCGCGTGACGTCGAGGAAGGCGATCGACGTGACCCCGGCGACCTTCGCCTTCGGGACGTCGATCCGCGTGAAGCCCCGGGCGAGCTCGTTCGTGACCTTCTCGACGGCCTCGAGCTCCTTTCCGGCATCGTCGATCGGCGTCCAGAGCGAGTCGTCCGACAGACCGCCCGCGAGGTGCCGGACGATGAGCCCGAGGAGCGCCGTGTCCCGCGGTCGTGCGCGGATCGCGCGATCGAAACGGCGCGCGGTCACGCTCGGCACGCCGAGGCGCGTGTCGATCGCGCGGGCGTCGTCGTCGGCGCCCGGGTAGGGCTCGGTCCCGGCGCGGAGCCACTTTGCAGCGCTGCAGAGGCCGTCGAAGTCGGTGTGACAGACGATCGTATCGACCGGTCCGACCCGGGCACAGAGCTCTGCCGTGACCATCTCCGGACACGCGCCGTGCTCGGCCTTCGTCGCGAGGACGAACCGAGGATCTTGCTTGTAGTGTGCATGCAGCGCATGGTCGTGGTGGTCGACCCAGGCTGCGAGACGGGGACCAAGCCCTTCGATGAACGGCTTCGTGATCTTCTCGAATCCCCCGCCAGAGGCTTCTGACGCGAACGCGACGTCGAGGACCACGACGCGACCTTTCAAGGTGCTCGCCTTCGGGAGCTTCCGGGGAGTGGCGAACGCAAGCTCGGCGCGGGTGGTGGTCATGAACGTGTCACGCACGGGCTAGGAGAGTGTCCGAGACGCGCGGCTTCCCATCGACTATCACACCCTCTCGTCGTGACCGACCCCAACTCGCCCGATTCACCCGCCCCGAACGCCCTTCCGCTCCAGCTCGAGCGTAGGGGGGACGTAGACCTCGTTCCCGTCGTGGCGCAGGACCACGTCACGGGTGAGATCCGGATGCTCGCCTGGGCGTCGATCGACGCGATCCGTGCCACGCTCGAGACCGGGCACGCGACGTTCTACAGCCGCTCGCGCGGCGAGCTGTGGGAGAAGGGCAAGACGAGCGGCAACACGCTCGACGTCGTCTCGATCCTCGTCGACTGCGATGCCGACGCGCTCGTCTACCTCGTCGCGCCGCGCGGGCCGACGTGTCATACAGGCGCGCCGAGCTGCTTCTTCCGCCGGCTGACCGCGAGCGGCGAGCTCGAGGAGCCGGTGGCGGCATCGACCGTCCTCGCCCGACTCGACGCGACGCTCCTCGCACGACGAGAAGCGACGGCCGAAAAGAGTTACGTCAAGAGCCTCTACGACGGGGGCCCGACGAAGATCGGGGCGAAGCTGCGCGAGGAAGCCGGCGAGCTGGCCGAGGCCGTCGCGAACGAGAGCGACGATCGGGTCGTGAGCGAAGCCGCGGACGTCCTGTTCCACGTCATGGTCGCGCTTCGTTCCCGCAACGTCGGTATCGACGACGTCCTTCGCGAGCTTGCGCGTCGCGAGGGCACCGGCGGTCACGAGGAGAAGAAACGTCGCAAGTCGTGATCCGGATGCACGCGGTGGTTTGACACCATTTCTCCTGGGAACCTATCCTCCACCGCCAATGGGTCAGCACGTCCTCGTGTTCGAGAGCGACGCCGCATTCGCAGGCGAGCTCCGAGCCGAGCTCCAGAAACTCGGTTGCAACGTTCAGGTCGTCGACGACGGCAACACCGGCCTTCAGCAGGCCGCCTCGGCACGGCCCGATTTGATCCTGCTGACGATCGAGCTGCCGCGCATGAACGGCTTCAGCGTGTGCAACAAGCTGAAAAAAGATCCGTCGCTCAAGGACGTGCCGCTCATCATCATGTCGAGCGAGTCGAGCGACGAGACGTTCGAGCAGCATCGCAAGCTGCGAACGCGCGCCGAGGACTACGTCCACAAGCCGATCACGTTCCATGACCTGCTCGCGCGCATCCAGCCGTTCGTCACGCTCGGCGGAGGCAACGCTGCGCAGCCTCCCGGCGCCAGCGAAGTGCCGCAGGTGCTCGACATGGAATCGCTCGACGACGACGAGATCGTCATCGAGGAGATGGCCTCGAAGCCGCCGCCTCGGATGTCGTCGCGCCCAGCGGTGCCGTCCGAGATGGTGCAGACGTACGAGCACCACACGAACGGGAACGGCACGGGATCGCTCGCGGCCGCCTTCACGCCGGACTCGGATCCGGCGCCCGCCGTCCAGGCGCTCCGGAGCGAGCGCCCCGATTCGTCCGACGCCGGCCACGCGAAGGAGCTCGAAGCTGCCGTGGCCGACGCGGAGGGGCGCATCCGCGAGCTCGAGGCTCGCCTCGAAGCCGCAGAGGGCGAAGCCGCGAGCGCGCGGAAGGCTGCCGAGGATGCGAACGAAGCGAAGGCCGCTGCGGAGGCGCGTGCCGAAGACGCTCGAAGGGCCGCGGCCGAGAGCGAAGGCGGCGCGGATCCGGAGGAGATCGCGCGGCTGACGAAGGAGAACGAGGACCTCAAGGCGCGGCTCGCGCAGGCCTCGTCGGGCAAGGGCGGCGTCTCGAGCCGAGAGTTCCTCGACCTTCGCGAAGCCCTCAACAAGAAGGACAAGGAGATCCTCTCGTTCAGGGAGGGGCTCTCGAAGAAGGACAAGGAGATCGTCGACATCCGCGAGCGCTCGATCGCGCTCGAGCGGGAGAAGTCCGATCTCGACGACAAGGTCCTCGCCCACGAGCGCGAGCTCGCCGACGCGAAGGACAAGATCGACGCGCTCCAGGCCGACAAGGAGCAGGCGAAGAAGGCCGGCGAGGACTTCAAGCGGCGCGCGTCCCGCGCCGAGCAGGAAGCCGAGGCCCGGGCGAACGAGCTCGCGATCATGCGCGACTCGCATGCCTCCGCGCTCGCGCAGCGTGAGGAGACGTTCGCGCAGGAGAAGAACGCGCTCGAGGCGAGGCACGCCGAGCTCATCTCGGCGATGAACCAGGAGCACGAAGGCGCGCTCGCCGACGAACGCCAGGCGAAGGAGCAAGCGCTCACTGCGGAGCGTGCGGCGAAGGACGAGGCGCTCGAGCAGGCACGCGCGGAGAACGAGCGAGCAGTCGCTGCGGAGCGCGCGGCGAAGGACGAGGCGCTCGAGCAAGCGCGCGCGGAGAAGGAGCAGGCGCTCGCTGCCGAACGCGCGGAGAAGGAGCAAGCGATCGCCGCCGAGCGCGAGGCGCGCGAAAAGGCGCTCGCCGAGGCCGAG
The DNA here is from genome assembly GCA_023402175.1 of Pseudomonadota bacterium. Classification (GTDB taxonomy): domain Bacteria; phylum Myxococcota_A; class Polyangia; order Polyangiales; family Polyangiaceae; genus Labilithrix. The sequence continues at coordinate 14,774 of JAEXCN010000513.1, read as the reverse complement.
GAGCGTCGCACGCGCGAGCTCGCGGCCGCCGAGGAGCGTCGCGCATCGGAGCTCGCCGCATCGGAGGAACGGCGCGCGAAGGAGCTCGAAGCTGTCGTCGCCGAAAAAGACGCCGCCGTCGAGGACGCGAACCGCGCCGCGCGTGAAGCGGTGCAGGCCGCAGAAGAGGCGAAGGCCCAGGCCCTTGCCGAGCAGGAAGCACGGCTCAAGGAGGAGGCGGAGCAGAAGATCGCCGACCTCCATCGCGCGCATCAGGAAGAGCTCGCGAAGACCCGCTCCGATCACGAGCGCATCTTCGAGGTGCTCCAGAAGAAGCACGCCGACGAAAAGGCGGAGACGCAGCTCGTCCACGAGAATGCGCTCGCGGACGCGAAGCAGCGCGCCGAATCGGAGCGCGACGCCCGCATCGCCGAAATCCAGGCGGAGCGCGATGCGACCGTCGCCGAGCTCACCGCCGATCGCGACGCGAAGGTCGCCGCGGCCGAGAACGATCGCGACACGAAGCTCGCGGAGCTCGAGGCCAAGGCGAGCTCGGAGCTCGCTGCGCTGCGCGAGGAAGCTCGCCAGGAAGTCGACTCGGTCAAGCAGTCTGGCCAGGCTGCGCTCGACGCCGCGCGGGAAGAAGCCGCCGGTGCGCTCGCGGCGACCAAGGAAGAGACGGCGCAGCGTATCGCCGAGATCGGCGCATCGGCGCAAGCTCACAAGGAGGCGGCGGATGCGCGCATCGCGGAGCTCACTCGCGAGCTCGAGTCGACGCGAGGCACGCTCGCCGATCGCGACGCGAAGATCGGCGAGCTCGAGTCCAAGGTGACCGATCTCGACGGCCAGGTCGCGTCCCTGCACGAGGCCAAGAACGGCCTCGAGAAGGACCTGAGCTCCGAGCGCGATCGCCGCGTCGTCCTCGAAGCCGATCTCTCCGGCACGAAGCAGTCGCTCGAAGAGACGCGGTCGGTCCTCTCGTCCAAGTCGAACACCCTCGAACGCGTGAACGCGAAGCTCGAAGCGGACCGCCTCTCGCTCGACCGGGCGAAGGACGCCCTCGCCGTCGCGCTCGCGCAGATCGAAGAAGCCGAAAACCGCGCCGGCGCCTGACATTGCGTCACGGCGCGGTTTCCGCGTCGTGATGCGCTCGTCGTGGGCGCGCGCGCGCCGCCTTCAGGTCTGCGCGCGCGCGACCAGCTTCTTCGCCTGCGAACGCGCACGCGCGAGGACCTGCTCGCGGTCGAGGAGCTGGTGCTCGCCGTCGCGCACGACGAGCTTGCCGTCGACCATCACGTGGACGACGTCCTTGGACGTGCACCCGTAAGCGAGCCGCGACCACGCATCGCCGCCCGGCTCGACGTGCGGCCCGTCCATGCGGACGACGACGACATCTGCGCGCTTGCCGACTTCGAGAGAGCCGACCTCGGCATCGATGCCGAGCGCGCGTGCTCCTTCGATGGTCGCGAGCTCGAAAGCCTGCCGCGCCGGCAACGTCGTCACGCCGGTACGCACCTTCGCGAGCAATGCCGCGTGACGGAGCTCGACCCACGGGTCGAGGTTGTTGTTGCACGGCGCACCGTCGCCTCCCATCGCGAGCTGCACGCCTCGACGCGCCATCTCGTGGACCCGCGCGATTCCGGAGCCGAGCTTCAGGTTCGCGCTCGGGCAGTGCACGATGCGCGTTCCGTCGCGCGCGACCGAGTCGATCTCTTCGTCCGTGAGCTGCACGCCGTGCGCGAGCACGGTGTTCTTCCCCTTGAAGCCCCACTTCTGGAGCATCGCGATGTCGTCGTCGCCGAGCGCATTGCGGACGGCGACGCGCTCGTCGGGGTGCTCTGCGACGTGGCTGTGGAGCAGCGCTCGATCGCTCCGCGCGCGGTCGTTCGCGCGTTCGACCGTTCCCCGGAACAGCGCCTCGGTGCACGAGAGGATGAACCGCGGTGCGTAGGCGTAGGCGAGGCGACCGTTTCCCTTGCCGCTCCACGTGTCTCGCAGACGATCGGACTCGCGGAGGCTCGAGTCCGTCGTCTCACGGAGCCCGCTCGGAACGCCCTCGCCGGCGTCCATCATCGTCTTGCCGCCGAACACGCGGATGCCGGCGCGCTCGCACGCGTCGAAGACGGCGTCGTAGGCGTGCACCGTCCCCATATCGAGGATCGTCGTGGTGCCCGCGAGCATCATCTCGAGGAGCCCGAGCTCTGCGCTCGCCGAGAGCGAAGCCTCGTCGTGGGCGGCCTCGTACGGCCAGATCCGCTTCTCCAGCCATGCAAGGAGCGGGAGGTCGTCGGCCATTCCGCGGAAGAGGACCTGGCACAGATGGACGTGCCCTTGGACGAACCCCGGAATCACCGCGCAGCCACGCGCGTCGATCACGCGGACCGGGCCGTTCCGTCCCGAAAGGATGGGTCTCGGGACCTGCCCGAGCGCAGCAATTCGATCCCCGTCGACGAGCAGGTCGCCCTCGGCGACTGTCCCGTCACGGTCGCACCGCACGAGCGTTCCCCCGCGAATGAGCACTTTCACGAAAGGTCGATGTTAGACGAACTTCATGAGGCTGTACCGTGTGATATCCATAAAGGCCGTACGCGGTTTCGATGGCAACACGCATCCTCGTAGTCGACGACAGCCCGACGATTCGCACGGTGGTCTCGACGATCCTCGAGCGCAGCGGCTACGAGCCCAAAGTCGCCGCCGACGGTCAGGACGCCTACGACGCGCTCGCGTCGGGCAAGGTGAAGGCCGATCTCGTCCTCGTCGACTTCGTCATGCCGCGGATGAACGGTTATCAGTTCTGCCGTGCACTGAGGGAGAACGCCGAGCTCACGTCCATGCCGGTCGTCCTGATGAGCGCAAAGGGCGATCGCATTCGCGACCAGTTCGTCCAGCAGACCGGCGCGCTCGATGCGATTACCAAGCCGTTCGATCCCCAGGCCCTCGTCGCCGTCATCGAGAACGCGCTTCGTAAGGTGAACACCGGTACCCGGATCGGGGCGAGCTCCACGCGGCTGCCCGAGCTCGAGAGCGACGAGATCACGAGCGGAGACGTTTCTCGGGCTTCGGCCGTCGTCGAATACGAGACGAAGCGAACGCATCTCGCGCAGATCGTCGGCCAGAAGCTCGCGAACATCGCTGCTCGGACGATCGCCGAGCGCCCGGAGCTCGTCTCGTCGCCGACCCTCACGAACGCGCTCGCGGATCGCCTCTCGAACGAGGCCGTCCTCGACATGATGGAGGCGCTCGGCGATCGGCAAGGGCAGCCTAGCGGCCCGATCCTGTCGGGCGATCTCGGTGTCGTTCCGATCGGAGCGATCCTCCAGCTCCTCCAGGCCGAGAACCAGACCGGCGTGCTCGTCTGCAAGAACGGCAGTGCCGAGGTGCGCGCGACGTTCCGGGCAGGAGCGATCGATCTCGTCGAGGCCTCCGGCGCCGGAGACGAGTTCCGCCTGGGCCGCTTCTTCGTCGAGGAGGGCGTGCTCACGCCGGCGGAGATCGACGCGATTACCCAGCCTCGATCGGGCACGGCGAGTGGGCCGGTCGTCATCGACGACGGAGACGCGCCTCTCTCGAGCATCCAGATGAAAGAAGCGGACGTCCTCGAGCCTACGACGACCGATCCCCATGGCATGGCCACGCTTCCCGGCGCCGCCCTGATCGAGTCGCTCGCGGCGTTCACGCAGAAGAAGCGCCCGCTCGGCATGGCGCTCCTCGCGGCAGGGAAGATCGTCGAATCGCAGCTCCGTACCGCGCTCACGCGCCAATCGAGCGAGCTCCTGTACGAAGTGCTGCGCTGGCCCGCGGGACGCTTCGAGCTCCGGCGCGATCCGCTGAGCGAGCTCGCCGAGAACGCAAAGCTCGGGTTGCCGGTCGCCTCGGTGGTCATGGAAGGATTCCGCCGCGTCGACGAATGGCGCGTCCTCGAGCGCACGCTCGGCAGCTTCGATGCGGTCCTCGTCCGCGACGACAGCGCCTTCGGAACGCTCGACGTCGGCTCTTTGCCTGCGCGGGAGAAGGCGGTCCTCGAGGCGGTCGACGGCGAGCGCACGGTGCGTGCGGTCGTCGCCGCGAGCAACCTCTCGAGCTTCGATGCTTGCCGGATCCTCGTGCAGTTTCTCGAGGCGCGCGCGCTCCGGCGGCGGACGGCATGAGCGCCGGCGGGGTCGTCTTCCGCGTCGGCTCCGACCTCTGGTTTCTTCCGGCCTCGATCGCGATCAAGGTGATGCCCATCCCCGAGATGGCGCGCGTTCCCGGAGGTCCGGTCGAGCTACGCGGCGTCGCGCTCGTCGATGGCAACATGATCCCCGTCGTCGACGCCCTCGAGCAGGCGCCGCTCGGCCTCCGCGAGGGTCGTCGAGCCGAGCCGCACAACGAGGCGATGCTCGTGTGCGCCTTTCTCGGCGAGACGCTCGGGCTCGTCGGGCTCGAGGTCGTCGCCACCGGACGCTTCGAGCCGGGCGAGTCGTCGGGTGAGGTGAGACTCGGGGCCGAGACGGCGCGCACGTTCGACGTCGCTGCGCTGGTCGCGCGGATCCGCGAAGGCCGCTGGGCCGTCTGAAGGGCCAAGCGCGGCCGAGCGCTCGGGCTCCCGGTCGTCGCACAAGCGGTGTAGCCTCTCGAGAGGAATGGCGGGGCCCGACGACAAACCGAAGCGCCGAATCTTCCGTCTGCTCCGTCGCGGCAAGGCCCCCGGCGTGGCGGGCCGAACCGTGATCGAGGAGAGCGCGCTCTGGGGATCACACCAGCGCGCATCGAACGCCGTGCGCGAGACAGGCGAGGCCGCGCAGCGCATCGCATCGCACGTCGCCAAGCAACGCGGAGTCGTCGATGCACTCGCCGATCGCGCGCGCGGCGTGTCGGCACGCTCGGCGGAGCTCTCGACCGGGTTCACGCGCTTGATCGAGACGTTCGCCCGCCTCGAGCTCGTTGCGCTCAACGCGGGCCTCGAGGGAGCACGTCTCGGCGAGGGGCCCGGACAGGCGCTCGGCCTCGTGTCCGACGAGATTCGTGCGCAGGCCGCGCGGGGCACGGAGGCGTGTCGGGAGCTCGGTACGGCGCTCGGCGAGATCGGAAGCGAGCTCTCGCAGGTGCATTCGAGCCTCGATCGCGCGCGTGAAGCGTCCGCCGAGGTCGCGCAGGAGGCTGCTCGCGTGGGCGGCGCGTCCGCCGATGCGGAGCGTGCGCTCGCGGACATGGCCGATCGCCTCGAGAAGACGACCGGAAGCGACCCGGAGACTGCGCGTGCGATCGCCGAGGCGACGGATCATGCGCGCTCGCTGGTCGCCTCACTCGGCTCGCTGAACGGAAGGGCGCCGCAAGCGCTCGTCGTGACGGCGCTCAGGCCGGTGCTCGAGCCGCTCCTTCGCATGCTCGACGGCGAAGACGATCCGGAGCTCTGAGATCGTGCGCGATCCGGAGCTCACTCGGATCCTCCTCCAGGAGCTCGAGCGCCACCTCGGCGCGCTCGATCAGCTCGCGGACAGTCGAGACACGGGAGAGGCGACGCTCGAATCGGCGCGGCGCACGGTGCACGCGCTGAAGGGCTCGGCTGGCCTCGCGGGCGAGCCCGAGCTCGCGAGCGCGATGCTTCGGCTCGAGCGGCGGCTTCGCGAAGGTGAATACGACGCGCTCGCAGAGACCGCATCGACCGTGCGTCGCGCCATCCAGCGCCTCGCTGCCGGAGAGCGGGCCGCCGCGGGCGCGTGGCCCGTGCCGCCGCCGGATCTCGTTGCCGGCAAGCTCGATCCGCTCGTGCGCATGCAATACATCGCCGAGGTCACCGACCGCCTCGCACGCATCGACGACGCGCTCACGAACGCCGAGGTGCAGCCGGACGATGCCGCGGGCGACGTCTACCGTCACGTCCACACGATGAAGGGCGCGGCGAGCGCCGTCGGTGACGAGCCGATGGCCTGGTTCTGTCACGGGCTCGAGGAGCGCCTTCGAGGAGTGACGAACGGCGGATCGAATGCGGCCGTGACTGCGCTCGAAGAGGTCGCCGGCTGGCGCGCGATCCTCGGAGCGTTGCTCGACGATCCCGATGCCGCGCTCGCGACGTTGCGCGGTGTTCCTTTGCGTCCACGGACGCGGCCGACACATCGGCCGAGCACGCGACCGGAGGACGACGCCCGGCGCGAAGCGGACGGAACGATCCGCGTCTCGGCGCAGTCCGTCGATCGGCTGCTCGATCACGCCTCGCGTATCGCGCTCGCTCGTGACCGCGTCGCCGCCCGCGTCAGCGGTGCGGTCGATCATGCGCGTCAAATCCGGAAGGTCCGAGCGGAGCTCACCGAAGCGCTGCGCCTCATCGGTCCTCCGCGTCCGTGGGGTGCGCCCGCGGCCGCGCTCCGGAGGATCGAGCGTGCATCGCAGTCGCTCGCGGCGATCGGTGACGAGCTCGACGTCGCCGCCGAGCGCCTCAAGGCGAGCGACCAATCGCTCAAGGACGACGCCGGCGCCGCGAAGAAGATCCTCTCGACGATGCGCCAGACGCCCATCCGCGGGATGTTCTCGCGCCTTGCCGCTGCCGTGTACGCCGAGGCGCGGCGTGCGGGGCGGAACGTGGCGGTGCGGACGCAAGGCGCGGAAGAGCCGGTCGATCGGCGGCTCGTCGAGGTCCTGATGGAGCCTTGCTTGCAACTTGCACGCAATGCGATCGCCCACGGGATCGAGCCACCCGACGCGCGCGAGGCGCTCGGCAAGCCACGCGAGGCGACGCTCACGTTCAGCGCGACCCGCACGAGCAACCGACTTTCGATCGCGATCTCCGACGACGGGGCGGGGGTCGACGTCGCAGCCGTACGTGCTCGTGCGGTGGAGGCCGGAGTGGTCACCGAGATCCTCGCGGAGGCTGCGGACGATCAGACGCTGCTCGAGCTCCTCTTCCTGCCCGGCTTCTCGACGCGCAACCAGAGCCCCGACCTCCTCGCAGGACGCGGCATCGGCCTCGACATCACCCTCGCGAGCGTGCAGAGGCTCGGAGGATCGATCCGTCTCGCGAGCCGACACGGCCTCGGCTTCGAGGCACGGATCGACGTGCCGATCGAGAGCGGCCTCGCGACCGTGCTCTGGGTCATGGCCGAGGGCGTCGAGCTCGCGATCCCCGCCGCCAACGCTCGCCGCGTCCGACGGAACGACGACGATCCCGATGGCGAGCGTGCCCCGCATCTCGCAGCCTGCCTCGAGCCACGGCTCACGCCTCGCCCTGCGTTCGTCGTCGAGCTCGACGTGCTCGAGGGCGGCGCGCCATCCGCCGCGCGAGAGACGTTCAGCGTCGGCGTCGATGCGGTGGGGATCACGGAGGAGGTGCTCGTCCGGCAGCTCTCACCGCTCCTTTGGGGGATCGGGCCGTATGCCGGCGCGATCGTCCGCGGCGATGGATCGATCCGCCTCGCGCTCGACATCCATGCGCTCGCGCCCCGCGCTCGTGCGCTCGGTCGCGTCCCCGAAGGGCGCATCTCCGAGCCGCCGTCGCGTCCTCCGCCGTCACGGCGGAGCGCGTCGTGAGCCCGATCTGAGCGGCCGAACGCCCTGGAATACGGCGCCCGGCTTCATGGTTCGCGCGACCGAACCAGGAGAGCTCATCGGATGGTGGACGTCGTCGCCCGTCCAGTCGATGCTGCCTGTTCGATCATGAAACGAGGGAGGCGAGGCGCTGGCTAGATCGCGTAGGAGGTGGGCAGCACTGGTGGCGTTCGCATTCGCGCTGGCCACTCCGGCGGCGCACGCGCAAGATCGCGAGTCACCCGAAGAGCCCGCGCTCGTTCCGCCACGGCCGGTTCTCCAGGCGGAGCCGCGCTATCCGGAGAACGCGACGGGGGCAGCTTCGATCGTCCTCGAGGTCATCATCGAGGCGGATGGCTCCATCGGCGAAGTGAAGAGCGTCGACGGCGGTGAGCCGTTCGCGAGCGCCGCGATCGAGGCGGTGCGTCAGTATCGCTTCGAGCCTGCGCGTCGCGGCGACAAGACCGTGCGTGCCCGCATCCGCATGGTCGTGGGCTTCACGCCTCCGGAGCCCGCGCCGAGGCAGGAGGAAGAGCCCGCGCCTGCGGAGGCTCTTCCGGTCGAGCCTGCGTCGCCAACGGCGCACGTCGACGAAGTCACGATCACGGGCACGCGCGCGAAGCCGCTCTCGACGCCGACGGAGCACCGGCTCGGGCGCGCGGAGGTCCGTCTCGTGCCGGGCGCGTTCGGTGATCCGTTCCGCGCGATCGACATCCTCCCGGGCGTGGTCCCGACCGTCTCCGGTTTGCCCTACTACTACATTCGTGGCGCTCCGCCGTCGGCGGTCGGCTACTACGTCGACGAGGTCCGCGTCCCGTACCTCTTTCACTTCGCGCTCGGACCGGGCGTCGTCCAGCCGGTGCTGCTCGACGAGGTCTCGCTCCATCCCGCGGCATTCCCTGGCCGCTTCGGTCGTTTCGCGGGCGGGATCGTCGCCGGCAAGACGCGCGGCCCCGCGACCGAGCTCACGGGCGAAGGACAGATCCGTCTCTTCGACGCAGGCGCGTACGTGGAGACGCCGTTTGCTCACGGACGGGGCTCGGTCGGTATCGGTGGTCGCTATTCGTACACGGCCGGTCTCATCTCGCTGTTCGCGCCGGACACGACCGTCGACTATCGCGACTACAACGCGCGCGCTTCCTGGGAGATCGACGAACGCTGGCGCGTGTCGGCTCTCGCGCTCGGATCGTTCGACTACGCCTCCCAGATGGAGCGCGAGCCGCCGACCTACGAGAAGCGCGAGAACGTCCTCTTCGCCTCCGAGTTCCACCGGCTCGACATCCGCTTCGATCGACGTGGCGACAAGGGCGCGGAGAGCCGCATCGCGATGACGATCGGGCTCGATCGCACGCGCATCGAGGCGGCGCGCTTCGCGCAGGACTTCCTCTTCGGCGCGCGCGGGCGGCACGGGTTCCCGCTCAATGACGAGCTCGATCTGGAGTTCGGGCTCGACACGATGATCGATCGGTACACCGGCGATCTGCCGAGCATCTACGCCGTCGGGAAGGAGGAGCTCCGGCACGCACAGGCGTTCTTCTCGCCCCGCATCGAGTCGGCGACCGGCGCGTGGGCGAGCGCGATGTGGCACCCGTACAAAGGGTTCGACCTGACGCTCACCGCGCGCGGCGACGTCTTCACGAGCGACGGCGTCGCCGAGGTCGGTCCGAGCCCGCGCGCGTCGATGCGCGTCCCGCTCGGCTCGAAGCTGGCGTTCGTCGGCGCGCTCGGCGTCGCTCCTCAGCCACCGGCGTTCGCGATCCCTGTACCCGCGATCGGGTATCGACGACTGCCCGGTGGACTCGGCTACGGCTATCAGAAGAGCGCGGGCGCGGAAGTCGAGCTGCCGCTCCGCTTCAGCGGCCGCGCCGTCGGCTTCCATCACAGCTACTTCAACCTCCGCGACTTCGCGCGCGACACCGAGAACTTCTCGTTCGAGGACGAACAGCCGCCGCCGATGTCCCCGGCGCAGGCCTACGGCCTCGAGCTGTGGCTCAGCCGGAAGCTGAGCGAGCGCTTCGGCGCGTTCGTCAGCTACACGCTCTCGCGCACGGTCCTCGGGCCCGCGCCCGGACTGCCGGAGCGCATCAGTCCGTTCGATCGGACGCACGTCCTCCAGGTCGGCGGCTCGGCCGATCTCGGAAAGGGGTGGCGGGCCTCTGCCCGCTTCTTGACGTACCGCGGCTGGCCAGACGAAGGCAGCGATCCCACCAGCCGCGTGCCGATCGCGCGCCTCCCGCCGTTCTTCCGCGTCGACGCGCGCATCGAGAAGCGTTGGGTGTGGCGCAAGACCGGGCACATCTCGCTCGTGCTCGAAGCCCTGAACGCGACGGGGACGAAAGAGATCGTCGGCCGCGAATGCGATCCGGTGAGGTGCAAGGACGAGGAGATCGGCCCCATCGTCGCGCCGAGCCTCGGCGTGGAAGGCGCGCTCTGACATGCGAGCGGTTATCCTTTCGAACATGCGCGCGCTCGCCATCGCTGTCGTCGTCGGCGCTGCAGCCTGCGTCCCGGCAGCCGCGGAGAAAGAGCCGCGCGGTGCGGTCGCGCTCCGGACCGAGCCGTCCGCTCCCTCGAGGGGGGAGCCGTTCACGACGAGCGACGGTTGGACCGTGACCGTCGACGCCTTCGCCTTGCACGTATCGATCGCGGCGAAGATCGAGTCTTCGAGCGAGTACGGCGTCGTCGGCGGAGGCAATGTCCTCTTCCAGGGCGGCCGTTCCGAGGATCTCGTCGTCCTCGGAATTCCGGCGGGGTCGGCGTTCGCTGTCGTGACGTTCTCGTCGTCTTCGGTCTACGACGACGGGATCGCGATCCAGCCGGACGACATCCGCGCCGTCCCTCCGGAGATGGTGCAGCGGTTCCTTCTCCCTCCGTCGGGTCCGGCCCCGACCATCCCTGGCTTCATCTCCGGTCCCTCCGTGATCGTCGTCGCACACGCTCGAAAAGGAGAGCGGACGCTTCTTCTCGACGTCGCCCTCCGCTCGGCGATCCCTCAACACGGCGCACGTGCCGTCATCGCCGCAAACGCCCTCACTCCCGTGAGCACGCCGATTGCGGTCGAGGCCCTCTTCACGACCGCGTCCGGCACTGTGGCCTTCGACGACTTCGCCTCCGCCGACAAGGATCTGGATGGCGTCCTCAGCGCGGAGGAGCTCGGCGAGAACAGCAATCGGGGGTGCCTCGACTGCAACGAACGCTCGCTTCTCGAGATGCTCGAAGCGCGCACCGACAACATCATCGGGCTGCCTGTTTGGCAGCGCGGCTTCTAGGGGCCGAATGTCCGAGGTCATGCGGCTCGCGTTCGGTTCCGAAACGCGGCATGCTCCGGCGCCGTGTCCGCGCAGGTGACGATCGAGGAGATGACCGAAGCCGATCTCGAGGGCGCTCTCGTGATCGATCTCGCGTCCTTTCATCCGAGCGACATCGGTGGCGAACGGGCAGATCCGCGCGCCGTGCGCGAGAAGAGCCTCCGCGAGGAGCTCGCGCGCAGCTGGGCTCGGCTGCGGGTCGCGCGCGATCCGTCCGGCGCGGTGGTTGGCTACGTCCTCTTCTGGCATGTCGTCGACGAGATCCACCTCCTCAACGTCGCCGTCGCCCCCGAGTCACGCAGAGGCGGCATCGGTCGCACGCTGGTCGAGGCCGTGATCGCGTATGCGCGTGCCCATGCGGCCGCGAAGATCCTCCTCGAGGTACGCGCGTCGAACGCCGCTGCGCTCGCGCTGTACGAGCGCCTCGGCTTCACGCGCTTCAACGTACGCGAGCGTTACTACTCCGATGGCGAGGACGGCATCGAGATGGTCCTCGAGCTCGGCACGTCGAGCTCCGCTGTTTAGGTGTGCCCGGCAAATACGTTCTGAGCCGCCCGGTCGCGGCGCAGCGAATGCCGCGCCCGCGGACGTCGAGGTGCCAAGGCGTTTCGGCTAACGTGGTCTGACGAAAATGCGTCGCCCGCGCTTCTTCCACTGGCTCGCGCTGTCCCTCGTCCTTGCGTCCGGCACGATCGACGCGCAGCCCGCCCAGCCTTCCGGTCCGCTCGCTTCCGGCATCGCAGCGCTCGCGGCGAGCGACTACGCGAAGGCCGAGAGCGAGCTCGCGCAGGTGAAGGGCGCACACGAGCCCGAGGCGAAGCTCGCCCTTGCGCGCGTCGCCCTCGAGCAGGGCAAATACGACGTCGCGGAGAAGCACGCGCAGGCCACAGCCGCCTCTCCGGCACTGAAGACGCGGGCCGGTGTGCTCCGTGCCGAGATTCTGATCGCGCAGGGCAAGAACAAGGAAGCCGTCGCTCTCCTCGAGACGCTGAAGAACGGAAAAACGACCGACGCCCGCCGCGCGAAGCTGCTGCTCGGCGAGACCCTGATCGCGATGGGCAAGCGGGGCGACGCCGACGATCCGCTCAAGAAGGTGATCGAGGACTACAACGACAACACGATCACGCAGAACGACGCCGAGGGTCTCGCTCAGGTCGGGCGCGCGGCGTTCCTCCTCCGCAGCGCGAAGGACGCCAACACCGCGTTCAAGGAGAGCGAGCGCGCCGACAACAAGCGCGTCGAGACGCTCCTCTGGGAAGCGGAGCTGTTCCTCGACAAGTACGACCCGGGTCACGCCGCCGAGGTGACGAAAGAGGCGCTCGCCATCGCGCCGAAGCGCGCCGATGCCCTCGTCATGATGGCGCGCGTGAAGCTCGAACAGACGCTCGACTTCGACGACGCCGAGAAGCTGGTGAACGAAGCGCTGACGATCAACCCGCGGCATGCGGGCGCGTTCGCCGTGAAAGCGGGGCTCGCGCTCCGCGACATGGACATCCAGCGCACCGACAAGGCGATCGCCGACGGACTCGCCTCGAACCCGAGCGACCTCGAGCTCCTCAGCCTGAAGGCCGCCGCCCGATTCCTCGACGACGATCCGCGAGGCTTCGAAGCGCAGAAGAAGGAGGTCTTCGCGCGCAATTCCGAGTACGCGACCTTCTACAACACGGTCGGCGAATACGCGGAATGGGAGCACCGGTATGACGACATCGTCTCGATGATGAAGGAGGCGGTGAAGGTCGACCCGGACGACGGCAAGGCGTGGGCGCAGCTCGGCCTCACGCAGATGCGCGCCGGCGACGAGGACAAGGGCCTCGAGGCGATCCGGAAGGCGTGGACGAAGGACAAGTTCAACGTCCGCGTCTTCAACACGCTCAACATGTACGAGCAGCAGATTCCGACGCAGTACGAGCTGCTCTCGGACGGCATCTTCAAGGTCCGCTACGCGAAGGACGAGCGCCCGGTCATGGAGCGCTACGTTCCGCGGATGCTCGGCGAGGCATGGGCCTCGATGAAGGCGCGCTACGGCTTCGTGCCGAAGGCGCCGGTACAGGTCGAGCTGTACGCGAACCGCGAGCAGTTCAGCGTCCGCACGAGCGGTCTGCCGAACATCGGCATCCAGGGCGTGTGCTTCGGCGGGATGATCGCCGCCATCAGCCCGAAGGCGGAGCCGTTCAACTGGGGCAACGTCGTCTGGCACGAGCTCGGTCACGTCTTCGCGATCCAGCTCTCGAAGAACCACGTGCCGCGCTGGTTCACCGAAGGCCTCAGCGAATACGAGACGATCGCGCGCCGTCCGGAATGGGCACGCGAGCTCGATCCGGAGCTCTATCAGGCGATCACGCAGAACAAGCTCCCGGGCGCCGTCGACATGAACCGCGCGTTCACGCACGCGAACGACGCGAGCGACGTCACCACCGCGTATTACGCCGCGAGCCAGATGCTCATCTGGACCGTGGAGCGCTTCGGGATGAAAGGCGTCGTAAAGGCGCTCGACCTATGGGGGCAGGGAAAGAAGACGCCGGAGGTGATCAAGACTGCGTTCGGCGTCACTCCGGAGGAGTACGACAAGGGCTATCGCGCCTGGCAGCTCGCGCGGCTGTCTCGCTACAAGGACCAGTACGTCTTCACGCTGAAGCCGCACGATCTCGACGACGCGAAGAAGGCGGTGAAGGACAAGCCGAACGATCCCGATGCGCACGTGCAGCTCGCGCTCGCGCTCCTTCGCACCGGCAAGCACCAAGATGCGAGCAAGGAGCTCGACGCGGCGCTGTCGATCGATCCGAAGCACGCCGACGCGCACTTCGTCTCGGCAAAGCTCGCCCTCGGAAAGAAGGACCCCGCCGGCGCGGAAAAGCACCTCGACGCCATGCGAAGCTTCGGCAAGGACGGGTACGTCATCCACATGCTCCTCGCCGACATCGCCGAGTCGAAGGAGGACAAGGCGAAGATGCGCTACCACCTCGAGGCCGCGCATCGACTCGATCCGAGCCAGACCGATCCGCTGAGGGGGCTGTTCGATCTCGCGCGCGAGGACAAGCGCGAGGGCGACGAGCTCGAGCTGCTCCGCAAGCTCACGCAGCTCGAGCAGCACGACAAGAAGATCTGGCGGCTGCTCCTCGAGAAGTTGGTCGCGCAGAAGCAGTGGGACGAGGCGCGCCGCGTCGGCGACAGCGCGATCTTCGTCGACGTCACCGGCGGTCAGACGCACATGCTCTACGCGCGCGCGCTGCAGGCGCAGAACGCACACGAGAAGGCCGCCTTCGAGCTCGAGACGGCGCTCCTCACGAACATCAAGGACAAGGAGAAGGCGATCGCGCACGGCCTGCTCGCGCAGTCGCTCGCCGCCTTGAAGAAGAACGCCGAAGCCGCGAAGCACCGCGACGAGGCGCTGAAGCTCGATCCGGAAAATGCGGAAGCAAAAGCCGTGAAGCTGCCCTGACGCCCTCGCGCCGACGTCGCGCTCGCAGCCTTCGCCGTGCGCCGTCGTCTCTCGAGCCTCGCTCGAGTCCTGCCAGTGTCTTCGCGAGGCGAGATTCACAATGAGACAGGTGACCCCTGAGCCTCTCTCGAGTCCTGGCAGTGTCTTCGCGAGGCGAGATTTACAGGGAGACAGGAGACAGTGAGATCAGAGGGAGAGGCCCTGCTTCGATTCCGACCTGGACCCTCCTCGGCGCTCACAAAACGCTCCGCGTTTTGCTCGCAAATTTGAGCCTCTCTCTCGACCTGGAAGGTTGCTCCGCACAGGCACGGGCGTCCTTGCCGGCTGCAGGGCTCGGACGGAGAGCGGCCTGGTCGGCCCGTTTCAACCGGCAGGTGATCATTGTCGCGCTTGAGACGGTGCGCGTGCGAGTGCAGCCACGCGTCTCTCCATCGCGATACCTCATCCTCCCGAAGGTCTCGGGCCGAAACTTGGAAAGCGCACCGTTTGCGGAACGAGGATGAAGCGTGGAATCGAGATCTTCCTATCCGAACGAAACTTGAAGTGCT
>JAEXCN010000406.1 GCA_023402175.1 Pseudomonadota bacterium | reverse complement strand
AACCCACGACGCTGGCGCGATGAAGCATCATCGGGTCCCCTTGCCGCCGTCGGTGACCTCGTCGCACGGTTCGACCATGCAGCGTCCGTCGACGCATGCTTGTCCGGCGATCGCGTCGCAGGCGACTCCGCACGCTCCGCAGTTCTGAGGATCGCTCATCGTGTTTACTTCGCATCCGTCCGTGGTGTTGCCGTTGCAGTCGGCTCGTCCGTCTGCGCAACGTTGTTTGCATTTGCCGAACGAGCAGTAGGGCTCCGCGGCAGGCATCAACTCGTCGCATGCCACGTCGCAGCTTCCGCAGGCGCTCACGTCCGAGGTGAGGTCGTGGCAGCTGCCGATGCAGGGAAGCTCGATGCAGACTCCTTCGTCATTGCAGAGCTGTGGACAGAACGCGCAGAAGGTCTTGTTGTCCGGACATGCGCAGAAAGGCTGGCCATCCCGACCGAGGGCGCATTTCGTGCCGGGGGCACAGGCGTTTCCGCAGCCGCCGCAACTCGCGTCGGAGACGAGCGACGTCTCACATCCGTTCGTCACCTCGCCATCGCAATTGGCATATCCCTGTGCGCATTTGAGATGTCCACACGTGCCGTTGTCGCACCCGTAATACGTGTGATCGTCGGCGCGCCCGCCGTCGCCCTCGGGGTCACAGACATTGCCGCACGCCCCGCAGTTCTTGTCGTCGTTCCGATCGACGCAATGAGCGGGCTGAAATTCGTTGGCCGGGCAAAGGATCGACGGCGCGGGGCAGCCGCATTGGTAGCTACCGAAGGAAAGGCGGATGCACGGCTTGGCTGGGTCCGTACACTTGACTCCGCAAGCTCCGCAATTGAGGTCCGTATCTGGCCTGGTCTCGCATCCGTTGTCGGGCACGCCGTCACAATCGAGGTACCGAGTCGGTCCGACGTTGCACGTCATCACGCAACGGCCCTCGACACAGTCGTAGGTCTCGCTGGCGTTGGCTTCGGGGCAGGTGACGCCGCACGCTCCGCAGTTGTGCCGGTCCGTCTTCAGATCGACGTCGCAGGGGAAGTACGAGCTCAGACACGTCGTGTGCCCCTCGGGGCACCTGTTCGAAGGGCAATACGACGTGAGCCCCGCCTCCACGGATGCTGGCTCAGCGTCCGGAGCCGTGAACGAAAGCGGCGGCCCGCCCTCGTTCGTTTCGGCGATGACGACGTCGGAGTCGCCGCACCCTCCGAAGAGCCACGCGAGCATCGCCACTAGAGGCAAGGTGAATGACGCGCTCAATCGCGCCGTGCGACGAATCATTTCGAGAGCCCTCCGGCGGGGAGTTCACGGGGTCGGGATGGCGCGCGAGCGACCCGGATCTTCTGCGGCTGCCGGGGGCGCGGAGCTCGCCGGCGCCTCCAGCGGTTGGCCCACGGCGATCTCGAGGCGAGGGGTGTAGGGCGTCTGCGGAAATCGCAGGACGAAAGCGACCGCACGACGTCGCGCTTCCTCTTTGCGGCCGAGTCGGGAGAGCGCTTCCACCTCGATGACTTCGCGCTCCTGGACGAACTCGCCGGATGGATACGCGCGGGCCTGCTCTCTCGTGATCGCGAGCGCGCGCTCCGGAGACGAGACGAGCGCGGCTTGCGCGCGCTTCACGAGCTCGAGCTCCGTCGGAGGCTGCGGCGCAGCGTTCTGAGGCTGCGGCGCAGCGTTCTCGCCATATGAGCTGGCACCCGTCCGCGGGGCGGCGCGCGTGACGGACGCCGAAGCGCTTGCGACGGGCGGGAAAGCGGCTGGAAGGTCGTCGACGGAGACGGCTGCCGTCTTCGGCTCCTCCGCGGAGTGGACGGCCGCTGGCTCGGTCGGCCGAGCAGGCTGTGCGGTCGCAGAACGATTCAGCGAGGAAGGAGCCAGAGAAGACGCAGCCGCCGATGCGTTCGTCTCGGTCGCGAGCTCCGTCTGTGTCGCTCTCCACGAGAGCACGAGCCCTGCGGACACGACGATCGCGACGACGGCGAGCTTGTGGTTCGCGAGCCTGCGCCCAGAGCCGGGCGCAGCGGTTGGATTCGACGCCGGTGTCGGCAGCACTCCTGCCGTCGCCAGCCGGCTCGACAACCGTTCGATCGCAGTGTCGTCGGGCCCGCTCCGACGCGTCGCGCGCACGTAGTCGCGCAGTAGCTTCGGGGTCGACTCGTGGTCGATGGAGTGTGGCTCGGAGCGATCGATCTTCATGTCGTTTCTTCGAGGGCGCGTGCGAGCTCGCGGCGTGCAGCGTAGAGGCGCGTGTAAGCTGTCTGGAGCGGACAATCGACGGCATCGGCGACTTCACGCATCGGCATTTCCTCGATCTCGTGGAGGATGAAAACGACTCGCTTGTCGTCATCGAGCGCGTCGATCGCGCGGCGCACGAGATCGAACTCCACACGAGCGGACGGGTCGCGCCTGTCCGTGGTCTCGGGCAAGGTCTCCACCGGCTGTTCGTGGCGACGATGACTTCTCCGGCGATACCCCGCCGCGCAGCGACGCACGATGCCGTAGAGCCACGATCGAGGGCGATCGCCGTCCCAGTCCGCGAGGCGGCGGTGGGCTACGAGAAAGACTTCCTGGGTTTGATCTTCGAGGTCAGTCTCCGCCACTCCGAAGTGGCGCAAGGTCCGCCATACGAACGGAACGTAGGCCGGGAACAGCGCTTGGATCGTCGGCGCGGGACTCACGTCTCCAGCGGCGCTCCCCACGGAGCCAACGCGAACGATCGAAGCGTGCACAACAAGAGCTATGCTCGCGTTCTCGCTTTTTCTTTGGCGGCGCTCTTTTTTCGCTCGTCGCGACTGAGATGCGCTCTAGCGGAGCTCATAGGCAAGCCCAAGCGATAGGCGTGCCTCGAAAGCGGCGGCGCGATGAACATCGTACAGCTTGCCTCCGTCGCGGATCTTGAAGCGATCGCGACGTAGAGCTCCTTCGACCTCCGGGAGGACTTCGGCGAAGAGGTGAGGACCGAGCTTGGCGCGGACGAGCAGACCCGGCCCGACGAGCATCGTCGTACGAACTTCGTCCTGAACGGTAGCAAAGCCGGTCGGAGATGCGCGGATCAACGCGCCCCGCGCGCCGGCGGTGGGGATGAGCTCGACAGTCGCCGTCCGGAGCACCGTCAACCCGACGCGGGCGGATGCGCTGGCGAGCTGGAATGCAACCTCACCACCCGCCAACTGGCGCTTGGGGCTGGCTTCGAAGGCAGTCTCCAGAGCGAGGTGGAGCGGCGACGTCGGTGAATAGCTCGCACGGACGCCAAAGCCGAGCCCCACGGTGTCGAGGATGCCGAGCGAAGTCACGCCGCTCGCGGAGAGCAGCACGCGGTGCGCAGGCAGCGATGGTGGCGCGATGCGTGGAGCAGCCGGTTGCGTCGCGGGTGGTGGTGGCGTCGAGGCGCGCGGCTCCGACGCGGGCGGCGGCGGCGTTGCCTCCAGCTCCTTTTGCGATGCGTCGTCCTTTCCGGGAGTCGGGCGGGCGACGGCGATCATCATCGCGAGCACGACCGAGGCGGGATCTTCGACGTCCTTGCAGTCTTGGCGCTCGACGCGCACCTGACGTTCGCCGATCGAGCGACCGGACGCGTCTCTCAGCGCGAGGATGACGACGAATCCGCGGCTCACCGTCTCGACGGTGCCTTGCACGAAGAGCTCGGGCGACGAGCCGGACGCAGGCTCGCCGAGACGCGTCTGGGTCGCCTCCACGATCGCCTCGCGCGACGGACATCCCTCCGGTGCGGACCACGCCAGCTCGAACGGCGCAGCATGGGCCTCCATCGGCCACGAGGTAACGACGAGCCCGAGCACGCTCCCGAGCGTCAACTGCAACGCCCCGAGCCTCATCGGCGGACAACATAGCGCGATCCGCATGGACGACGCGCGAGCGTCAAGATGGGTCTCGACCGATGACGAAGGGCGGGACGACGTCCCGGCGTCAGGGCAAGCCTTCGGCGTCCGGTATCGGCAGGTCGTCGCGGAACCACACGTGCACTTCGCCGAACGAGCGCGCCGCATGATAGTGGTGCGCGACCCACGACGCGGTCTCGCCGCAGCAGCGCCTGAAGTCTTCCCACGCCTCCTGCCACGTGATGAGCGGGGCGCGGTCGATGAAGACGAACGCTTCGGGGGGCGCCTCCTTCAGACGCGCGAGCAGGTCGCGCTCGTGACCGTCGCGCCACGCCTTGATGCGCTCGCTCTCGATCCATGTCGGTCGATTGGACCACCCGCCTTCGAGCGCTGCGTCCGCGTTGAGATCGTACGCGTAGATGTATGGCGTCGCCGAGCGCCGTTGCGCGAGGAACAGGATGTACGGGTCCATTCCGTAGACCTGCACGCGCGCGTTCTCCGGCAGGTTGTCGGCGAGGTAGCGCGCGCCTTGGCGGAGCTCCCACGGGAAGAAGTCGTACGTCTTGAACGTGTCGAAGTACTCCTTCTCGTTCCGCCGCTCCTCCGTCTCGCCGCCGGCGAGGATCCACACGTTTTTCGTGTGCGGGCTCGCACGCATCGACGAGGCGACCTCGAGCGCGTACGCCGCCGTGATGCCGAGCGCGACGTAGCGCCCGATCGAGCGAGCTCGCGGCGCGTCGCGGTACCGCTCCCAGAGCATCGCGACGATCACCATGAAGCCCATGTGCGTCGTCGCATTGAGCGGATGGAAGTGGTAGCCGAACCCCTTGTGCTGGGCGATCACCGAGGCGAGGCCGGCGATCGGAGCGAGCGCGAGGGCGAGCATGCGCCGCGGGAGCGCCTTCAGAGCGACGAGCGCGACGAGCAGAGCGCTCGCCGTGAGGCCCAACGTGGTCGATGCGAGCGGTCCCTCGTCGCCGAGGATCTCGGGCGTGCTCTTCGCCCAGATGAAGCGATACACCTGCGGCACGTCGCGTAGCGTGATCTCGAGGTACGCGAGGACGTCGCCGTAGCGAAGCAGGTAGAGGAGAGGGATCACCCCTCCGAGGAGGCCGCCGAGGACGAAGCTTCGAATGCGAGCTCGCTTCGAGAGCGATAGGTCGCGATCGACGAGCAGCACCGCCAGCTGCATCACGGTGAAGAAGACGAAGCTCGATTTCCCGAACCACGTGAGCGTCGAGAGCGCCGCGACGGCGACGATGCGGCGCGACTCGGTACCCTCCTTCGGTCGCGCGATCTGGAGCGCGATGCTCGGGAGCAGGAACCAGTCGCAGAAGCTCTCGCGCTGCGCCTGGTTCCAGTAGAGGAAGAGGGCGTACTGCCCGGAGAGGACGACCCACGCGGCGAGCGCCCAGGCGGCGCGCTCGATCCACTTCGGGGGACGTTTGCTCGCGATGCCCGGCAGGAGCGCGCCGACGATGGCGAACGACGCGCCCGTCGCGACCATGTCGATGACGTGGAATCGATGCTCGTCGGTGCCGCCGAGCCCGATCATCACCATGTGGATCAGGTGAACGAGCGGGCCGTTGACGTCGCGAACGTCACGGTAGTCGACGTCGCCTGCGCGAACCGCCCAGGCGATGTACTGGAAGATGCCCTGGTCGCGACCGACCGTCGTCAGCGTCGCGCGGTACGTCGCATCGACGATCCAATAGAGAGGGACGAGCGCCAACATGAGCGGCGCGACGAGCCGGCGCATCCGGTCGAAGCGCGACCGCGGCGACCCGATCGCCTGCTGCAAGGCGAGCTGGGCGCCCCGGGCGACCCGCTGAGCGAACGTCGGACGGGCGATCCGCTCGCGCGACCGTCGCTCGCCGTCCTCGGACGCCGGCAGGTCGTCTTGGGGATAGCCGGACTGCGACATGAGCTCGGCACCACGTTAGTCGGGCTCGTCTTCGGAGGCGAAGAGCTTCGGTCTCTCGCTGTGTTGCGTCGCCTGGGGGCAAACGCCCCCGGGGCGCGTCGAACGAGCGGGACCCTCTCCCGGTGGGCCCGCCTCTCGCACAGAGGCGCTGGACGCGGTAAGAACCAGGCCGTCTTGTCGCGAGAGAAGTTGGCTCGGCGCTTGACTTCGCCGGCATCGTTGATAATAACGCGCTCCCCCAAGAACTCGGGGGCACGAGGACGCTCACGAAGCGCATGTCTAACGCGACATAAGGATCGGGTTACCCCAGTGTGATCGCCGAGGCGGTCACGAAAAAGCTGAAGCGGTACCCCGACACCCTCTCTGGAACACCCGGACGATCCGGGCCCGCTGAAAATGGCAGCGGGAGGGCCAGAGGGGGTTTCGTGCATTCAGGACCCAGATTCACACCCCCGAACGGAACGGAGACGCAAAGTGGCCCGCGAATACTCGCTCGAGAAGACGCGCAACATCGGAATCATGGCCCACATCGACGCGGGCAAGACGACGACGTCAGAGCGCATCCTTTACTACACGGGCGTCAACTACAAGATCGGCGAGGTCCACGAAGGCGCCGCGACGATGGACTACATGGTTCAGGAGCAGGAGCGTGGCATCACGATCACCTCCGCCGCGACGAACTGCTTCTGGAAGCCGGCCGAGGGGCCGCACGCGGGCGTCACGCACCGGATCAACATCATCGACACGCCAGGCCACGTCGACTTCACGATCGAGGTCGAGCGCTCGCTCCGCGTTCTCGACGGCGCGGTCGCGGTCCTCGACGGCGGCAACGGTGTCGAGCCCCAGACCGAGACGGTCTGGCGTCAGGCCGACAAGTTCCGTGTCCCGCGCATCGTCTACGTCAACAAGCTCGACAAGATGGGCGCGGACTTCGAGATGAACGTCAACTCCATCAAGGAGCGTCTCGGCGTCATCCCGGTCCCGATCCAGTGGCCCGTCGGCGAGGAAGACCAGTTCAAGGGAATGGTCGACCTCATCAAGATGAAGGCCGCCATCTTCGACGAGGAGTCGAAGGGCCAGAAGTACACCTGGCAGGAGATCCCCGAGAACATCAAGGCCAAGTGCGAGTCGTACCGCGAGAAGATGATCGAGGCGTGCGCGGACGTCGACGACACGATCATGTCCAAGTACATGGACGGTAAGGTCGACGAGATCACCGAGGCCGAGCTCGTCGCGGCGCTCCGCAAGGGCTGCACGTCGTTCAAGTTCTTCCCGGTCGTGTGCGGCTCGTCCTTCAAGAACAAGGGCGTCCAGCTCCTCCTCGACGCGGTCGTCAACTACCTCCCGTCGCCGCTCGACATCCCCGCGGTCAAGGGCACGAACCCCGACAACGACCAGGAAGAGGAGCGCAAGGCCGACGACAAGGAGCCGTTCGCCGGCTACGCGTTCAAGATCGTCAACGACCCGCACGGCAACCTGACCTTCTTCCGCGTCTACTCGGGCACGCTCTCGAGCGGCACGATGGTCATGAACTCGACGCGCGGTAAGCGCGAGCGCATCGGCCGCATCCTCCGCATGCACGCGAACAAGCGCGAGGAGCTCACCGAGGCGGATGCCGGCAACATCTACGCGGCGGTCGGCCTCAAGGACACGCGCACGGGCGACACGCTCTGCGACGAGAAGAAGCCGATCATCCTCGAGAAGATGGTCTTCCCGGAGCCCGTCATCTCGATCGCGGTCGAGCCGAAGACGAAGGTCGACGTCGAGAAGCTCGGCGTCGCGCTCCAGAAGCTGGCGACCGAGGACCCGTCGTTCCGCGTCCACACGGACGAGGAGTCGGGCCAGACGATCATCAGCGGCATGGGCGAGCTCCACCTCGACATCATCTGCGACCGCCTCCGCCGTGAGTTCAAGGTCGACTCGAACGTCGGCAAGCCCGAGGTCGCGTACCGCGAGGCGATCGCGAAGAAGACCGCCTGCGAATACAAGTACGCCAAGCAGTCCGGTGGTCGCGGCCAGTACGGTCACGTCCTCATGGAGATCGAGCCGGGCGAGCGCGGCGCTGGCTTCGTCTTCGAGAACGGCATCGTCGGCGGTGTCATCCCGAAGG
>JAEXCN010000038.1 GCA_023402175.1 Pseudomonadota bacterium | reverse complement strand
AACTCGTGACGCCGCCGGGCCGCCTCGTTCTGGGCGAGCGTGAGGGCGATCTCGACCTCGGGACTGATACGCATTGCCTTCGTCTTACCCCTACTCGGGCTCCGTGGTGAGCAGCAGCGGCATTCCGTTCTCGCGCGCCGTGTCCATGACCTGTTGAGCTTTCGTCTCGGCGACGTCCTTGGTGTAGACGCCGGCGACCGCCGCACCCTTGTGATGCACGGTCAACATGATGTGTCGGGCCTCGGTCTCCGACTTGTGAAAGAACCGCTGGAGCACGTAAACCACGAACTCCTGCGTCGTGTAGTCGTCGTTGTGAAAAACGACCTTGTAGCGTCGCGGGATCGAGCTGACGGGTGCGTCTTCGAGCTCGACGTCCTCGCCTTCGCCGGGCGTCGGGATCGGTCCGGGCGGGTCGCTGCCCCCGCTCGCGATCGGTTGAAGTGGACGGAGTCCAGCGTTGCTGGACGGAGGAAAGCCGGGGGAACCCCCGCGGCCCCCGATCGATCGATTCGGCGAATGCCGAACCGCAATGAAGAGCTCCACCATGGGTTTGGACAAGGTAGTGGCGCTAGTTTCGCGTTACCTACGGCAGCGCGCAAGCAGGGGCGGAACTTCACCGTGACGGAGCCCGCGCCGCAGCACGCCATTCACTGGGATGCTCGCTGGATCCTTCCGGTTGCCGCCTGCCCAGGGTGCGCACGCGCGAGAGCCCTCGCGGGTGGAGCCGCCACCCGTTCGGCGACGGACCGCTTGCTTCCGCGTGACCCTGTGCGCTGTTAGCCTGGGACGGCTGCCAGATCGGTGCCGATGGAGAGCGCGATGCAGGCGGTTCACGGGGAGCTTTTTCGATGACGCTTGCGGAGATCAGGGACCACGGCGTCTCGCAGGGGCGCACGAAGTCCGCGGCGGCCGCACCGACGGCCTCGGCGAAGAACAAGTGGGACCCCGGCTTCTGAGCAAGCCGGCCGCCGAGGAGCGCGCGGAAGCCATGATCCGCGCGACGCGCTCGATCCCGGAGGCGGAGCTTCGGGTCGCGTACGTGCAGTCCGTCTTGCGGAGCGAGGACGTGGTCGATCTCGCGCGATGGCTCGACGTGCTGTGCGCACGTGCCGAGCAGGCAGAGCCTGCGGCGCGCGAGGCCCTCGTCCCGCTCGTCGATGCGCTGCTCGGAGACGCCTCGCTCGCGCCGGTGGTGCAGCGCCTTCGCGAAGAGGCGGCCGGCGTTCCGCACCTTGCGCTCGAGCGCCTCATCCGACAGCCGGTGTCGACCGTTCCCGCGCGCGACGTGCCGAAGCCGGACGAGGACCGGATCCCAGACTACGGGCGCGGACGACCGCTCACGCTCGGTGAGCGCAAGTCACTCGCGCGCAGGCCCGATCGCGCGATGACCGAGCGTCTCCTCCGCGATCCTCATCCCGACGTCATCCGGCAGCTCCTCTCGAATCCGAAGGTCACGGAGGAAGACGTCCTCTCGCTCGCCGCCCGTCGTCCGTGTCGGCCCGACGTGCTCACGCAGATCGCACGCTCGCCTCGATGGACGCACCGGCCGCGGATCCGGATCGCGCTCATCCTCAACCCGGACACGCCGCTCGAAGTGACCGCGCCGCTCGTCGGTCTCCTCGTTCGTCAGGAGCTCCGTCTCGTCGCGACGTCGACGACGGTCGCTCCGGCACTGCGCGCCCTATGCCTCGAGCATCTCGAACGACGTCCGCCGTCGCCTTTCGACGACCTCGATGACGAAGTGCTTCAGTAACCGCAGGGCCGAAGCCGCCGCTCAGCCTTCGTCTTCTTCGATTTCCCAGCGCTGGAGCGCGCTCACGCCGATCGCCGATGCGCAGCTCGGACACAGGTGCGGCTCTTCGTAGCGGCGCTCTTCTCCACGCGTCCAGACGAGGAGACCGCGTCCAGGGACCTCGGTGCTCTCATCGTCCTCGGCCTCGAGCGGCTCGTTGCAAACGCTGCAGCGTTCCTCACCTTCTTCGAAGAGGATCGAGTGGCTCGCGCTGACGAAACCCTTGGGCAGCTCGCTCATTGAAACCTGGCTCATTCATAGCGCACCCCGCGAGCCATCGCACGGTCTGCGAGCGCTCCCGATGGCAGCCGGGTAGGTGAATGAAACCATCTACTTGGGCTAACTCCGCGAACGTTTCAGCCGACATCGAATTCGGTCGGCCGGACGTGCTCGGGTTCCCTGTCGCTCGGGGTAACAATTTTCGCAACCGACGTCGCGCTCGGGCCGACACACCGGCATGCGTCCGGTCCTCCTCCTCGGCATTTTCCTGCTCGCGACCTGGATCGTCGCCGGCTGCGCGACGGTTCCGCCGCTTCCTCCGAAGGCCTTGGAGCTGAACCAGACGGGCGCAGCGGCGCTTGCGGCCGGTGATCTGACGACGGCCGAAGCCCGCTTCGCGGTGGCCCTCGAGTACAGCCCACGGTTCACCGAAGCGTGGGTGAACCTCGGATACGTCGAGCTCCGGCGCGGCAATCTGGAGCGCGCGCGGAAGCACTTGATCAAGGCGCGCGATCTGAACCCCGACCTTCCTGCACCGCATCACGCGCTCGGGCTCCTCGCCGACAAGCGCGACATCGGCAAGGAAGCGGAAGGGCACTACCGCCAGGCGCTCAAGGTCGACCCCGGGTTCGTCCCCGCACGCTCGAACCTCGCGCGCCGCCTCTTCGAGCGGGGCGCGTTCGAGGAATCGCGCGAGCAGTACCTTCGCCTCACGCAGGTCGAGCCGGACGCGATGGCCGGATGGCTCGGGCTCGCCGAGTGTCTCCTTCGCCTCGATCGTGAGGCCGAGGCCGACGACGTCATCGGCCGCGCGCGGGTGCGCTTCGGTGACGCTCCGGAGCTCGTGATGCTCGTTGCGCGTCAGATGCTCCGGCGCGAGGCCTTCGCCGAGGCGGAAGAGACGCTCGCGCCGCTCACGGACGATGCCGATCGCCCGCGGGCGGCCGCGGCCTGGGCGTGGATCGGTGTTGCTCGTCTCGCGCGCGGCGATCGCGCAGGTGCGCGCGCGGCAGCCCACGAGGCACGCACGATGGACGAGCACAACGCGGTCGCCGCGAAGCTGCTCGCCGAGTGATCGGCGATCTCAGCGGAGCAGGAGGAACGCCGTCCCGGCGAGGAGGACGACGACGCCGGCGACGATCCCGATCACCATCCAGAGCGGAACGTGCGTCCCGGGGATGTCGACGCGGTCGTAATCCTCGGCGCCGCCGTACGGGCCGTGCTCGTGCCATCCCGCAGCCGGCGCCGGACCAGCGCGCACGGTGCCGTCCGCGGCGCTCGTGCTCGAAGTAGGCATCGCGCCGACGTCCATCGACGGGATCGGTGCGGTCTTCTCTTCGCTCGACTCGTCGGCGAGGACGTACTTCCGGTACTTGAGCGGCTCGCCTTCGGTCTCGCGCGGCTTCAGCGTCGGGCCGTCGAACTGGACGATGATGACGGTGATGTTGTCGTGGCCGCCCGCCTGGTTCGCCTTCTCGGTGAGGGCCTTGCAGATGTCGAGCGGCTCCATCCCCGAGCGCAGCGTCTCGCGGATGTCCTCGAAGCGGACCATGCCCGAAAGGCCGTCCGAGCAGAGGAGGAGGATGTCCCCGCGACGGACCTCGGCGTAGGTGAGATCGACCTGCACCGTGTCCGACGTGCCGAGCGCCTGCAGGATGATGTTGTTGTGCTCGAAGGTCTCGGCCTCTTCTTCGGTGAGCTGCCCGGCCTCGATCAGCTGGTTGACGAGCGACTGATCGCGCGTCAGCTGCACGAGCTGGTCGCCGCGGAGGATGTACCCGCGCGAGTCGCCGACCTGCGCGAAGAAGAGCATCTCGTCGACGAGCGCGGCCGCGGTGACGGTCGTGCCCATGCCGCGGCGGGATCGGTCCGCCTTCGCTTCGTGGAAGATGCGGAGGCCTGCGGCTTCGACGGCACGCACGAGCCGGCGCGCGAGATCGTCGCGCTTGACCGGACGATCTCCGAGGCCGTCGACGAGGCGCTCGTAGATGATGTCGACCGCGAGCTGGCTCGCGATCTCGCCGGCGGCCGCGCCGCCCATGCCGTCGCAGACCGCGAAGACGGCGCCTTGCTGACCGATGACGGTCGCGCGGTTGGCTTCGAGCAGACCGCGCGAGCGCCGGGTGAGATCCGCGACGAGGAAGTTGTCCTCGTTGTGCTCACGGACCTGGCCCACGTCGGTCCGGGCGAAGAGCTGGACGCGGACCTCCGTGGGAGGCACGCCTCCTTCGTGCGTCGCCGAGCTTTCGCTCGGGCTCCCGCTGGAGGCGGGGGCAGGTGTCTCGGGCTGCGTCACGAGTGAACCCTCATTCGGTCACCCACGCATCCCGTCGAAGTCGACGCGGAAGAGTTGCTGGCCGACGCGGAAGTGGTCTCCCGGCACGAGCTCGACGTCGCCCCGGATGCGAAGGAACGTCCCGTTCGACGACCCGAGATCGACGAGCGCGAAACGAGGCTCGCCGGCAGGAGGCCGCGAGCCGGTAGCCGGTGTCCCGTCGCGCGAGAGCATCCGGATCGCGGCGTGACGGCGCGACAGGAACGGGTCCTCCGTGAACACCACATCTCCCGACTCTCGTCCGAGCACGGTCTCCACTTTCCGAACGTAGTAGACGTCGCGCACGATGCCTTCGACGGTGCGCTGACAGAGCCGAGCGTACCTTGGAGCGGCAGGAGAGCCAAACAAGAGCGTGCCGTGCTCCTGAGCCGGACCAAATCCGCCCTCGCCCTCCTTCAAGATATCGAAGTGGAGGACCTGCTGGCCGACCAGGATGAGATCCTGGTCCGACAGCGGGACCGCGATCTCGTGACTGCCGCCGTCGCCGCGGCGGCCGCCCGTATCCCGGAACGCCGCGAGACGGAGGTAGACGCCGTTCGTGCTCCCGAGGTCCCGGAGGATCAGCTTCCCGTTGTTCCAGATGATGCGGACGTGGCGCGGCGAGAGGTAGGGGTCCTCACCGACCACGACGTTCCCCTCGACGCGCCCGATGTCGAGCAGATCGCCGAACGGATAGCTCGGTCCGTCGGCGCCGCTCTTCGCGATCACGACGAGGCGCCCGCGCTGCGTCGTCGCGGACGGCGCACGCACGGGCGCGGCTGCAGGCGGAACCGACGGGCTCCGAGGCTCGCGCGCAGGGATCGCCGCGAGCGCCGCGGAGCCGCTCGCCTGAGGAGGCGGTCCGTAGCTCGACGGCGTAGGAGGCGCGCCGTATGCGGACACGCGCTCGGACGAGCCGGACGCGCTCGGACCGATGGGGGAAAGGGACGGCGCCGGCGCTTGCTGCGCAGGCATCGGTCGCATCGCGGCGAGCACTTGCGGGCCGACCTGCGCGATCGGCGTCGTCGGCGGTCGGCCGAGCGCCGGCGCAGCCGCGTCGCCGTTCGTGCGGTGCTCGACCCGGTCCGCTGCCGGGCTCGGAGCCGGAGCCGCCTCGCCGAGCGCGTTCCCGCAGAACTTGCAGAACTGCGCGCCGGTGTCCGCGGTTCCCTTGCATCGATTGCACGTGCGCGTCGCCGGGGCGGGCGGAGCGTTCGCGAGATTGACGACGCCGACCGGGACGATCGGGTTCGCAGGCGACGCGATCGCGCCCGACGCCGCTGGCGGGGCTGCGAGCGCAACGGGCGCGGGATCGAGCGTGCTTCCGCACGAGGTGCAGTAGCGAAGGGCCGGTCCGTTCGGCGTATCGCAGACCTTGCAGCGACGCTCGCCGCCCGCACCGCGCGCGGCCGGCGGAGGAACAGGCGCCGGATCGGCCGCGCTCGTCATCCCGAGCGAGGTCGCGACGCGCGGCGGTGCTGCTGCTGCGGTCGGCGGCGGACCGTACGCGTCGCTTCCTCCCAGACCGATCGGCGGCGTCGGCGGCGCGATGCGCGGGCCGAGCCGCTGTCCGCATTCCTGGCAGAACGTCAGGTGAGCCGGGTTCTCACGTCCGCACGTCGAGCAGGTCATGACGTGGTTCTTCCCGCGGAGTTCACGTTCACCGTAGGGGACAACACCGCACCGCGACCGTCAAGCGGCCTTCAAGGTCGACCGCACGTCCATGGAGAGGTCTTGACGTTTCGCTCGAGGTCGGTCTCGGCGCCGATCGCCCGAATTGAGCGTGTCGCATCAACGTGCCCCGTCCGGTCCCTGGCGGACGATGGCGTCGCGCTGTTCGAGGACGAGGTCGAGGCCGAACAGCTGGGCGACGCCGGGGTTGCGCTCGGCACCCGCCGTGTCCTGGAAGCGGCTGAAGTAGAGCAGGCGATACGCGAGCGCGAGGCCGACGACCGTGCGCCGCGTGATCTGGTACTCGAGCCCGCCGCCGATCGAGCCGCCCGGTCCCCACGTGTCGACCGCCCACTCGTTGCCGTACCCGGCCACGCCGAGGCTCACGGCGGCGTACGGCTCGGTGATGCGCGCCGTCATGAAGTAGTAACGCCCTTCGGCTCTCGCCTGCTGCAGCAGCGCGATGCGATAGAGCTTGTTCGGATCCTGCTTCGTCAGCTCGTACGCGCCGCCGAGATAAAGCGGCCCCGTGCTCCGCCATCCGGCGCGGACCGCGATGCCTCCGCCGGCGCCGAGGATGCACGGAATGCTTGTGTTGTCGCAGATGGGCCCGGCCGCGACGATCTGCTCGGTCGTGAACGCGACGCCGTACTGGAAGTAGACGACGTGCGAGGGCGGAGGCGGCGCGCTCTCGAGGTCGCGCGCGACCCGCGCGTGCTCGCGCGGCTGCGTCGGCTCGCTGGGCGCGGTCGCGGGAGCAGGTGTTGCCGGCGCGGCCTGTTCCTGTGCCCGAGCGATGCCAGCGACGGACGTCATCGCGAGAGCTACCGAAGCCGCTGCGCGCCTCGCTCTTGCACTCCAGGGATTGCACAATCGCAAGGTCTCGCTCGACGGACGATCGTTCACGCGACATCCTTGCGGCGCCACGAGGGGGAGCACGGGCTCAGCATACACCGGACGCGTTGCAGACCAGGCTCGCGCCGCGCACACAATCGAGGCATGAGCGCGAAACCATCGTTCGCACGTTGACACAGCACGATGGCTTTGCGTATTCGTGGGCGCTGCATCGTCGCAGGAGCGCGGCGAAACATACGTTCCGGCTCTCGGAGTAAGGTTAGATGGAGATCGTTCTCGATAAACGTGCGGTTCGGCAGATTCGTCTCTCGGCGCAGGACGCGATCGAGGAAGGGGACACCGAGACGCTGCGTGAGGACATTCTCGAAGCGTTCACTGAGGAGCAGGTCGAAGAGATCGAGCGCCGGCTCGACAGCGGTGACTTCTACGAGTTCCTCACCGAGATGCTCGACGAGTGGTCGGGCGACGACGTGGACGAGCTCTTCGAGCTCCTCGATGCCCAGCTCGGCGACATCGGCGTCGACGTGAAGTTCGAGAAGAAGCCCGCCGCGGCCGAGGCCGAGGAAGAAGAAGAAGAGGAGAGCCTCGACGAGTACGACGACGAGGACGAGGACCTCGACGAAGACGAGGACGAGGACGACGAGGACGAGGAAGAAGAGGAAGACGACGAGGCCTGATCGCGCCCGCGATCACGGCCGCGGAGCCCCGTCGGCCCGCTCGTCGTTCTCCAGCTTCTCTCCGGCGCCGGGTCAACTGAAGGGGCGCGCGCTCGAAGACGCGCGCCAGATTGCCGGCCGCGCTTCCGAGCTTCCCGTTCGTGTCACCGACCTCGCGTCGGGTGGCGCAACGTGAACGGTATTGCGCCTAGACGCTAGAGGGGGTCGTCCGGCCTCGTCGTATCGACGGTCGGCGTGACCTCTTCGCCCGGCTTCCGGCTGGGCTCGCGCGTGAGGTACGCGTGGCAGGTCTTCGGCGCCTTGCTCTTCGACGGGCGTTTGATCGACGGACATCGCTCGACCGCGCACGGGACGTAGCGCGAGTCCGGGAAGTCGCTCGCGAGGGTCGAGAGTCGACGGCAGGCGGTGTCCTTGTCGCCGTCCTTCTGCCAGAGCTCCGCTTCGCGCCAGAGCGCGTCGTCGCGAAGCGTCGACGTCGTGAACTCGGCGTAGAGGCGATGGAGCGTCTCTCGTGCCTTCGCGCGATCGCCGAGCCGATCCTCGTACAGCTGCGCGATGCGGAGGATCGCCGGGATGTAGCGCGGCCGCTCGTAGCTCCCGATCGTGACCGACTTCTCGCGGAACGAGAGCATCCGTTCGAGGTGGGCGATCGCTTCCTTCGAACGGCCGAGCTTCTCCTCCATCTCGCTCGCGCGGAAGAGCGCGTCGTCGAAGTAGTTCCCGGTTGGATAGGGCCAGCGATCGGCGACGACGACGAACGCGTTCCGCGCCTCCTCGAAACGTCCGAGCTCGCCGATACGCTTCGCGCGTTCATACGCGACGTCTTCTTCGAGCGCCTTCTTCGCGACCTTCGGCGCGAGCGCATCGAGATGGGCGAGCGTCTTCGCCGGCCCGCTCTCGTCGTCCTGGCGGAGCAGACGGCCGAGCGCGACCCGGGCGACCCCCGAGTCCGGGAAGCGCAGCGCGACGGCTTCGAGCTCGGCGTACCCGGCGGCCGGGTCGCTCTTCGAAGCGAGGTCGGCGGCCTTGAACGCGGCCTGCGCGGAGTACGCGTTCGGCGGATTCGCGTCAGCGATCGCGCGGAGCTCGTTCGATGCGCGCGCCACGTCGCCGGCGCGCGCACGCGCGAGCGCCGCCTCGTAGCGAGCATAGACGGCGTCACGTGGGAGCTTCGCCGTGCGCGCCGCTTCGTCGAAGCGCTCGGCCGCCGCGTCGAAGCGACCAGAATGCGTCGCCCGTCGGGCCTCCGCGAGCGATTTTTCGTAGGCCGCGCCACGGTTCGGCGCGCATGCGGCGGCCGCCGTCGCGGCGAAGAGGACGAGGATCCGGAGCGTCGCGACCGACGAGCGCGTCATTTCTTCCCGCGCACCGCCGTGATCGCTTCGGCGAGGATTCCGGCGGCGCGGTCGACGTCTTCGGCGCGGACGTCGAGGTGCATGACCGCTCGCAGGCGGCGCGGCCCCGACGGGTTGATCGCGAGCCCGAGCGGGAGCGCGGCGGCGGCGACGGCCTCGGCGGTGAGCGGCGCGTCGAGATCGATGTTGATGATGTTGGTTTCGACGCTCCCGAGATCGACGCGCGCTCCGGGCGTGGTCGTGATGCGCTCGGCGAAGCGGCGCGCCTTGTCGTGGTCCTCGCCGAGACGAGCCCGGTGGTTCTTCAGCGCGAAGAGGGCTCCGGCCGCGATGATGCCGGACTGGCGCATGCCGCCTCCCCATCGCTTGCGGAGCGTCCGCGCGCGCTCGATCCATTCGCGCGACGCGCAGAGGGCGCTGCCGACGGGCGCGCCGAGGCCCTTCGAGAAGCAGACGCTCACCGTGTCGAAGGGCGCGGCGAGCTCGGCGACGTCGAGCCCCGTCTTCACGCTCGCGTTCCAGATGCGCGCACCGTCGAGGTGCGTCCCGAGCCCGTGTGCGCGCGCACGCTTGGCGATCTCGACGACGGCGTCCTGCGGGAAGACGCGGCCGCCCGCGCGATTGTGCGTGTTCTCGACGCAGACGAGGCTCGTCCGAGGACACCAGTACGCCTTCGGCTGGATCCGTTCCTCCATCTCGTCGGCCGTGAAGAGCCCTCCCGTTCCGGCGAACGCGAACTGAACGCCGGAGAGCGCGGCGCCTGCGCCGCTCTCGTAGTGGACGACGTGCGCGCCCTCGCCGACGACGACCTCGTCGCCCGGTCGCGTGTGCAGCGCGATCGCGAGCTGGTTGCTCATCGTCCCGGACGTGACGAACAGCGCGGCTTCTTTCCCGACGACGCGCGCGGCTTCGGCCTCGAGGGCAAGTACGGACGGGTCTTCGCCGAAGACATCGTCGCCGACCTCGGCGCGGGCGATCGCCTCGCGCATGGCGGGCGTGGGGCGGGTGATGGTGTCGCTTCGAACGTCGATCAAAGTGGAGGGACGGTACCAGGGTCGAGGCTCGGGGCTCCAGGTACGTGCAGCTCGCCCGCTGTCGCCATGCGACTCGAGCGGGCGGCAGAGTTTTTCTCTTCCCTCCGGAGCTTGGAGCCTGGAGTCTGGAGCCGCAAATTCCGAAGCGTGAAGCCTCGAAGCCCGCGCGCCGCAGGTGCGAACGACCTTGCGCACTGCCGGGCTGCGTGCAACATTGGTTGAACCACTGGATGAGTCGATGAAAAAGCTACCTCCGACCACACCGACGCCCACGGACCCGACCGAGACCCTTGCGGCCATCGGTCCGGTCGCGCGCTCGAGTGTCGTCGATGCCGTCTCCGACCGCCTGCGGAACGAGATCCTTGCCGGGCGTATCGCCGCGGGATCGCGCCTGCCCTCCGAGCGTGAGCTTTCGCTGGCGCTCGGCGTGAACCGCCTGACGTTGAGGGCCGCGCTCGCGCGTCTCGAGGCGATGGGGCTCGTGAGCACGCGGCACGGCTCGGGCACGGAGGTCGTGTCGTGGCGCGAGCGCGCGGGGCTCGAGGCCCTCACGATGGTCCTGAGCTCCCTCGATCGCGAAGAGCCGGCGTGGCTCGAGCTGCTCGGGTCGCTCCTCGAGGTCCGCCGTGTGCTCGTGTCGGAGGCTGTCGCCCTCGCCGCCGAGCGCCACACCGAAGAGGATCTCACGATCATCAAGGAGCTCGCCGCCGAGCAGCCGAAGCTCGTCGCCGATCCTCTCGCGTTCGCGCGGGGCGATCTCGCGATCCAGCGCGCGATCGTCCGCGCCGCCCGCAACGTCGGCTTCGAGCTGATGTTGAACACGTTCTCGCGTTTCCCCGAGCAGGAGCCCGAGCTGCTCGCGGAGCTGTACGACCGACGCGAGGAGACGCTGCCGTTCTACGACGTGCTCGTCGAGCTCGTACGTGCCGGCGACGGTGAGGCTGCTCGCCACGCTCTCCGTGCAGCGTTCAACGCGATGGATGAGGAGTGGCTGTCGCGTCACCGCCACGAGGCGGCGGCCAGGGGAGAGGCGAAGAATCCGGCGAAGGCGCCGAGCCTCGGTGCGCACGCTCCCGTCGCGAAGCCCGCGGCGAAGAAGAACAAGACGCGCTGACTCGAGCAGGCCAAGGGCTTGCTTCCAGAAGAATCGACGGAGGCCTTCCTCCCGGTGAGTGCTGTTCGAGGTCGTCGATCGAGTGGTGTGAGGGAACTTTTGTCTGCCGTCCGCAGGAGGGAGAAGGAAGATGAAGCTCTTCGGATTCGAGCTCGCATGGGCGAAAGCCGCGTTCGATGCCGTGTTTCCCGAGCGCACCGCGCTTCCCCACGGCATCGCACGCATGAATCCGGGACGCTTCCTCGCGGACGTCGTCGCGTCGTCGCCGATCGAGCAGTCGATCGGCCTGCGCCTGACACTCTGGATCGTCGCTCTCGCGCCGCTGTGGCTCTTGCGGCGGCCGAAGACGATCGCCGACATCGGGCCGGAGGAACGCCAGCGCGTGCTCGAGTTGCTCCTCGCGAGCCCGATCTACGCCGTCCGGCAGCTCGTCGTCGCGTTCAAGGCGCTCGGCTCGATGCTCTACTCGCAGTCGCCCGAAGCGCGCGCGTGGATGACGACCTCGCGCGGACGGCGCGATCGACTCGTCCGGTTGCAGCTGGCTCCGGGCACCTCGAGCGCAGCGGCCATCCACCACGGAGATGCACATGAGCACGCCGCCGAGTGAGCCGACGCGTCGTTTCCCCGATGACGATCTACCGGAAGGGAGCATCGTCGATGGCGAGAGGCTCGCATCGAGCTGCGGCGAGTCGTTCGACGTCGTCGTGATCGGATCGGGAGCGGCGGGCGCCGTCGCAGCGCACGCGCTTGCGACGGCGGGCCTCGAGGTCGGCATCGTCGAGGAGGGGCCCTGGATCAAGACACGTGAGGTCCGCGAAGACGTGCACTCCACGTTCGACCGCGTGATGCGCCTGCGCGGCATGCAGGTCCTCCAGGGACGCGCGTACATGCCGATGCTGCAAGGCCGCTGCGTCGGTGGGAGCACGCTCGTGAACTCGGCGATCGCGTGGCGCGCGCCGGAGGACGTCATCGAAGACTGGGGAGCTCGTTTCGGGCTCGCGGGATCGATCACGTCGAGCGCGCTCGAGCCCCACTATGCCGCGCTCGAGGCCGATCTCTCCGTTCGCGAGGTCGCGCCCGACGCCATGGGCGAGAACAACCGCCTCTTCATCGAGCAGGCGAAAAAGCACGGGATCGAGGCCGCCCCGATGCGCCGCTACGACAAGGGCTGCACCGGCTCGGGGATGTGCATCACCGCGTGCCCGACGGCCGCGAAGCAGGGCATGAGCGTCACGTATGTCCCGTGGGCGCTCCGGAGCGGACGCGCCCGCATCTTCACGTCCTGCCGCGTCGATCACGTCGTGATCCGCGGTGCCCGCGCGACGGGCGTGGTCGCTCGCTCTGCGACCGGCCATCGCGTCATGCTGCACGCCCGCCACGCGGTCGTCGTCGCCGCGAGCACCGTGCAGAGCCCGAACATCCTCCGCCGAAGCGGCGTCCGTGCGGCGGCGCTCGGCGAGCACTTCCAGGCGCATCCCGGGCTCGCGGTCGGCGGCCTCTTCGATCGCCCGATCAACATGGCGTTCGGCGCGACGCAGGGCGCGGAGAGCATCCACTTCCGGAAGAGCGACCGCTTCAAGCTCGAGACGATCTCGCTCCCGCCCGATCTCGCGGCCGCCCGCGTCCCCGGTGTCGGCGCGGAGCTCGCCGACCGGCTCGCACAGCTCGGCCATGTCGCGGTCTGGGCCGCCCAGGTCCGGGCCGAAGCGGAGGGCACCGTGCGGGAAGGATGGGGCGGCGTCGATCGCGTCCGCTACACGATGACGGAGAACGACATCCGGGCGGCGCGAAAGGCGTGCGCGCTCATCGCGCGGATGCTCTTCGAGGCGGGCGCGCGCGAGGTCTGGCCGGGCGTGTACGGCGTGCCGAGCGTGCTCCGCTCGATCGACCAGGTGAAGCTGCTCGAGGACGGCCCGCTCGAGCCTCGCGCGTACGGCTTCATCGCAACCCATCTCTTCGGCGCCGCACGGATGGGATCGGACGGCTCCTCTTCCGTGGTCGGCCTCGATTTCGGCGTGCACGGCGTGGACGGCCTCCACGTGGTCGACTCGAGCGTCTTCCCGACCAACCTCGGCGTGAACCCGCAGCACACCATCATGGCGATGAGCCGGCTCGCCGCTCAGGGGCTCGTCGAACGAATCGGACATCGTCATGCTGCGTAATCTCTTGACGTAACGCGCGCGTCGTCATACATGCGTTGCCCTCGACACGCCGCGATAGCTCAGCGGTAGAGCAGCGCTTTCGTAAAGCGCAGGTCGTCGGTTCAAGCCCGACTCGCGGCTCCGCTTCTCCTTCCGATTCTCGACAGCACACCCGAACGCGACAGTACGGATGCGTTCTGCTCGTCGAGCGGCACACCTGACCCGAGCCTAGTCCTCTCGAGGAGGCGGCTCGGGTCGCGGTGCGCCCACGCCTTCCGAGCACGCCGTGGTCGCGGCTTCTTCAAGCGTGGAGAACTCGACGCCGCCGATCGGCGCGGTCGAGCTCAACGACCGTACCGCGCGGAACCCTGACCGGTTCAGGTACTCGAAGATGTAGACCTCCGCGCCGTTCTCGCCTGCGCCTTTGCACGAGATCACGTGGACCGTCGCTGCCTCGACCGTGATCCGATCGTGCTCGTCACGGGACTCGGGTTGATCGAAGGTCCGCTCCGTCTCGTACGCATGAGCGGACGACGGGAGCCATGTCAGACCCGCGAGGATCGCGAGAGTCTGGACCGTGTTCACCGCTCGAGACCGCATCGGCCGCCTCCGCTTTCGAAGAGCCGGCAGCGACGAGAGCCACCGGCGTCGTTGCCCGATGCGCGGCCCGGACCAGCGGCGCGAGCCCGCCGGCCGCTCGACGCCCTGTCGATCTCCCGGCTCTCGGAGAGCGTCCGCGCCGCGCCGCCGGCCGTGACGGATCCGAGCGCTCGTGACGCGCATGCGTGATCGTCGTCGTCGAAAACCGTGAACGACGCACGCCGGACACTTCGGCACACATGCGTGGTCGGCGCGACTTCCTGCAGCACGCTGCTTGCGACGGCGAGGGGTAGCCACGACAATGGCGGCATGGCTCGCCGCCTGCGATCGCCCGTCATTCCGTCGCGTACGCGGCCGGCGGCGAATGGCGGCGCGCGAACGCAGCTGCCTCTCACCCCACCGCGGACCGCGATTCCGCCCGTGCTCACCGCGCGTGTCGTCGAGAACGGGATCCTCGCGGCTGCGATGAAGGTCTTCGCCAGACGCGGGTTCGCCGCGACGAGGGTCGAAGACGTCCTCGAAGAAGCCGGCGTCGCTCGGCGAACGTTCTATCGCTACTTCACGAGCAAGGAGGACGTGCTCGCCGCGGTCTACGAGCTCGCGACGAGCGAGCTCGTTCGCGCGCTCGGCGACGCCTCGCACTCGGCGACCGATCCGCTCGGCGGTGTCCGCGCCGCCGTCGAGCTGTATCTCGACTTCCACGTCGAAAATGCGGGGCTCCTCCGCGTCCTTCTCCAGCAATCGGTTCGCTCCGAGTCGCCGCTCGCAGGTCACCGCCGTCATACGCGCGCGCGGATCCTCGAGCTGCTCGTGCGCGGTGCGGAGATGCGCGGCGTCGCTCCTCTCGACGGCTTCACGTACGTCGCCCTCGTATCGGCGCTCGAGGGGGTCGCGCTCGAGCTGCTCGACGGCGCGGCCTCGTCAACCGAAGTCGAGCGCGCGAAGAAGGCGATCCACGCCCTCGTCGAGAGCGGCCTCCGCAGCGCTTGAGGAACGAAGGCCCGCCGGTCGGAGCCGTCTGGACGGTATCGGTGTCACCCTCGCTGGCGACGAGCCCGGAACAGACGACGTCGGACGCTCCATCCTCGCGAACATGTGTTGGAAACATGTGAGTGCGGCCCGAGCGACGCGTGACGGCGCCGGCCGCTCGCTTGTGGCTTCGCCCGAGCAGCCCTATTCTCGACCAAATATGAGCGTCGCAGCGCCGGCCTCCACGCGCCTGCCCCGGCCGGGGGACATGATTGCGGGCAAGTACGTGCTCGATCGGCTTCTCGGTCAGGGAGGGATGGGCGCGGTCTTCGCGGCCAAGCACATCAAGCTCTCGAAGCCGGTCGCCATCAAGATCATGCTCGCGGATGCGAGCAATCCCGAAGCCGCGCAGCGCTTCATCAACGAAGGTCGCGCGGCCGCCAACATCCAGAACGAGCACGTGGTCCGCGTCGACGACGTCGACGAGGAGATGGGCTATGCGTACATGGTCCTCGAGCTCCTCGATGGAGAGGACCTCGCGCAGGTGCTCGAGCGAGAGCCGACGCATCGCCTCGCACCGCACGTCGCGGTCGGCTACGTGTGCGAAGCGCTCCAGGGGGTGATGCAGGCGCACGCGATCGGCATCGTCCATCGCGATCTGAAGCCGTCGAACCTGTTCCTCGCGAAGCGCAAGGACGGGTCGATCGTCGTCAAGGTCCTCGACTTCGGTATCTCGAAGGCGCAGGGCTCGTCGGCCCTCGCGGCCGCGCCGAGCGCGCTCACGTCGACGAAGGCGATGCTCGGCTCGCCGCTCTACATGTCTCCTGAGCAGCTTCGAAGCTCGAAGAGCGTCGATCATCGCGCCGACATCTGGGCGATCGGCGTCATCCTCTACGAGCTCATGACGGGGCATCTACCGTTCATGGGCGACAACCTCGGTGAGCTCTTCGCAGCGATCCTCGAGACCGATCCCGCGCCGGTCCGCAACATTGCTCCTGAGGTCTCGCCGGCGCTCGAAGAGGTGATGCTCCGATGCCTGCAGCGCCGCCCCGAGCAGCGCTTCCAGACCGCGGCGGAGCTCGCCCAGGCGCTCGCGCCGTTCGCGACGGCCCAACCCGGCTTCGCGGGCAGCCCTCTCGGCGGGACCGCGCTGCTCGGGCCGGGAGCGGCTCCGGTGCCGAACGCGATGCAGTCGCATCCGATGGCGGCCGGCGCGATCACTCCCGGCACTCCGAACGGCATGGTCCGGCCGGCCCTCCCTTCGCAGGGCGCAGTGACGGGCTCGGGCCCGCGCGTCATCGGCGGTACCGTGGCGCTCGGCGGAGTGACCCCGCAGGGAATGCAGCACACCGGGGGCGGCTGGCAGAGCACCGGCAGCGGAGCCGGCAACGGCATCCCGAAGTCGAAGGCACCGGTCATCATCGCCTCCATCGCAGCGGCAGTCGTCGTCCTGTTCGGCATCGTCGGCGCCGCGCTGATCTTCAAGAGCCAAGGCAAGACCGATCAAGGAACGAACGTCACGGCGTCGGCGCCTCCTCCGCCGAGCACCGTTCCGGCCAGCACCGTGACGGCGACCGCGCCCGCTCCGACGGAGACGGCACCGGCCGCAGCGACGACGGAAGCTCCGGTGGCGAGCGCGCAGCCGCCCGCGTCCGTGTCCGCGACGACAGCGCACGCGGCCGCCGGCAAGCCGACGACGAAGTCCCAGCCGCAGGCGAAGGTGGATCCGCCCAAGGCGCCGGACCCTCCTCCGCAGCCGACGGCGAAGGCTCCGGCGACGAAGCCGTCGAACGGCGGCGGCCTCATGCAGAACGCGCGCTGACGATCTCGGTTGGTGTATAACGCAGCCATGGGAAGCCATCCCTTGTCGCGGCTCGCCGCCAGCGCCGCGCTTGCTTTCGCCTGTGTCGCGATTGCGCCCAGCGTCGCTTTCGCCGGCGACGAGTCTGCCGCCGAGACCTTCTTCCAGGAGGGTCTCGCCGCGATGAAGCGCAACGACTATCCCGTCGCGTGCGAGGCCTTCGCGCAGAGCAACAAGGCCGACCCTTCGCCGGGAACGCAGATCAACCTCGCCGTCTGCTTCGAGAAGCAGAGGAAGTGGGCGAGCGCGTGGACGTGGTACCGATCGGCCGTCGGTCTCGCGCAGCAGCGCGGACAGTCGGAGCGCGAGAAGCTCGCCGAAGACGCCGCGACGCGCCTCAAGCCGCAGCTCCACTACATCGTCGTGTCCGTGAAGGAGCCGCTCACGGATCTCGCCGTCAAACGCGATGGCATCGAGGTCACGATCGCGCTCGCTGGAAAGGAAGTTCCGCTTCCGGTCGATCCGGGTGAGCACACGATCGAGGTCTCCGCGCGCGGGAAGAAGCCCTGGTCGAAGATCATCCAGATCGCCGACAACTCCTCGACCGACCGGATCGACGTCCCGAAGCTCGAGGACGCCCCGGTCCAGGAGACGAGCTCGCCGGGCGCGCCGCACACCGAGTACCGGCCGCCCGTCATCGTCACGAACGACGGGAGCGGGCAGCGTACGGTAGGCATCATCGTCGCGGGCACAGGTGTCCTCGCAGGGCTCGCCGCAGCAGGCGTGTTCATCCTCGCGAAGAACGAGGAGAGCGAACGCGACAGCAATCGGCAGGCCGCGAGCGCGCTCGTCGACCCGACGACGAAGCTTCCGACGGACGTGCGCCGCTTCGACGACCTCAATCGGTCCGCCACCTCGCACAACAAGGCAGCGGAGAACAACCAGCTGATCTCGATCATCCTCGCGGGCAGCGGCGTCGTGCTCGTCGGCGTCGGCGCGGTGCTCTACTTCACCGCGCCGAAGAGCACGGAGAAGCCGGCCGCGAAGACGAGGTTCGTGCCGCTGGCGGGGCCGGGCTTCGCCGGCCTCGGGCTCGGCGGCACGTTCTAGCTGCCGCCGCGCGCGAGCTCGAGAGGTGGACACCTCTTCAGCGCGCGTTCGTCGGTAGGAAGTACTGCAGCGTTCCAGCGAGCGCGCAGCAGTCTTTGAACTTCTTCGCGCTGCCGCACACGCACGGATCGTTGCGCTCGATCTTCTTCGGCGGCGTCTTCGCGACGACCTCGGGGTCGGGGTATCGGCGCGGTCGCTTCTTGTTCCCGATCGCCGCGGCCTCGTCGATGCGCGATATCACCGTCGCGAGGTTTGCAGGGGCGGCGAACCACTCGCGGGCGCGCTCTTCGAGCTTTCGCCCCTTCGCGTAGTAACGCTCCGGGTGGTGCGTTCGGTCGATGTGAGCAACGGCTCGATGACCGGCAGGCACCGGCACGAGCGCGTTGCCGCCGACGAAGCAATACGTGCCGATGTCGCGCGCCGTGCGGAGGCTCCAGTCGATGCCGAACATCTTCTCGCCGATGATCCACACGCCTGCCCACGCGCGCGCCTCGCCGAAGTTGAAGGGCTCGAGGAACGCTTCCTCCTCGCTCGATGGCAGGTCGGCAGGGACGCCGTACGGCAGGCCGAAAAGGATCCCGTAGTTCGACTTCGTCACGTCGCCGAAGACGGCGTGCAGGCACTCGTGCACCAGACTGCCGAGCAGCCTGCGATAGATGCACTCGCCGAACCGGACGGCGACACCACGATACGACGCGTCGTTCTTCTGTTGAGCTTGGCGGAAGAGGAGGTCGCCGTGGACGTCGTAAATCGGCGTGTAAGCCCAGCCGCGGAGCGCGTCGTCCAGGTGGTACACCGCGCGGATCCCGGCGATTCGATCGGCGACGGAGAGATTGCGAAAGCAATCGCATGGACAGACGCGATGCGAGGTCACGGCGTCGGACACCGTCAGCATGGGAATCCCATGGTAGCGTGCGTCCCGGCCGAACCGCGCCTGTTCGATGGAGCACGGAACCTCCGCCATGACCTGGGCGGTCCTCGCCCTGATGATCCTCGGAGCGAAGCTCGGAGGCGAGGCCGCGATCCGGCTGCGGCAGCCGCCCGTGCTCGGCGAGTTGCTCGCGGGCGTCGTGCTCGGCAACCTGCCATTCGTCGGCCTCCTCTCGGCCGCGAACGGGGCGGAGATCGCGTTTGCCGCCGAGTTCGGCGTGATGCTGCTCCTCTTCCAGGTCGGGCTCGAGTCGAGCGTCGGCTCGATGGTGAAGGTGGCGCCGCGCGCGGGCCTCGTCGCCGTCCTCGGCGTCGTGTTCCCGAGCATCCTCGGATTTGGCGCGAGCCGTCTCGTCCTCCCCGAAGCCAGCACGTCGGCGCATCTGTTCGTCGGAGCGACGCTCTGTGCGACGAGCGTCGGGATCACCGCGAGCGTCCTCAAGGATCTCGGAGTGCTCGGCTCCGTCGAGGCCCGCATCGTCCTCGGCGCGGCGGTGATCGACGACGTCCTCGGGCTCGTGGTCCTCTCGATCGTGTCTGCCGTTGCGTCGACGGGCGTCGATCCGACGTCGATCGCGCGCATCTCGCTCGTCGCCATCGTGTTCGTCGTCGGCGCGCTCGTCATCGGCCTTGCGGTGACTCGCGGCGTATATCGCGTCGCGGCCGTCCTGCGCGCTCCGCACGTGCTCGGTGCCGTGTCGATCGCGCTCTGCCTCCTCCTCGGCAGTGCGAGCGCTGTCTCGGGGCTTGCGCCGATCGTGGGCGCGTACGCGGCCGGCCTACTCCTCGACGAGGTCAGCGTCCGCCCGTTCGGCGACAACGGGATGAAGCGCATCGACGATTTCGTCTCGCCGATCGTCGCCGTCTTCGCGCCGGTGTTCTTCGTCCGTACCGGGATGAGCGTGCAACTCTCGGGGCTCGGGCGGGACTCGCTGCTCCTCACGCTCCTCCTCGTGGCCGCCGCGGTCGCCGGGAAGCTCATTTGTGGGATCGGCGCGCGTGGCAAGGGCATCGACCGGGTCCTGGTCGGGATCGGGATGACGCCGCGTGGCGAAGTCGGGCTCATCTTTGCCGGCGCCGCAGCCCAGCTGGCCCCGAACGGAAAACCGCTGCTCTTACCGGGAGTTCACGCGTCGCTCGTGGCCACCGTCTTCATCACGACGCTCCTGGCGCCGCCGGCACTCGCATGGCGCATCCGCGGCCGGAACAATCGCGAAACCGGCGCACGGGGATAGGCGTAGAGTACGTACCGCTCGGATGACGGTCGGTACTTCGGGGATGAGCGAGCTGACGCCATCTCGGCATGCACGAGGAGACAAACGCGTGGGGAACATGCAAAAGGTCGGACGGGCCCCTGCCGTCGTCGTGGCCGTCGGGCTCGCTCTGCTCGCAGTCGGGTGTGACGACAAGAAGCCGAACCTGGCGCCGGTCGCGAGCACGCTCGCGCCGTCGACCGCGGCTCATGACGGAGGAGGATCGGCGAAGAAGTTCGTGATCGACGAGCCGAGCAAGACCTCGCTCGAGATGGAAGCGCCGAAGGAGAAGATCAAGGCGGTCACGAGCGGCGCGACGGGCACGCTCGACGTCGACTTCACCAACATCACCAACTCGCGCGGTGAGGTGAAGGTCGACCTCGTGACGCTCGCGACGAGCACCTTCGCCGAGCAAGACAAGAATGCCACGCAGACGATGCACGCGCGGACGTGGCTCGAGGTCGCCGACGGCGAGTCGGGGAAGCTCGATGAAGAGACGAAGAAGACCAACCGCTATGCGGTCTATGCGATTCGCTCGATCGAGAGCCCGAGCGCGACGGACGTGACGAAGCTCGCGCCGACGAAGGACGGCGACGACGAGGTCCGCGCGGTGACGATGACGACGAAAGGCGAGCTCCTCGTCCACGGACACAAGGTGGAGCGAGAGGCGGACGTCGAAGTCGCGTTCCGGTACGACGCGGGAGCACCGGCGGACAAGCCGAAGGCGATCTGGATCAAATCGAAGAAACCGTTCCGCGTCGTCCTTGCCGAGCACGACGTCAAACCGCGAGACGGCTTCGGCAAGATCGCGAAGAGCTCCTTTCACCTTCTCGGAACGAAGGTGGCGGACAATGCGGACATCGTGCTCGATCTACGTGCGAAACCGCAGTCGTGATAACTTGAGTGCCCGCTGGTGGGGTTGATCCCCGAGGGGTACGAGCTTCGAGTTCTCTTGCTCCCGCACGATCAGGTGGGGGAGTGAATCAGCGTGTGTCTTCGTGATCATCACGACGATGCAAAGACCGACAACAAGGAGTCACTGGATGCGACCGAACCTGTCCGTGGAGAAGATTGCCGGAGCGCTTGCCGTTCTCGGTACGAGCGTTCTGATCTCGGCCTGCGGCGGCGGCGACAAGCCGGCGAGCGCGCCGGTCAACTCCACCGAGACGCCGGCAGCGGCGGGTGGTGATGCGAAGCCGGCCGACGGCCACTGCGGCGC
>JAEXCN010000037.1 GCA_023402175.1 Pseudomonadota bacterium | reverse complement strand
AAGCGCAGGATCGCGGGAGACGAGCGCGTTGCGCGTGACGTCACCTGACGAGATCACCGCTTCGAACAGCTCACCGCCGATTCCGATCGCTCCGAGCATCTCGGCGACGCGCGCACCGTCGCGAGAGGAGTTGGTGAGGAAGATCACCCGCCGCCCGATGGAGGACAGCTCGCGAAGTGCGTCGATCACGCCCGCAAACGGACGGTTGCCGTCATGAACGACGCCCCAGAGGTCCACGAGAAAAGCGTCGTATTGCGACGCGATCGCGCGAAGACCAGGCAAGCTGTGCACGAGCGAGGAAGCCACTGCGAACAATCTAGGTCGGCGACGCGCGCGATGCCCGCACTTGATGCGGCCAAGCTGATGCGCTGGGCACACCGCGGGCGACGCGCGCGTCTTGCGTCGACGCGCGCACGGCATGCGCCGTGGGACGGCAGACGCGAAGTGGGAAATCCGCAAAACGACGACTTCCACGTCT
Source organism: Pseudomonadota bacterium (assembly GCA_023402175.1). Taxonomy (GTDB): domain Bacteria; phylum Myxococcota_A; class Polyangia; order Polyangiales; family Polyangiaceae; genus Labilithrix. The sequence continues at coordinate 8,096 of JAEXCN010000037.1, read as the reverse complement.
CGGCATGCGACCTGCTTCGGAGGCGGTGCGTACCGAGCGCAATCATGACCTCCCCAAGGCGACCTTCCCCGCCCACGCTTTCGACCCACGAACATTCACGCCGGAGGCGACGGCTTGGCCGATCCACGGCCGCTCTCGTCGTTGCCGCGTGCCTCGGCACCTCGAGCGTGGCGCGCGCTGCAGCTCCGGACGAGCTCACCACGAGCAATACCCCGGCGCCGCCTGCACCGCCGTCGCCGTATTCGATCCCGTGGGGACTCCGGCCGATCGTCGCTCCGACGGTGATCAGGCTCGATACGTCGATCGCGCGATACGAGGACCGGAGCGCGACCGGCGGACTGAGCTCCGCCTCGCTCCTGACGGCCTCGTATCGGATCCCGGGCACCGGACCACAAGGCGCCGGGCTCGCCCCGCTCGTCCGCGTCGCGCTCGCTGCCGATTCACCTCCATCGGGGACCGACGGGCTCGCGCTGGTGAACCCGCTCGTCGGCGCCGGCTATGCCGTGAAGCTCGATGGAGGGTTTCGGCTGAACGCATTTCTCGGGCTCACGGTCCCGATCGGCATGGGCGGCGGGAGCTCTCCGGATGCCGGCGCGCTCGATGCGCGGACGAAGGGTCCGAACACGCGCGCGCAGCTCGACAACGCGCTCTTCAGCGTGAACGACTTCACCGTCATTCCGGGCTTCGGGGCTGCGTGGGTCGCGCACGACTGGACGATCCAGGCCGAGGCCACCGTCCTCCAGCTCACGCGCGTCCGTGGCGAGGCCGTTCAGCGCGAGGCGAGCAAGACGAACCTGACGACGGGCCTCCACGTCGGCTACTTCCTCCTGCCTTCCCTCTCGATCGGCGGTGAGCTCCGCTACCAGCGATGGCTGAACGCGCCGTTCGCCGTCGAGAAAGACCCGACCGGAGCGAGCCGCGATGCGATGACGTTCGCGATCGGCCCGCGCTTCCACGTCGAAGTGGGCAACGTCGGATGGCTGCGGCCCGGCATCTCTTACCAGCGCGGGCTCGACCGACCGCTCGCGGCGGCGGCGCCGAACTACCACATCGTCCAGATCGACATCCCGTTCGTCTTCAAGTGACGTGAAGGAGTCGCCGTGCAGAACCACATCGACTCGGAGCTCGAGGAGCTCGCTTTCTTGGCAGAAGACATCCGCAACAAAGTGAATCGAACGCACCTGAACGTCAGGGTCGTGTGGAACGACACGCTCGTCCCCGCGATCGAGCAGGCTCGGCGCGCGGTGCTCTCGTTCGATCCGGCCTCGCGCGCCTACGCCAAGGACGTCCTCCTCGCGCTCCGCGATTTCGATCGCTGCCTCTGAGCCGCGCTGCTCGTCGGTGCCCAGCGTCGGTGCGGACACCCGTCGGTCGCGATCGGCTCGGGAACGTCTGCGGGGCGAAGTAGAACGAGCTAGGAGCTCAGGAGCGTAGCGACGCGATCGAGGATGCGATCGGCAAGAGCGTTCTTCTCGCCCGCTACGAAGGGCGCCGCTCCGGTCGCGTCGACGATCGCCACGCGGTTCTCGGTTCGCCCGAGCGATTCGTGCGCGGCGTTCGCTACGATGAGATCGACCTTCTTCTGCGCCAGCTTCTTCGTCGCGTAGGCGATCACCTGCGCATCGTCGCCAGTCTCGAGCGCGAATGCGACGAGCACCGGAGACCTGGCCGTTCGCTTCGCAGCGATGTCGGCGATGAGATCCGGATTGCGCGCGAGCCCGATGGCCGGAGGCTCTCCCCCGTCCTTCTTGATCTTCGTGGCGCTCGCCGTCGCCGGCCGGAAGTCCGCGACCGCGGCGGCCATCACGAGCGCGTCCGCGCCGTTCTGATCGGGACCGAGTGTGCTCGCGAGCGCAGCGCGCATCTGCTCGGCGGTCTCCACGTCGATGCGCTCGACGCCGGGCGGCGTCGCGAGAGCAACCGGTCCCGCGACGAGGACGACCTTGGCTCCGCGCGCAGCTGCACGAGCCGCGAGCGCGAAACCCATCTTCCCGCTCGATCGATTGCCGAGGAAACGCACCGGATCGACCGGCTCGAACGTCGGCCCCGCCGTCACGACGATGCGCTTGCCGGCGAGATCTCCGGCCACGCCGCCGAGCGCGTCCACGATCGCGCGTGCGATCGCCGCGGGCTCCTCCATCCGTCCCATCCCGACGTCGCCCGATGCCACCGGGCCGACGACGGGTCCCACGACGCGCACGCGTCCGTACTTCGCGAGCACCTCGAGGTTCTTCTGCGTGGCCGGATGGTTCCACATCCGCGGATGCATCGCCGGAGCCACCAGCACCGGTCCGCGCGCGCAGAGCGCGGTCGCCGAGACGAGGTCGTCCGCGCGGCCCTGCGCGAGGCGCGCGAGGATGTCTGCGGTGGCCGGCACGATCGCGACGACGTCCGCGCGATCGGCGATGGCGACGTGGAGCTCGCCGGGATAGCTCGGATCCCACATGTCCGTCGCCACCGGCTGCCCGCAGATGCCCGAGAGCGTCACCGGACCGACGAAGCGCGTCGCCGACGACGTCATCAGCGGCAGCACGCGGTGCCCGGCCTTGACGAGGAGGCGCGCGACCTCGACCGCCTTGTACGCCGCGACGCTGCCAGTGACGGCGAGCGCGACCACCTGACGTTCGTCGCTCATGGTCTCCGTGACATAGGCTCAGTCGACGCGCTTGGCAAAGCCCTCGCGCACGGTCCAGCCTCGCGTGCCGTACTTGCCCGCGACACGGGACTCGACCATCGGACCGCCGGGCTTCTCGGGTGCACCGGGTCGCGCGCGCGGGTCGACCACATGAGGCCCTTGCGAGATCGTGAGGTACTCGTCGGCGACGTACTCCGGATGCTCGTCGCCGCCGCCGTCGAAGCTCGCATTCTCCTCGCCTGTCCCGACGCGCCAGATCTGCTGCGTCGGCGGATACGTGTCCGTATCGTGCTCGCGCACGGCGAACGATCCGTCACGAAGGATGCGGTAGCGCGTGACCTTGAAGCCAGGGATCCCGCGCTGCGACAGGACGCGCTCTCCCTTCGGGATCTTCGGATCGGGCTTCTCGACCTCGTTGAACGCGACTACTTCGTTGATCTTCCGGACGTACGTGACGTCGCGCGTGCGCTTCGGTCCGAGGATCTCCGCGCGGACGATCCCGTCCTGCACGGTCTCGCGGAGGACGATCGGATGCGAGAACGGATTCCGGAGACGGAGCGTGATCGTCGGGTACGCGACCGCCGCGTCCATCCCCATCTTGATGTAGAAGCTGGGTCGCGTGTGCGGCCTGCGCTCGACGATGTCGAGGCCCGCGAAGTACGCAGCGCCGTGCAGGGTTCCGGCGATCTGGCAGGTACCGCCGCCGATGCCGTCGACGAGCTCGCCTTGCGCGATGACGGGCGCGACCTTGTAGCCGTTCGCTTCGGAGCGTGGGCCGACCACTTCGTTGAAGTCGAAGACCTCGCCCGGCATGATCACGTGCCCGTCGAGCTTCGAGGCGGCGAGCCGGAGGTTGAACGTCCTGTCGGCGTGCTTCCTGTCCGGCGTGTACCTCGTCTCGAAGTAGCCGAGCACGTCGTCGATCTCGACTTCCCCGATGCTCGCCGCAGTTCGCGCTGCCGGCACGGTCTCGACGACGGCGTCCATCGTGCGCTCCCCTCGGAGGAGGGCCGCGTCGAGACGCGCGAGCGTCGCGTAGACGTCCACGCGTCGGCCGTTCTCTTCCGGCTGCACGGTCCGACGATCGAGATCGAGCCGTGCGTCTACGGGCGCCTTGTCGAGATCGTCCTTCACGGTGAGGAGCGCGGCGAGCGCTTGCTCGCCGTCGACCGTCACCGGAAGGGGCAGCGCGAGCGGGTGCGCAACGCCGGCCGCCGCATGCTGAGCATGCGCGCGGCGCATCGCCGATCGCCGGTCGACGAGCTGATTCACGAGGCTCTCGAGACGCGCCGCCTCTACACGCGCGCCGAGCTCCTCGCGTGTACGCGTGATCGTGCCCGCACCGACTGCGGGAGGCACGGCGACGGAGACCTCGCCGGAGACGTACGCGCGCGCGATCTCACGCGCGGCTTCGAGCATCTTCGTCGGGTTGCCTTCGATGATCGGCAGCGGCTTGCCGTCGAGCGTCACCTCCGGAACTGTCCCGGCCGCGTCGACGAGCGGCATCGGCCGTCCAGGCGACGCGGCGATCCAGCCCGCAAAACCGCCGACGACCGAGCAGATCAGCACGCGCAGGAGATCGTGCCTCCCCCTCGGACGAAGGACCTTCAGCTTCGAGACAACCGAGACTCCGAGCTCCACGCGAGCGCGATCGTCGAACGCTCCGCGTGGTCGGGTCAAAGAAGCGGCAACTCATGGCGAGCTCAGCCATGACGGCCATGCGCGCATTCCGTTGCTTGCATTCCGTCGAGCCGCTGCTCGAAGCTCAATCTCCGATGGTTCGAACCGGCGGCGCGCTCGCGCGCTCGAAACACGTGAGAAGCGCGCTCCAGAGAGCCGAGGCATTCTGGAACCGGTCCTCCCGGTCGATCGCGAGCGCGAGCTTCACCCAGCCGTCGATCACCTCCGGCATATCGGGCCGCAGCGCATGCAGGCCGGGTCGCGGCGCGGTGCGCACGATCTGGAGCAGCTCGTGGATGCGCCCCGTGAACGGCACGTGGCCGGCGAGCACACGGTACAGAACGACGCCGAGCGCATAGACGTCCGCACGATGATCGGCGTCCGCCGACCCCGACCACGCCTCCGGCGCGAGGTACATCGGCGAGCCCGCGACGAGCCCCGGCGCCGTCATCGGGCGCGCATTGACGAACCGCGTGAAGCCGAAATCGAGGAGCCGCACGCCGCCGCCATACGCGGCATCGATGACGAAGATGTTCTCTGGCTTGATGTCGCGATGCACGATGCCGCGCTCGTGCGCGGCGTCGAGCGTCTTCACGATTGGATCGAACGTCTCGATGATCTCGGGCGCGCTCATTCGGTGGCCACCCACCTCGAGCGCGCGGAGGTGCTCGTTCAGATCCTTGCCTTGCAGGAGCTCGGTCACCAGGCACGCTGCGCCGTCGGCAGTGTGCGTCTGGTGGAGGACACGAAGCGCTGCGGTGCCGTCGAGCGAGTGAAGCGCATGCGCTTCGCGGAACAGCCGATCGACGCCGTCGCGATCGTCGCCCCTGCTGATCTTCACGGCGACGTCGTCGCCGTGGATCTGGTCTCTGGCCCGGTAGATCACGCTCTGGCCGCCCTGGCCGAGGATGCCACGCAGCACGTAGCGCCCTCCAACCATCTCGCCGAGCCGCTCTTCCCCTTCCAGCATGGCCGCGCGCCGCCATAGCACGACCGGGTGAGGACTGCCCCCCTCGCTCGTGTTTGCACGCGTTGCCGCAGCCGTGCTACCTGCGGCGTTCATCCATGGCGCTCTCGATCGGTATCGTCGGTCTCCCGAACGTCGGAAAGTCGACGCTCTTCAACTCGCTCTCCGCCGCCAAGGCCGAAGCCGCGAACTACCCCTTCTGCACGATCGAGCCGAACGTCGGCGTCGTCGTGGTGCCGGACGAGCGCCTCGACAGGATCGACTCCGTCATCAAGGCCGACAAGATCGTCCCGACGACGATCAACTTCGTCGACATCGCCGGCCTCGTGCGTGGCGCATCGAAGGGCGAAGGCCTCGGCAACCAGTTCCTCTCGCACATCCGCGAGTGCGACGCGATCGTCCAGGTCGGCCGCTGCTTCGAGGACCCGAACGTCATCCACGTCGAGAACCGCGTCGACCCGGTCGCCGACATCGCGACCGTCACGCTCGAGCTGTGTCTCAAGGACCTCGAGACGGTCAACAAGCGGCTCGACCGCGCGCGGAAGATGCTGAAGAGCAACGACCCGAAGGAGAAGCTCGCCGCCGCCGTCTGCGAGGAGATCGCGAAGCACCTCGACGAGGGCAAGCCGGCACGCACGCTCGTCTACAGCGCGAGCTGGTCGGACAACACGGACGCGCAGGCGATCGTCCGCGAGATGTTCCTCCTCACCGCTAAGCCCGCCTTCTACATCGCGAACATCGACGAGGGGACGATCGGCAATCTCTCCGGCAACAAGCACTACGCCGCGCTCGAAGCGCTCGCGAAGTCGGAGGGCACGTTCGTGGTCCCGGTCTGCGCTGCGCTCGAGTCGCAGATCGCCGAGCTCGATCCGAAGGACCGTCCCGAGTTCCTCGAGAGCGTGGGTCTGAAAGAGCCCGGCCTCAACGCGGTCATCCGCGCCGGCTACAAGCTCCTCGGCCTTCTCACCTTCTTCACGGCCGGCAAGGTCGAGGTCCGCGCGTGGACGACGAAGGTCGGCGCGAAGGCCCCGCAGGCGGCGGGCGTCATCCATACCGACTTCGAGAAGGGCTTCATCAAGGCCGAGGTCATCTGGTGGGAAGACCTCGTCACCCTCGGCAGCGAAGCGAAGTGCCGCGACGCCGGCAAGCTCGCGATCGAGGGCAAGGAGTACACGATGCGCGACGGCGACGTCGTGCACTTCCGCTTCAACGTCTGACCTCTCTCGCCTCGAAGGGTTGCTCGGGCGCTTCCCTTCGTTGCGAGAGAGATTAACAGAGAGGCCGGGAAGACAGGGAGATCAGAGGGAGGGGCCTCGCCTCACTCGTCACCTGGACCCTCCTGGTGCCCTCCAGGAAATTGCTTCGCAATTTCCTTCCGGAAATTTGAGTCTCCGATCCGGCTGCGAGCTCGTTCCACACGGGGCTCACGCCTTGCCGGCTGCAGGCTCGGACGGAGCTGCTGCCCATCTCGCGCTCCGCCGCGCCCTGTCTCACTGTCCGCGCGCGATAGCTCGCGCGGACACATCGACTTCGATGCATGACGCACGCGTCGCGAAAGCGCCCAAAGCTCACGCGATGGAGGCGAGGCGCAGCGAACGGGAGGCGGGCAGCAGCTCCGTCCGACCCCGCAGCCGGCACGAGGTGAGCACCGTGTGGATCACCGCCCGCAGGTCGGAAGCGAGACTCAATTTTGCGAGCAAAACGCGAAGCGTTTTGTGAGCGCCCACGAGGCGCCAGCTCGGAAGTGACGCAAGGCCCTCTCGCTCCCTCTCGGCTCGCTGTCTTCCTGTCTCACTGTCAATCTCGCCGCGACGAGAATCGACCTGACCATCCGCGAACGAGACGAGGTCGCCCGGACCGAAAGAACAAGTCCGAGCGCGGACCAACAACTCCGAACGCGCCGACCAACAACTCCGAACGCGAACGCGCCGACCCACAACTCCGAACACGGAGACAGCCGCGACAACCGAACACGCGCGCCTCGGCAGAGAGCGAGGCGCGCGGAACGCGATCACTTCACGAGCGGGCGGCCTTGCGCGTCGGTGTACTTGCCGGTGGCGATGAAGATGATGTCGACGAGCTGCCAGATGCCGAAGCCGCCGCACGTCACGAGCTGGAGGACGCCGAAGAGCGTGTGCCCCGTGTAGAAGCGGTGCACGCCGAAGTATCCGGCGAAGAGCGCGAGGAGCAGCGTCGTCATCCATGACTTCTGCCCTGCGCCCGCGACCATCGCGCCGGGGCCCATGCCGGGCGCGCCCATCGGTGCGCCGACGCCGTACGGCTGCATCGCGCCGGCGCCCATGCCGGGGTTCATCGGATCGAATCCGGGCTGCGGGCCGGGCGCGCCGAAGCCGCCTTGGGGCGGTCCGCCGTAGGGGTTCACCGGAGGTGCACCGTACTGACCGCCGAGCGGAGCGCCCATGCCGGCGTCCATTCCGCCCGGGGACGGAGCGCCGAATGGATCGTTCGGGGGCGAAGCGCCGAAACCGCCGTTCTGGCCCGGAGGCGCGCCGAAGCCGCCCATGCCTGCGTTCGGATCCGCCGGAGCGCCGCCGTACTGCTGCTGCGCGCCGAAATCCGCACCGCCGAATGCGGGCGACGGGCTGTCGAGCGCGATGGTCGCGCCGAGCGGGTTCGCGCCCTGCGGCGAGCCGAACTGATGGTGATCACCACCGGGCGGAGGCGCAGCGTCGGGCGGCGGGGCGCCGAACGCGGGAGCGGGAGGCGGCGCCTGGAATGCGACGGTTCCCGGCGCAGGCGCAGGGGCGGCGCCGGCGTTCGGCGGCGCGACGCCGACGATGGTTCCCTTGAGAC
>JAEXCN010000264.1 GCA_023402175.1 Pseudomonadota bacterium | reverse complement strand
ATGCGTTGGCCCGGGCGGCCGCTCCGGGCGAGCCACCGTGCTCCGCCCACCAGGCGCGCGCATCGGCGCGGGTCCACTCGGCGAGCCCGACCGATCGGAGCATGTCGCCCAGAGTGGCGGCGTCCTTCGGCCTCCCCTCGCGCTTCTTCGCGAGGCACGCGAGCACGACGCGGTCGAGGGCCTCGGGGATCCCGGGCCTCCGCGTCGAGGGCGCGTCCGGCTCCTGGTGCACGTGTCTGCTGCAGATCTCGACGAGGTTGTTGCCCTCGAACACGCGGCCTCCCGTGAGCAGGTAGAAGGCGGTCGCGCCGAGTGCGTAGAGGTCCGCGCGACCGTCAATCGTCCGCGGTTCGAGGATCGCTTCCGGAGCCATGTAATACGGTGTCCCGAGGATCGTGCTCGCGGTGCTCAGCTTCGGATCGGCCGCGGCCGTCTCCTTGACGAGCCCGAAGTCGAGCATCTTCACGACGTCGAGCATCCCACCGCGCTCCGTGAGCATCACGTTTGCCGGCTTGATGTCGCGATGGACGAGCCCCGCCGCGTGCGCCTCTTCGAGCGCGCCGCACATCTGGAGCAACACGTGCACGACGCGCGATGGCGGCTGCGGCCCGTGTCTCACGACGAGCTCCTCGAGCGAGACGCCCTCGAGGTATTCCATCGCGTAGTAGAAGACACCGTCGGGGGTGCGGCCGTAGTCGAAGACCGCGATCGTGTTCGGGTGGGTGAGGCCCGCGGTGATCTGCACTTCGCGCTCGAAGCGAACGGCCGCCTTGGCGGCGTTGCCGGTGAGCAGCTTGATCGCCGTCGGCCTTCGCAGCATGGCGTGCTTCGCCCGATAGACCACGCCCATGCCGCCTTCGCCGATCTTCTCATCGAGCACGTACTGACCGAGCTGCTTGGCCTCGCGCACCTGCAAGCGAAGACCGTAGATCACCGACGAGATCGTCGTGGCCGCCACGACGACGATTCCGCCCCACATCGCGGCGTAGATCGTCGGCGCGATCGGGTCGATGCCTCTCTCCGCCGCGAAGGGCGCGAGGACGGCCCACGTGACGGGCACGATCGGCAGGACGCCGAGCGCCGACAAGAACGCAGTACGCGCCGGTGGGCTCGGGACCAGCGCAGCGCGCATGACCAGGGTGTAGGTAGCGGCGAGGATCGCGACGAGCTCGCGACGGCCGCCGTCGACGGGTTCGACGCCGAGCGCGAGCATCGTGGCCCAGCCCGCACAGATGCCGATCGCCCAGAACGCGTCCGAGAGCTCGAGCACCGCGACACTACGAGATCCCCGGAGCAGGAACAGCCATCCGGCGCCCCCGAGCACGGTCGTCGCGGCCTCGGCCTGCCGGCCTGCGTTGCCGAAGAACTGCGCCAGCCGGTCGGGCGCGAGCAGCGCGATCACGCCGAGCTGCAGGAACCAGAACGCGGCGGCGAGCGCGGAGATGACGAGGAGCGTCAGCGCGAGCCGTCTCTGGAAGAGCTCGCGCTCTTCTTCCGTCGCGATCGGTGCGCGGAGCGAGAGCATCCGAGTACGCGCGCTCGTCACCGGCGTGGTTATAGCGGCGAGCCGGAGCGGACACCGAAGAAATGCGGTGTCCTTTCGGTCACGGTTGAGCTGGTGCACATGCGTTGCAGCCCGGTCCTCAGCGTGCGAAGCGCACCTTGACCGTCGTCGACGTCGCGACCTCTTCGCCGCTCCTGCCGAGCGCGGGAACGAACCGATGCGCGAGGAGGCACTCGCGCGCGGCCTTTCCGAAGCCCTGGTCGCGTGGCGACTCCGAGGCGATCGCGACGGACGAGACCGCGCCGTTCGCCTTCACGACGGCGACGACGGAGACGACCGCCTCGTCGGCGTCGGCCGCACCTGGGAAGTATCCCTTGCAGGCGTCGGGAGTCGAAAGCCGGGGCGCACGACTCAGATCCGCAGCCGGGACGAGCACCTCGCCCCCGCCCGGCTTCGCGCCCGATCCGCCGACCGGAGCGCGCGGCGCTCCGCCCACCTTCGCCCCCGGCGCGCCGACGTCCGCGGTCCCACCTCGCGCGACCACTCCGCTGCCGTACGACGTGCCGAACGGATCGGTGACGAACGACACCGGCTCCTCGTCGGTCGAGGGCTGCGCGGTTTCGCTCGCCGCGACGATGTTGCCCGCGCGGGCCGCGGCGGGCGCGGGCGCTGGGGCCGCCGCCTTCGGAGCGACGATCGCCGGGGCTTCGGGTTTCGGCGTCTCGGCAGGCTCCTCTTCCTTCGGCGGCTCCGGCGCATCTTCCTTTTCCGGAGGCGGAGGGCTCTCGAGCTCGATCTGCGTCGGCGGTCCCTTCCACCTGTCGTGCGGAGCGCTCTCGCTTTTCATCGCGACCGCGGCTGCCGTGTGGAGCGCGATCGCGGCGAGCACGGCCGCGCCGAGCGTCCGGCGGCCAGGATCAGCGTCGCGGAACGACATCGCCTCGAAGGCCGTGGTCATGGCTTCTGCCTGTCGGCGGCGAACGCGATCTTGCTGATGCCGACCGTGCGGAGCTCGTCGACGACGTGGAGCACGTCGCCGTGCGACGTCGCCTTCGATGCCTGCACCACGGTACGAAGCTCCTTGTTCTTCGCGAGCGCGTCCTTCGCCGCACTCCTGAGCTCGGCGTCGCCGGTGATGGGCTTTCCGTCGGCGAAGACGTGGCCCTCGCGATCGACGGAGACCGTGAACATCGTCTGCGTCTCGCCCGCGGTCGCGGCTTTCGGGAGATCGAGCGGAATGCCCTGCGCAGTGATGAGCTTTGCGCAGACCATGAAGATGATCAGGAGGACGAGGGTGACGTCGACGAGCGGCGTGACGTTGATTCCGACGATCGCGTCGTCGTCGGTGCTGGGAGCGGTGGCGGCCATGGTGGTTCTCCTCTTCGACGGTGCTCGGCTCACGCCGCGACGCGATCGGCGTCTCGGCCCTCGACGGCGATGCGATCGGCGTCTCGGCCCTCGAGATACGCGAGGAGGACGCGCGTCAGCCCCTCGGTGCGGGCCACGGTCTCCTTGATCCTGCGCTGGAAGTAGTTGAACGCGGCGACGGCCGGGATCGCGACCGCGAGGCCAATCGCCGTCGCGACGAGCGCCTCCGCGATGCTCGCCATGATCTCGCCTCCGGCGCCGACGGCCCCGGCGTCGCCGAGCTTGTCGAAGGCCTGCACGATGCCGATGACCGTGCCGAAGAGGCCGATGAAGGGCGCGTTGTTGCCGAGGGTGCCGAGGAACGCGAGGCGCTTCTCGAGCCGGACGCGCTGGAGCGCTGTCGCGCCAATCATCGCCTGCGCGGCGGCTTCCGGGCCGCGCGCAGCCTGGTGGAGCCCGGCGGCCACGACCCTCGCTTCTACGGAGGGCGACGCCTGCATGCGCGCGCGTGCACCGTCGAAGTCCTCTGCAGACAGCATGACGTCGAGGTCTCGCGCGAGCCCTTCGAGGTCGCCGTCGGTCGTCTTTCGGTAGAACCACGCGCGTTCGAGGATGACGGCGACGCTCGCAACGCTGAGGCCGATCATAAGGTACATGACGGGGGCGGCGCCCACGCCGAGCATAAGAGTCTTGGAGCGGCTGACGATGTCCATGGCAGCGGCCAGTGCAGCCCCTGCGCCAACCGGAAATCCTCGGTTTTCTCGAGGGACGTACTCCGAGCGGACGTCCGATCGGACAGGTGTCCGGACGTTGTCCGGACGTGTCCGGACACTCGCCTCCTCGCGATTGGGCCGATATTCGCGCACGCTGACGCTCGCCGAGGCGATGGCACGGCGCCTGCGATGGGCGCCGCGAGATGCCCCTCCCCCGAATGTTCTCTCCGAGACGACAGCTCGTCGCGCTCGGACTACTCGCCCTCGCCGGCGCTCCTCGGAACGCCGCCGCGCAAGTCGGCGGCGCGACCACCGCCACGACGCCGGCCCTCGTGCCGCCGGCGCTCGTCACGCGCGTCGAGCCCGAGCGCCCTGGATCCGAGACGACCGGCGCGACCGTCGTCTTGACGCTCACGATCGACGCGAGCGGAAAGGTGACCGACGCCGTCGTCGCCACCTCGGGAGGAGACGCCTTCGACGCTGCCTCCGTGGCAGCGGCCCGACAGTTCGTCTTCTCGCCGGCGACCAGGGACGGGAAGCCAATCGCGGCGAAGATCCCATACACCTTCACCTTCGAGGCCGCGCCGAGCCCGGTCGCCGAGGAAGCTCCGCCGCCCGCCTCGGGAGCGATGCGCGGCGCCGTTCGGACGCCGGGCGACGAGCCGCTGCCCGGCGCGGTCGTCACGATCAAGCGCGGAAAGGAGCCGGTCGCCACGAGGACGACGGACGCCACGGGAGCGTTCGTCGTCGAGGGCCTCGACGCCGGCACCTACCACGTCGAGGTCTCCGCTGAGGGCTTCTCGCCGTACGCCGTCGACGAAGAGATCTCCGCGCGCACCGTCACGGAGGTCACCTACCGTCCGTCACCCAAGAGCGACGGCGTCGAAATCGTGGTCACCGGCAAGCGGCCGCCGCGCGAGGTCACCAAACACGAGATCTCCGCCGCCGAGGTGCGAACGATCCCCGGGACCAACGGAGACGCCCTCCGCGCCATCGAGAACATGCCAGGCGTCGCACGTCCGCCCGGGCTCTCCGGCATGCTCATCGTCCGCGGCTCGGGACCGAAAGACACGGCCGTCTTCATCGACGGAACGGAGGTCCCGATCGCCTACCACTTCGGCGGTCTCACGAGCGTCGTGCCGAGCGACGTGCTCGAGCGCATCGATTTCTATCCCGGAAACTTCGGCCCCGAATTCGGCCGCGCGAAGGGCGGCGTCGTCGACGTCGGCCTCCGCTCGCCGAAGAAGCGCTTCTCGGGTGTTCTCCAGCTCGATCTGCTCGACGGACGAGTCCTCGTCGAGGGGCCGATCACCGACAAGACGCGCTTCCTCGTCGCGATGCGCCGCTCCTGGATCGACGCGTGGATCGGGCCCGCGCTCAAGGCCTCCGGCGCGGGCGTGACCGCGGCGCCGGTCTACTACGATGGCCAGCTCGTCCTCGAGCACGACGTGTCGTCGTCGACGACGCTGCGCCTCGCAGCTTTCGGCTCGAGCGATCGACTCGCGCTCATCCTGAATTCGCCGCCGGAGGGCGACCCGATCACGTCGGCTTCCCAGTCGACGCAGTTCTTCCGGTTCCAGCTCCGCGCCGACACCCGCCTCGGCGAGGGTACGCGCTGGCGCAACATGATCTCGTGGGGCGAGGACCTCATGCGCCTCGACATCGGGGATCGCTACGTGGACGTCACCACCCGACCGGTCAATTTCCGCTCCGACATCCGCGCCAAGCTCTCTCCGGCCTTTTCGATCGTCGGCGGCACGGACATCCAGTGGACCACCGGCAGCATCTCGCTCCTCGTCCCTCCCCCGGATCGCCCGGGCGCGGCGCCCGCACCGATGTTCGCCCAGCCCGCCACGGCGTTCTCGTTCGACGCGAACGTCCTTCGTCCGGGAGCCTACGTCATGACGGAGATCGCTCCGGTGAAGACGCTGAAGCTCCTCCCGGGCGTGCGCTCGGACTATTCGAGCGACACCAAGAAGGTGACGGTCTCGCCGCGCTTCGTGGCGCGCTGGGACGTCCAGCCCGACTTCCCGCGAACGACGGTGAAGGCAGGCGTCGGCCTCTTCCACCAGCCGCCTCAGATGGAAGAGAGCGTCGCGCCGTACGGAACGCCGGGGCTCCGCTCGGAGCGCGCGACCCACTACAGCGCAGGTGTGGAGCAGGAGCTGACGCGCGCCCTCGATGTGTCGCTCGAAGGCTTCTACAAGGATCTCGGCGGCCTCGTCGTCCAGAGTGACGCCGCAGGCCAGACGGCGAGCGGCGCGTCGTATTCCAACATGGGCACGGGCAAGGTCTACGGCGGCGAGCTCCTCGCGCGCTGGAAGGACAGTGGCCGCTTCTACGGCTGGCTCTCGTACACGCTCTCGCGAAGCGAGCGGCAGGACGGACCGAACCAGCCGACCCGCGCGTTCGAGTTCGATCAGACGCACATCCTCACCGCGCTCGGGAGCTACAAGCTCGGTCGCGGCTGGGAGCTCGGAGCCCGCTGGAGATACGTCACCGGCAGTCCCTACACGCCGTGGGCCGGCGGCATCGGCGACCTCGACGCCGGCGGATACGCCGCGATCCCAGGGCGGCCGTGGTCGGCCCGAAGCGAGGCGTTCCACCGGCTCGACCTGCGCGTCGAGAAGGCCTGGAACATCGGCGCGGGCAAGCTCTCGGCGTATCTCGATCTGCAGAATGTCTACAACCGTCAGAATCCCGAGGGACGCTCCTACAATTACAATTACTCACGGAGCCAGCCCCTCGCAGGACTTCCCCTATTGCCAATCATCGGTCTGCGAGGTGAGCTATGAAGACGTGGGCTTTCGTTGCGGCAGCGGCCGCGCTCTTCGGCTGCAGCGAAGACAACTTCGACCCTGGCTACCGCGTGACGACGACGCGCATCCTCGCCGTGCAAGCGAACCTTCCGTACGCGGCTCCCGGCGAGGAGATCTCGCTCGAGGCGCTCGGGCACGACCACGCCGGTAGGCCCATCACCTGGGCGTGGGCGACGTGCCCGAACCCGACGTCCGCGACCCCGAGCGCGTGCCTCGCGAAGATCGGCGAGGACGCCCGGCAGAGCGGGAAGCCTTCGGCGATCCACATGGGTGAAGGCGAGTCGCGCTTCACCTTCAAGGTACCGGACGATGCGCTCTCCTCGCTCCCCGAGGGCGCCCGTGCCGGGGCGATGGTTGGCGTGGCGGTCGTCGCATGCCCGGGAACGCTGAGCCTCGCCGAAGGCGACGTGGTGCCCGTCCGGTGCACCGATGCTTCGGGGCAGGTGCTGCCGCTCGAAGCGTTCGACATCGGCGTGAAGCGGATCTTCGTTCGCGCGCGGGATCGGAACGCGAATCCCGTGTTCGCCGACGTCTCGTGGGATGGAGCGCCGTGGCCGGAGAACGAGGTCAAGGAGGTCAAGCCCTGCGACGACGCCTCGAAGAACGACTACGAGGCCTGTGACGGCGACAAGCACCGCATCGCGGCGCACGTCACGAAAGAGAGCTACGAGTCCGGCACGGACGAGCACGGCGCCCGCTTCGACGAGCAGCTCGTCGCCCAGTACTACGCGACGGAGGGCATCTTCGAAAGCTCCGTCCGCCGCGCCGATTCCCCCGAGACGGGCTTCGTCGCGCGCAAGGGAGCATCTGGCTCGACCGTGACGCTCTGGTTCGTCGTTCGCGACGATCGAGGCGGCGTTTCCTGGGCAACACGCAGCGTTCGCGTGCGCTGACGCTATATAGACGCTCTACCTCGATGGCCACGACGCCGAAGATCCTCATCGTCGACGATCAGTCCGCCGTTCGCACGGCGCTCGAAGTCCTGTTCGACGTCCACGACGTTCCCGCCGAGTCCGTCGCCACGCCGAGCGACGCGATCGCGCGGGTTCGGCGCGGCGACATCGGCGTCGTGGTCCAGGACATGAACTTCAGCGCGAACGCGACGTCAGGCGAAGAAGGAGCCGAGCTCTTCCGTCGGTTCCGCGCGCTCGATCCCGAGCTTCCGGTCGTGCTCCTCACCGCGTGGACGTCGCTCGAGACGGCCGTCGCCCTCGTCAAGCAGGGCGCCGCCGACTACCTCGCCAAACCGTGGGACGACGAGAAGCTCGTCGCGACGGTCAAGAACCTGGCCCGGATGCGCGCCCTCCAGCAAAAGAACGACCGGCTCCGGACGGCAGGCATCCGCGCGCGGCACGTGCTCGCCGAGCAGTACGATCTTCGCAATCTCGTCTACACGAGCGACGCCATGCACCAGGCCGTGAGCCTGGCCGTCCAGGTCGCGCGCTCGGACGTTCCGGTCCTCATCACGGGCCCGAACGGCTCGGGCAAGGAGAAGCTCGCCGAGATCGTCCAGGCGAACTCCCGCCGCAAGGACAAGCCGTTCGTGCGCGTCAATGCGGGGGCACTGCCCGACAACCTGCTCGAGGCGGAGCTGTTCGGCGCCGAAGCGGGGGCGTTCACCGGCGCGACGAAGACGCGCGTCGGTCGCTTCGAGGCGGCCGACGGCGGGACGCTGTTCCTCGACGAGCTCGGCACGCTCTCGCTGGGCGGCCAGGCGAAGCTCCTCCGCGTGCTCCAGACCGGGGAGTTCCAGCGCCTCGGGAGCAGTCAGACGCGCACGTGCGACGTACGGCTGATCAGCGCGACCAACGCCGATCTCGTGGCGATGATCGGCGAGAAGACGTTTCGAGAGGACCTGTACTTTCGCCTGAACGTCATCGAGCTGCGCGTCCCTCCGCTGAGCGATCGCCGCGACGACATCGTGCCTCTCGCCAGCGCGTTCCTCGACGAGCTCACACGCGCCCCCGATGCTCCGAGGGGCATCCGCTACACGCTCGCTGAAGACGCGTGCGACGCCCTGGTGGCGTATCCCTGGCCGGGCAACGTGCGCGAGCTCCACAACCGGCTTCGCCGCGCCGCGCTGCTCGCGAGCGGAGGACAGCTCCACGCCAGCCATCTCGGCCTCGAGCAGCTTCCCGGCGCGCGGCTCGTTACCGCTCCTGTCACGGCGCCTTCGGCGAGCACCGGACGCCCGGCGGCGCGCGCCGCGGACGAAGCGGATCTCGATCGAGCCACCATCGAGGCCGCTCTCGCCCGCGCCGATTGGACGATTGCGCGCGCAGCCGCCGAGCTCGGCCTCACACGCCAGTCGCTCTATCGCCGCATGGAGAAGCTCGGAATCTCCGTCGAGCGCCGCGTCCGGGGGAGCGGCGATACATGAACGTCACCTCGCTCTCCGTCATCCTGGTCGTCGCGCTGGGCGTCGCGCTCGCGGCCTGCGCCGCACTATGGCGAACGAGGGCGCGGCTCCGTTCGACCCAGAGCGACATCGAACGCCTCGACACCGAGCTCGCCCGGGTCCGGGAGACGGCCGCGACGAAGGAGCGACTGCTCGCGGCGGTCGTCGAGGCCGCACCCATGGCGATCGTCCTCTTCGGCGAGCGCGGGTACATCGCCTTCACGAACCAGGAGGCACGTGATCTCTTCTTCGAAGGGCGGTCGCCCGAGGGAGAGGACTTTCTCGCTCTGCTCGCGAACGCCCCCGACCCGCTGCGCCGCGCGGTCATCGCCGATCGGGACGAGCTCGTCACGATCGAAGACGGCGGGGAGCGCGCCGTATGGTCGCTCGCGAAGCGCTATTTCACCCTCCCCGCCGCGCGCGGCGCCGACGAGATCCACACCCTCCTCCTCGTGAAGCACCTCACCGCGGAGATGAACCGCCAGGAGGTCGAGACGTGGAGGCGCATGCTGCGGATCCTCTCGCACGAGCTGAACAACTCGCTCGCGCCGGTCTCGTCGCTGATGCACTCGGCACGCCTCCTCGCGAAAGGAAGTCCGAGCGAGGCGAAGCTCCTTCGCGTCATCGACACCGTGGCCGAACGCGCCGACCATCTCCGGGGCTTTCTCGAAGGCTACGCGGAGCTCGCACGACTGCCGCGCCCCCGTCCGCAGGACGTCCCGTGGGCGCCTTTCATCGAGCGGATCGCCGCGCTTTGGCCGCGCGCGCGCGTCGTCGGACGGCCGGTCGGCTCCGGATGGTTCGATCCGGCGCAGCTCGAGCAGGTGCTCATCAACCTCCTCAAGAACGCAGACGAGGCGGGAGGCGACTTCTCCGACGTCGAGCTCGAAGTCGAGTCCCTCGAGGGCGGCGGCGCGCGGCTCACGGTGCGCGACCGCGGGCGCGGGATGAGCGACGAAGTGATGCGCCACGCGCTCCTGCCCTTCTACTCGACGAAGGCGGGTGGCTCGGGCCTCGGGCTCGCGCTCTGCCGAGAGATCGTCGAAGCGCATGGCGGGCGCGTTCGCCTCGGCAATCGCGACGGCGGCGGCGCGGAGGTGGGCGTACGCATCCCGGGCCGTGGCGTCGGCGAGTCTCCCGCGGTGAAGCTGACGCTCACGCGATCGTAGCGTCGTCCAGCACGACGAGCTCGACCTCACCGGCACGTAGACTTGGTGCGGCGGTGGTCGAGACCCCGGACCGGTCGAGCGCAATCGCCGTCCGCGGGGCCGGGACCACCACGACCACCTGCGTCGCTCAGGGGCCTTCGACGTCGGGATGCTTCCCCTTGATCGCGTCGACGCACGCCTTGTCGTGAAGGATCAGACACGACTCCATGAGGATGGTCGCTTCCTCGTGGCTGGCTTTTCCAGCCTTCACCTTCTTCTCGAGTAGCGCACGCACCTTCTTGTGATCACCGGCCTCCGAAAGCGCGCGCGCCTTCGCGAGATCGGGACTCACCGATGCGACCGGCGCAGGTGCCGGCGGCGGCTCGCCGGTGTCCGGCGGAGCCCAGACGGGCGGCGCCGTCGCCGTCGCGCTCACGATGGGTACTGGCTGGGGCTTCGGCTCGGCCGATGGTGTCGGCTGCGAGGACTGGCCCTTGTGGAGCAACTTCGAACAGCCCTCCGGCAGCGCCGGAGCGAGCGCCATCAGAGCAACGAGGAGAGCAGCGCGCGCCATCAGTCAGCGAGAGCCCGATGAGAAGAGCCGGGCGTCGTTCCTTCTGAGGGAGACAGCTTACGCGGCCTTGGTCGGGACGTCGATCACGAGGAATGTTTCGCGACGGTCTGCTTCTGGAACCGCTCGATGCTCTCGAAGAGCGCTCGGAAGTTACCGTAGCCGAAGCCTTCGTCTCCGCAGCGCTGGATCACCTCATAGAAGAACGGGCCGGCGCGAACCTCGTCGTACATCGCCGCGGCCTCGCGAAGGAAGATCTGGAGCATGTACTTGCCCTGGGCACCGTCGACGAGGATCTGCAGACGCTCGAGCTCCGCGATCTCCTCTTTCACGTTCGTGATGCCGAGCGCGGCGAGACGCTCGGGCAGCGCGAGGTAGTACGCCTTCGGCGTATCCATGAACTCGACGCCGCGCCGCTTCAGCTCCTCGACGGACCACACGATGTTGTCGACCGCGAACGCGATGTGCTGCACGCCCGGACCACCGTTGTCGTCGACGAACTTCGCGATCTGCGAGTCGCGGAAGTGCGGGCGGAGCGGCTCGTTCGTCGCGAACTTCACGCCGCTCTTCGGATCCCACATCACGATCGAGCGCAGGCCCGAGCCCGACGCACGCTGCTTGGCGACATCCTGCGTGTGGAAGCTGATGTCCCAGAACGGCTCCATCCCGAGCACGTCGCGGTACCACGCGACGATGGGCTGCATCGTGAGGCCGTTCGACGTGACGTGGTCGATCCGGCGGATGCCGTACATGTTCGTCGGATTCGAACCGTGTCCGTCGCCGACGTCGTCGAAGCCGGGCGCGAAGCGCTTGTAGCCGCTGCGCTCGATGAAGCGGAACGCGACGTCGCCGATCGGCGTCGCGATCTCCACCGAGCGATACGTGCCGCTCTCGTCCTTGTCCTCGAGGGGATCGGCGAGAAAGGTACCGCCGCGCTTCTCGAGGACCGCCATCGTCTCGTCGAGGTTCTTCACGAGGAAGCTGAGGCTCATCACGCCGGCCGGATGGCGCTTCAAATATCGCGCGGCCTTCGACGGCTGACGCAGCGGAGTCGACACGCAGACGCGGACCTCACCGGCCCCGAGCACGATCGACTGCTGCCCGCTGCGCGCGACGAGGTCCTCGCCGGCGCGTGCGACCTCCCTGAAGTCGAAGCGCTCCGTGTAGAACTTGCGACTGCGCTCCAGATTCTCGACGACGAAGTGGAAGCTGTCGTAGCCCGTGATCCCGATGTGCTCGCCGGACATGGTGACGATCGGCGTATCACGGGGCACCAGACAGCTGAAGGCACGGCCCCTGCGGCCGCTCGTCGCGTCGAGCTCGGAGCGCTCCGAAACACGCGTGCGGCGTTCAGAGCGCGGCGCTCGGAGGGACGTCGGTCCGCCGCTTGCGCGCGAGGCGACTCTCGGAGCCGAGGACGGGAGCAAGGCATGCGAGCGCGTCGGCCATCTTCGCGGACACGTGTTGGTCCGGCATCGTCCCGACGAACGCGGCGAGCAGCTCGAGCCAATGGAATGCTTCGAGCTGGTGCTCCTCCGCAAAGCGCTCGAGAGCCGCGGCCGGGCCGGCGATGTCCGGCAGCGCGCCGCTCGCGGCGTCGAGCAAGATGCCGACGACCTCGACGAGGATGTACACGTCCGCGCTCCGGCGATCGGCTTCGCGCACGCGGGCCTCCGCTTCGGTGAGCGCGTCCTCCGCACCTTCGTGGTCCGACGCGGAGAGCGACGCGAGCGCACGTGCGACCCACGCGAGCGCCGCCGTCCGACCGTTCGCGGTCGAGAGCCGCGCCTCTCCGAGGAGCGCGGCCGCCTCGTACGCGGCCTGGAGATCGCCGATGGCCAGATCCACGAGCACCTCGAGGCTCGCAGAGAGGAGCTCGAGCTCGCCTGCTCGCTCGGCATGCGCAGCTTCACGCGCGGCGCGCAGGTGGACGACCGCGTCGGACCAGCGGCCGAACGCGATGAGCACCGCGGCGCGATGTTGCTCCGCTTCGTGCTCGAGGCTCGGCGCATCGCCGTGGGCGAGGAGGGTGCCGGCGCGCTCGAGCGCGAGCAGCGCGCGCTCGTCTCGCGCTGACTGCGTCGCGACGAGCACGCCGAGCGCGGTCGCGGCCGACGAGTCGAGCAGCGTGGTGCCGGTCTCTGCCGCGAGCCGCTCGGCGCGCTCGAGGTCCGCCGACGCCCGGGCGTCGTCCTTCGAGAGGGCAGTCGCGCACAGCGCGCGCACGACGACGTGGAACGGCGCTTCGTTCCGCGCATCGCCGAGCCCGAGCAGCGGCGCGACGAGATCGGCGGCGACTCCGCGATCGAGCTCTGCGAGACGCACACGGGCGGCCGCGTGCGCGATGCGAAGCGTCGTGCGTGTCGCGTCCGCCGTGAGGGGCATGCCCCCCTTCGCAGACGCAGCGTCGAGCCGCACGAGCGCACGTGCGCAGCGCTCGGTGTCTCGCGCAGCGTCGTCCGTCGTCGCCAGTGACGTCGCGAAGGCGACGAGCATCGCGCCGAGCTCCGCATCGATGGTGTCGACCCAGCGATCCTCACGATCGGAGTCGACGCGAGCGCGCGTGGCGCGTCGCGCACGTGGAGCGACGATAGCGGCGCCGATCGCGCGGGCGATGTCGCTTTGCATCGCGAGCGGCTCGAGGATGAGCGCCGCGGCGTCGAGCTCGAGGCGCAACGCGAGGGCAACGGCACGTGCGATGCGGCCGATGGGGTTGCCGCGTTCGCGCCGCGCGAGCGCGTCGAGCATCGGGAGGTCGAGATGACGAAGCGTCTCGCGGAGCGCGACGACGCCGTCGGCCGGAAGGCTGGTCAGCCGCGCGATCGGCGGGGACGAAGGCGCCCGCACGCGGAGCTCGGACGGAGGGCGGATCGATGCCGGCGGCGTCGTCGCGCGCGAGCTCGGCGGGATGCTCACGCGCGCTCCGACCGGGGTCGACGGTGGCCGCTGCGAAGGAGCAACGCTGAGCCGTGCGCTCGGAGGCAAGCTGCCCTCGCCGACGAGGGAGACGGGGGCTGTATCGAGATCGACCACGGCTTCGTGAGCAGCCTGCGCGTCCGCCCAGCGGGATGCCGGATCGCGCGCGAGCATGCGCTCGAGCACGTCCGAGAGCGGCTCGGGCACGCGCTCTCCGAGAGACAGGTCGTTCGTCACACGGGCGCGCAGCTGGGCGCGCGCATCGGCCGAGGGAAAGAGCGGAAAGAGTGGTCCGTCGTCGAGCAGCTCGAAGAGAACCAGGCCCGCAGAATAGAGATCCGAACGTGGCGTCGGCTCGGCACCGGACAGGATCTCGGGCGCCATGTAGCGCGCCGTACCGAGGACCGACCCTTCACGTGTCATCGCATCGCCGATCGTCGCGGCGACCTCGGATCGAAGGACGACACGGGCGAGGCCGAAATCGACGAGCTTCGCGCTGTCGAGCGCCTTGTCTCCAAGGGGAACGAGCACGTTCGACGGCTTCACGTCACCGTGGACGACTCCCGTGGCATGCACGGCGGCCAGCCCTTCGAGCAGACCGCGCGCGACGCGCAGGACTTCGTGCGGGAGGAGCGGACGTCCGAGCGTCGCCACCGTGAGAGGCGCACCGTCGACGAGCTCGGTGACGAGCCACGCGCCGCTTTCGTCGTCACCTGCGTCGAGCACGCGTGCGACGTGGCGTGATGCCACCCGGCGCAGGATCTGTGCTTCGCGTCGTAACCGCTGCGCCGCAAAGTCGGAGCCGAGACCAGGGGCCACCAGCTTCACCGCGACATCGACGCCGGTTCGCCGGTCGTACGCACGAAACACAGTTCCGAAGCCGCCGGAGCCGATCGCCGGCCCGAGCTCGTACCGACCGCCGAGGACGGGACGCTCCACAGCAGAACCGTATCAAACGCCGCGCGCGATCGAACAGCTCGAGCAGAAGGTGTCGCACAGCGAGGTCGCTGCGCGGCTCTGGCGCACGGCGTGCAACTTCAGACCTCGTGCGTGCGTGCCTCTTGTATCTTGCTTTCGCAGCGACCGTCGTCGCTGCCACGGAAAGCCGGGCACGCGCCGCGGAGCCGGAGCCCGCCCCAGAGGCGGCCTCCGGCGACGAGCCGGCGTTCCGGTACACGCGCCCGTACTCGAAGAACTACCTGCGCGCCGCCCTCGAGGTGGGGGCCATTCTCGGCGCGGGCTTCGTCCAGTACTCGTTCGACAAGAAATCGAACGAGGCTGACTTCGACCTCTCGCCGGACTGGTCGAGCGTGAAGGACAAGCTGACGCTCGAAGCGCTGACGTACGACAACAACAACTTCGACACGAACTGGCTCACGCACCCGCTCGCAGGTTGGTTCTACTACTCCGCGGCGCGATCGAATCGCCTTTCGATCCCCGTCTCGTTCCTCTTCGCGTTCGGCGCGTCGACGATATGGGAGGTCCTCGGCGAGATCCGCGAGCACGCCGCCATCAACGACCTCATCGCCACGCCGGTGACCGGCGTCGCGCTCGCCGAGCCGATGCTGCAGCTCGGCGCGCTGATGCAACGGAGCACGTCGCCAGTCACCCGCGCATTCGGCTGGGTGTTCGCGCCCTTCAAGTCCGCTCATGACGCCATCGACGGCCTCCAGCCAGAACGTGCGTCGACCGTCGACGGCTTCGGACTGCCGACGGACGTGTGGCATCGCATCTCGATCGGCAGCAGCGTGGGCGTCACACACCAAGAGGATGGCGTCACGCAGGGCGATCTGCGCGTCTTCGGCCAATCGCGGATCGTCAGCATCCCGGGATACGGATTCGCGGGCGTGCGCAGCGGCTGGTTCGACGGTGGTGAGGTGACCGATCTACGCATCCGCGCGGCGGCGTCGGAGGGCGGCCTGGTCGATTTCAACGTCGCGGTGGACCTCATTCCGTTCGGATACGCATTGCAGAACGTACGCGCCGATGATGCGCGAGGCCTCTACGGGCATGGCTTCTTCGGCGGCTTCCACATCGGCGGCGAATACGGGCACCACACGTTCGACCGCGACGGCCGCCATCTCCCCGACCGGATCGCGCTCGTCTCGGGCGGCGCGACGCTCGAGGAGCGTATCCACTCCGGGCGCTTCGTGCTGCGCGCGCGGATGGACGCGCTCGGCACCTTCGCCGGCGTCGAGAGCTACGCGAAGCGCGAGGAGCAGCGACAGAACAGCGACATCCATCTGACGTCGGTGCTCCGCAACATGGGCTACTACCACGCACTCGGCGCGACGATGCGCCCGCGGCTCGAGGCCGAGCTCATGCCGTTCGACGCGGGAACCGAGCTACGTGTCGACTGGTTCCGTCAGATCACCGGACGCGACGTGGAGGCGGTCGCTACGAACGAAAGCTTCGATGCGAGCGATCGGCGGATCCAGTACCGGCTCTGGGTCGGTTACTGGCCGACGCGCCATCTCCGCGTGTCGCTCGCGGGCGAGGCGAGCGAACGCTCGGGACGCGTGAATGCGTCACGCTCGGCGCGCTCGGAGGTCGGTGTCCACGGAGGAGCGGAGATCGTCTTCTGAGCCGACGTTACATCGTGCCGCCGACACCGAACGTCGCTCCGCCGGGGACTGCGCGGATGGCGGGCTCGAGCATCACGGGCGGCGGCGCGGAGATCGAGCGCGCCAGGCGCGGCTCCTCTCGCGGCATCGACGCCGTCACGAGCCAGCCCGTGCCGAGTCCAGCCAGGGCGCCCACGGACGCGAGCCCTTCGGCGGTTCGCGCGTCGGCGCCTGACGCGAGCGAGAGATAGAGGCCGGTCGTCGTCACCGCTCCGGCGACACCGAGCAGATCGACGAGACGGACGCGCGCAACCGAAGGCGCGACTTCGCCTGCGAGGAGCAGGCCTGCGGCAATGCCGGCGTTGAGGCCGACGCCGCCCGCGAGGAACGCTCGCTCGCTCCTTCGCTCGTCGTCGGGATGAAGCCCGCCGGTCGCAAGCCCGACGATCGCGCCGGACCAGAGCGCGGTCGATGCCGTGAACGAGACGCGGCCGGGCGTCGTCACGAGCGAGCTGCCGAGCGCTCCGCCGAGGACGGCACCCGTCGTCGCGCTCGCCCAGAGGACCGTCGCCGTCGTCTCGGGCGACCAGCGGAGCTCGGATGCGGGATCACTCTCCTTCTTGATGCGCTCGGCGTGCGCGCGCTGGAACCCCGAGAGCCAAATGCCTTCGGCGAGCCCGAGGTAGAGCCCGGACGAGATCGAGTGAGGGACACCGCGCGGGAGCTTCGAGTACCCGTCGATCGTCGCGATCGCGATCACGGGAGCCGCCGTGAGCGCCGCAAACGGCAACGTCGCGGTGATCGCCGAGTCCGGCTGCACCTGCAGGAGAAACCATGTGCCGGTCCCGACGCCGTAGAGGAACGACGACGCGTAGAGCAGCGTCAGCTCGTCGGTCGTGCGGATGTCGCGTCCACGCGGGCGCGCTCCGCCGCCGGCCTCGGCGCGCTCGGCATATTCGGACGCGAGCCGCGCCATCTCGATGGCGAGCGCTCGGTCACTCGCCGTCGATGCTTCGACGGCGAGCGCACGCAGCGCCAGCTCCGCTCTCCGGAAGCGACCGTCCACGAGATCCTCGCGCGCGGCGTCGTAACGCTCACGCCATTCGACGCGCGTGCTCGAGGTGCGTGGCTCTTCTGCGTGTGCCGCGGACGGCGAGGAGCACACGACCGCGAGCACTGCAGCGACGCTCGCGCGGAGCACGCGGCCGGTCATCGAGGAGACGGAACGAAGCGCAGGCTGCATCAGAATCGAGCTCCCACGGTTGCCACGAGCGACGTCTCGCCACGGCTCGCGTGCACGGGACCGATGTTGCCGGCACGGGAGCCACGCTCACCCGCGAATGCGAGCCGGAGCGGAGCGAGCCGCGGCTCTTCCCAAGACAGCGTCGCGCGCGTGAACGAGCGACGGTCGGAGATGTGGTTCCTCCAGTCGACCTCGGCGTTCGCCTCGTCGAGGTGTTCGATCGCGCGAAAGGTATCGGTCCGCATTCTCCCCTCGAGCCGCAACGAGCTCCATTCGAGCGCAACGAACGGCGACGCCGTGGCGCTGAGCGCGTGGTAGTAGCCGTAGTTCTTCGCGGCCGTAGGCAAGCCGTCGGCCGTCCCGCGGAGCGCGACCCAGTCTCCGAGCGCATACGGCGACACGCCCGAGATCGCCCCGAAGACGTCGAGTCCGGTGCGGATCCGGAGCGGACCTGCGTCGACGACGTGCTCGGCCGCGATCCCGATCGGGCTCACGACGGAGACGAGGTCGCGCGCTCTCTGCCCGTCGCGATCGAACTCGTGGATCCCGTATTCGAACGACATCCGCATGCCCACGATCAGGCCCTGACCGCGGAGGTGGCCCGCGCGATCGAGCCGTGCATCTCGGTAGTAGAAGCCGATGGGAACGATGCGTGTACCGGCCTGGAAATCGACGAAGCGTCCCTCCGACACTGCGCCCTGCACGGCGAGGTTCGAGACGTTGCCGTCGTCGAACAGGCGCGAGTGACGTGCCGAAGAGCGGTAGCCCGGCAGGTTCGCGATCGCGAGGTCGAGCCCGAAGCGCACGTCCATATAGGTCGCGCTCGGAGAGATGCCGTTCGGCCCGCGCGTCCTTGCTTGTGTGGTGGTCGCGACGCCACCATGGACCTCGAAGCGGTGCCACGGCTCGGTCGGGAAGCCGAGGGCGTCCGTGACCGGATCGCGGCGTGGGACCGAGCCATCGGTGATGTCGTTCACGAACTTGATCGGCGCGAAGAGGAAGGAGAGCGCTCGGTTCGAGACGTTGTTCCGTCCGCGGTCGAAGAAGCCCGAGAGCTGCATCATCGTCTCGCCGATCGTCGTCCCGGCGGTGGGAGTGACGATCATGTCGTTGATGCTGACGCGCTCGCGGATCTCTCCGAAGTACTCCCATATCGACGAGCCGAGCAGGGAGAAGAGGAACGACTCGCCGAACGTGAGGTGATTCGAGCGAGCGACCTGGTAGTAGAGCGAGCCCGCGATCGGATGCGAGACGTAGTTCGTCCCGAAACGATTCGCGTCGAGCTCGTACGCAGTGCCTATGAGCTTTCCGCGAAGGCGTGGCCAGTCGTACCGAAGCGCCCACTTCTCGTCGCCGGCGACGACGAGACCGCCGCGCGCGCCGGTGTTGAGCAAGTAGTCGACGAAGCCGACGATGACGATGGCTCCGACCTCGACGCCGGCGCGGATCCAGTGCTTGCCGTGCGGCACGAGGAGCGGGAACGCTTCGAACTCGTCGTGAGGATCGTCGTCCGCGGTGACTGGATGGAGATCGGTCTGCGGATCCCGGCTCGCGCCCCTGCTCGGCTCCGCGGCTGCACGTCTCTCCTGCACCGAGAAGGTGACGAGCGCAGCGAGCGCGACGGTGACGAGGCGGCGTGCTTCGATCGTCACTTCCTCGCGCGCTCGAGCAGCACGTCGAGCTCTTCGAACCCGATATCGAGGCCCGCGCCTCGCTCGGGTGACCACGTCGTTTCGGCAGCGAGGCGCGAGAGATCGGCGTCGAGCTCGGCGCGCTTCTGCTCCGCCCGACGAAGATCCTCCTGCCTGCGTCGGCTCTCGCCGTCCGGCCCACGGCGCGGCAGCTCGCGCTCGAGGACGCCGATCTCGCGAGCGGCGACCTCCAGACGACGCCGCGCCCGCGCGAGCGCCGCATCGCGATCGGCAGTGCCGAGCCGTACCTCGGCGGCGGTCGTCGTGGTCGTCGACTCCGCGGGTGGAGGTGTCGTCGCGCCGACGCACGCGGTCACGAGCACGAGCGCGCCGAGCACAGCGACTCGGGCAACGAGCCTCATGACGCACCTCGTCGACTCCATTGACGGAGCGGAGCGAAGACAGGCGGCAGCCAAGCCTGTCGCCGTCGCAAAATGTCCCATCGCGCGACGTGTGGCGCGAAAGTCGACACGAGCGCGGCGAGCGCGAGGCCGGCGATGACGTCGATCATGTAGTGCCAGCGAAGGAACATCGTCGAGATCACGATCTGGAGGGCGATGAACGCCGTCGGGATCCACGTGAAGCGGAAGACGTGCCGCTTCCGATGTCGGAACGCGTAGAGCGCGCAGAACGTCGGCGCGGCCGTGTGAAGGCTCGGGAACACGTCGGTCGACGCGCCCGCGGCGTCCACCATGTTGCGAACGAGCGGCCACCAGCGATCGCCCGTGAGCTCGTGCTTGAACCCCGTCCAGTAGAGGTGCGGGCCGACGCCGGGCACGACGGCGTAGAGGAGATGCGCGACGCAGAAGATGGTGATGATGCCGAGCGCGAACTCGACGACGGCTTCCTCGTCGCGCTCGAGGAACGCGATCGGGAAGATGTGCGCGCCGATGACGTAGAAGTACGAGTAGTAGAAGAACGAAAACCACTCGGTCGTCGACGGAGAGACGTACGCGTCCCATGCAAGCGCCGGCTCGACGCCGAAGAGGTGGAGATCGATCGCGAGGAGCTCCGCGTCCACCCGGCGTGACGTCACGACGGGCAGGATCCATCGCAGCTGCATGTACGAGGCGACGACGAGCCCGACGAGCGTGAGCCGGTAGAACGCCTCCTTCAGACGCCCGCGTTTGTCGAGGATGCGCGCGAGGGTCACTGCCACTGCGAACCACGCGAGGTCCGCGAGGAGCAGGCCCGCCGAGAGCGAGCGGTGTTCGCCCGAGCCCGCCGCCACGAGCGCGACGAAGACGAACAAGTAGAGGACGATCACGAGATCGTGGACAGCGAACGACGCGAGCACCGTGCGCGCCGAAGAGCGGCCACGAGACTCGCGCGCCGCAGCGACGGCGGGATGCACTTCCTGCACGAGCGCGAGCATGCAGCACACGTGCCCGATGCGACCTCGAGCCCGCGGCTCGAAACGCGATGACGCCGAACGCGACCTCAGGACGCACGGAGTGCGTCGAGATGTAACGGATGCACGCGGGCGATCAGGCCGCTTCCGGCGAGGGTCGTCCGGCGGCCGCGCCGTCGCCGCTCTGTCCCGGACGTCCATCGATCTCTTCGAACGCAGCGATGCGAGCGCCGACGTTCAACGAGAGCACGTCGACACGTTCGCGCGGGCGAAGGAGACGTCCGGGGCGCCCGACTTCGGGGCCACGGAGCTGGATGTCGATCGCCGGGCTCTCGCCGACGGCGCGAACGACGTGAAGGCTCGCGAGGCCGTCGGCCTCGACGAGCTCTTCGTGCGCGAGCACCGTGCGCGAGACGAGCTCGACGTCGCGAGCGCCATTCGTCTCGCGCGGCGCGCTCTCCACCTCACGGAAGCGAAGCTCTTCGAGCCGGCCTTCGATCGCCTTGCCGAGCATGCGATGCGGATGCGCGTGGATCGGCGTGACCGATCCCGGCTCGCGGACGACGGCGACGAGCGCCCAGCCCGACGTGCCTTCCCAGTACGTGAGCCAGCGGCACCCCTCACCATGGCCGAGCGGGCTCGTGCGCGCCGGGATGAGCTCGCCGATCGACGGGCTCAACCGATCGAGCAAGCGGCGGAGGAACGTCTCCTCGAGGCGCCCTGCCCGTTCGCGCTCGTCGAGGAGGACGGTAGCCTCCTCGAGCGTGAGCAGATCGCCGTCCTCGAACCGACGCTCGATCTGCCGCATGCGCGCGTTCTTCCCGGCGAACGTACGATGGAGGACGAACGTCGTCGCGAGCGCCAGCGCGCCGATGGCCATCGCGGTGGTCGTCGCGCCACGCGAGATGAACGTGATCATCGTGACGGTGAGCCCCGCCATCCAGACCGATGCGCCTGCACCGACTCCGACCGCACGCGCGCTCGAGCCGAGGATCGTCCGAAGCGAGAGATGGAGGCCGATTCCCGCCGCGACCGCGGACATGAGGACGTCGAGCACGAACCGGTCGGCGGCGATGAGGCCCTTCCACGCGGCGGCCTCGCCGAAGACGCGGTCTCCGGTCGCGCGGACGATCGCGAGGATGACGTAGCCGACGATGAAGCCCGGCAGCGCGTCGACGATGCTCTTCGTCAGCTGATTCGAACGGGCGCCCACGGGTCGCGCGTCGCGACGTGCGAGCGCGATCGTGACGAGCACCGGCGCGAGGAGCAGGATGCGCGCGGACTTCGAGGCTGCGGCCATGACGCCGCCGCTCTCTCCCATCTGCGCGCCGACCGCGACGGCGCTCGAGAGATCGTTCACGGCGAGGCCGCTCCAGAGCCCGGCAAAAGACGGATCGAGGCCGAGCGCAAAGGCGATCGTCCGGAACGAGAGCATCGCCGTCACGCTGAAGAGGAACGTGACCGCGATGGCGACGCCTTGCTCCTCGCGGTGCGCACCACATGCCGGCGCGATCGCGTTCACGGCAGACGCTCCGCAGATCATCGTGCCGCCCGCGACGAGATCGACGAGCGGGCGCCGTACCCGGAGGAGCACGCCGAGCAGATGAGAGACGAAGAACGCGCTCGGTACGGAGGCGGCCGCGACGATGAAGATCGTCTGGATCTCCGTCTTCCCGAAGAACGACGTCTGCACCTTCATGCCCATCAGCACGATCGACAGACGCAGGATCCACTTGCCGGTGAAGCGAAGACCGGACGCGTAGATGTCGGGCTCACGCTCCTTGCCGACCGGGCCGACGCGGAAGATGCGTGCGAGCGGCGTGTTCAAGATGAGCGCGCCGAGAAAGAGCGCGATGAGGACGTCGGACAGGAGCGGCGACGGAGGCAGCACCTTCACGAGCGCGACGGCGACGGCGCCGATGCCGACAGCGAGCGCGATGCCGGGCACATCGCTTCGGGTGGGGAGCCATTGGGGTCGTTTCATCGCTTGCTCGCTCTCGCCGAGGACATCTCGCAGCCGAGATGCGTTCGAATGAGATGCGCTCTAGTCGCCGCGCGAGAGCGCGCGGGTCATAGCACGGCACGTGCGCTATCCTCGATCTCCGAACGAATCCGTCGTTTCGCTCGCGTCGGGCTCAGCCATCGAGCAACTTCGTGCCCCGCGCTCGAACCGATGGCGGAGCGCGTCATGACCTTGTCGATGCCGATGCATCGCCCTTGACCGGCGAACGGATTCGTCGCTTTGATGCGCCGCATGATCGGGCGGCGTCGCCTCCTGCAGGGCACCGGGATTGCGCTTGCCTTCACGCCCGCGGGGACCGCGTTCGCGGACCTACTGCGCCAGGAGCGCGCTCCGCAGAACCTCGCGACCCCAATCACGCGTTTCGACCGACTGATCACGCCGACGCCGGACTTCTTCGTCCGCAGCCACTTCGGCCCGCCCGCGCTCGACCGAAGCCGGCCGCTCAGCGTCGAGGGGCTCGTCACCAACAAGCTCACGCTCACCGCCGCCGAGCTCGAGAAGTCGTTCAAGCCCGTGACCGTCACGGCCGTGCTCCAGTGCGCGGGCAACGGGCGCGCGCTCCACGTGCCGCGCGTGCCCGGCATCCAGTGGGTCCACGGCGCGATGGGGCAGGCCACCTTCACCGGCGTTCGCCTCCGGGACTTGCTCGAGAAGGCGGGTGTAGCTCCGGAGAACCTGAAAGGAACGTTCGTCCATCTCCTCGGCGCGGACGCACCGCCGAAGCCGCAGACGCCCGTGTTCCTCCGCAGCATCCCGATCGAGCGCGCGCTCGATCCGAGCACGCTCGTCGCGTACCGGATGAACGGCGAAGAGCTGACGCTCGGGCACGGCGCGCCGCTCCGGCTCGTCGTCCCCGGCTGGGCCGGCGATCACTGGGTGAAGTGGCTGACGAAGATCGCCGTCGAGAAGGAAGAGGCGAAGGGCTTCTTCATGCAGACGGCGTATCGAATGCCGACGGAGAAGGTCGAGCCCGGCGCAGCTGTCCCGCCCGAGAAGATGCGTTCGGCGACGACGTTCCCGGTCAAATCGATCATCGGCGCACCCGCGGACGGCGCTCACACGCCGCCCGGTCTGCAGAAGGTGGTCGGCGTCGCGTTCTCCGGCGACGCCCCGATCGCGAAGGTGGAGGTCTCGATCGACGACGGCAAGACCTGGCGCGTAGCCAAGCTCGAAGGAGAGCCCGGCGCCGGGCGGTGGGTCGTCTTCACGCACGAATTCGAGCGGAAGGAAGCGGGCCGCGTCCGCGCGCTCGCGCGAGCGACGGACAAGAAGGGCAACGCGCAGCCGGAGCACGCTGCGTGGAACCCGAGCGGCTACTTCTGGAACGGCTGGCACTCCGTCTCGTGGGAGATCGCATGAAGCGCGCGTTCTCGATCCTCTGCGCGATCGCGCTCGCGGCGTGCTCGAAGGAGCGGCCGTCGTCCTCGGGTCCGATCGACGCTGGTACGACGGCAATCACGACGAACGCCGCACCAGAGGTCATCTCCGATGCGGAAGGGCGCGCGCTCGTCAAAGGCGCATGCCTCACGTGCCACTCCGAAGAGATGCTCGCGCAGCAGCGGCTCACGCGCGCGCAGTGGACGAAGACCGTCACGAAGATGGTCGGCTGGGGCGCGAACCTCGAGCCGAAGGACACCGAGCCGCTCACTGCATGGCTCGCCGCGACGTACGGGCCCGACGCCGGACCGTTCGAGCCCGCCACGATCGACGCCGATGCGGTCGCTGCCGAGCTCGCCGCGCTTCCCGACGGACCGTACGCGAACGGCGATCGCGAGCGCGGCCGCGCGCTCTACACGGACAAGTGCTCGGGCTGCCACGGACCGGACGCACGAGGGCACATCGGCGTCCGCCTCGTCGATCGACCCTTCCTCTATCGAGCAGCGGACGTCGCCGAGACGTTGCGACGCGGCCGGGGGAAGATGCCGCCGATGGTGGTGAGCGAAGCCGAGCTCGCCGACATGCTGGCGTTCCTCCGCACGCTCCGCTGACGTCGGGCGCATCAGCGCGACAGCTCACGATTGGCCTCATCTCCTGGTGCTGCGAGGTCGTCGCCAGCGAGACTCACAGGGCGGCAGCCGTTCTCTGGTCTCTCTATCGACTGCTGGCCGTGATGACTCGAGAAGAGATTCACAGGGAGATAGGGCGACAGGAAGATCAGAGGGAGGGCCTTCCTCTCTTTGTTCACCTGGCCCCTCGTCGGGCCCTCACGAAACGTGAAGCGCTCGCTTCACGTTTCGTTCGGAATGGAAGCTCTCTCTTTCGAGCTCCATCCTTGTTCCGCAAACGGTGCGCTCTCCAAGCTTTGTCCGAGACCTTCGGGAGGAGGAGCGCGGCTCGACTTCTCGACGACATCCACGGCTGTCCAGCCCGCACGCGCGCTCTTGTGATGATGAACGCTGCCGCGTGACGCGGGCCGCTCTCCGTCCGAGTCCCGCAGCCGGCAGGGACGCCAGTGCCTGTGCGGAACAAGCTCGCCGGATGAGAGAGAGGCTCAAATTTTCGAGCGAAACGCGCCAGCGTTTCGTGAGAGGCGACAAGGGTCCAGGTCGAGAACGAAGCGAGGCCTCCTCCCTCTTGGCTCCCTGTCGCCCTGTCCCCCTGTGAATCTCGCCGGCGGCGACCTCGCGGGACAGGAGAGGACGCCGATAGTCAGGCGGGCTGACGCCATGGCGACGGCCACCGTTCAGGCGCCGAGCTTCGTGAACGCCACGCTCCCTCGCGCGCCCATCATCGTGACGCGCAGTTCGTCTGCCGTGTGCCTTCGGTCGCTCGATGGAGGCTAGTGCCCCAACTCGGAGGCGGTCACCGCGTCGCTGGGACGGGTGCGGCGCGGCCCTGCGAATCGAGCACCTCGAAGCTGTCGGTCCCCTTCGTGTGGACGTGGAGCAAGAGGCCGCCCTTCGTCGACTGCTTCAGGTCGAGGCCCATGTTCACGTTCAGCTTCACGAGCGCCGCGTCGCCGCTCGCGAGGATGCGTCCTCGGTCCTTCATCGCGCCCGGATCGTGACCGAACACGATGTGCTTCACGCCGAGCGCGGCCGCGTTTCGGCGCGCGGTGTCGTCCTTGTCGGGACGGCCGTACCACTCCTCCGCTTCGAGGATGGAGTCCTTGCCCGTGATGTCCTTCGCGCGCCAGCCCTTCGTGTCGAGCGCGCGACGAAGGCGCTGCTCGAGCGCGGGGATCGAGTCCCCCTCGGTGTTCCCGCTGTGCGCGAAGAACCACTTCTTCACGCGCACCGCGAACGGCAGGTTCGCCATCCACGCGCCGCGTCCGTCCACGTCGCGCCGCGCGGCGATGTCGGCGGGGTCGATGCCGCGCACGCGAAGCTCGTTGTCGATGCCGACCGCGTCGGGCGCGTTCGACGTCGCCTTGTCGTTGTGCGGGTCGACGAAGAACTCGGCCTCGTGGTTTCCGAGCGTGACGACGACGCGCCCGCCGCTCGCCGGCGCTTGCGACTCGAGCGATCGCAGCAGATCGATGACGCCGAGCGAGCTCGGTCCCTTGTCGATGAGGTCGCCGGCCACGACGAGGATCGCGTTGCCGCCCGTCCATCGCACCTTCGCAGCGTCGTCCGGGCTCGCGGGAAAGCTCGCGATGAGGCCGTTTGCCGTGAGCAGCTGCGCCAGCTGTGGGTAGCCGCCGTGCGGATCGCTGAGCGCGAAAATCTCGTCGGCGTCGTCGATCTCGACGACGGCCGGGTGCGCACGCCAATCTCGCCACGGCTGGGCGGCGACCTGCTCGTCCGCCGACGTGTGCGGCCCGCCGGTCTCCCCGGCGCACGCCACGAGCAGCGCAGCGAGAGTGGCGAGCGCGAGGCGGCCGAGCGTCATTGTCGCGACACTTTCCAATTCGCGTGCCTGGCTCCGCTCCTCGTGTGCGCCCGCAGAAAGCACACATTGTAGACGGGCAAGCGTCGACGACTGCACGGGCGCGATCCTCCGATGGATGACGCGCGATCCATCACGCACGTCGCGACATGCCGTGCTCAGCGCGGGCGCGGCGGCGCAGTGTCGACGCCGAGAGGGACGAGCCACGTCGTGATCTTCGTGCTCTCGTCCGTCGTGCGGAGCCTGCGCGGCGCGGATTCGAACGCGAGCTGGACGAGCACGAGATCGTTCGCGAGCGCGAGGCGGTAGTAGCCGAGGAAGTTGGCGTACTTCTCGCCCCACTCACCTTCGTTGTCGATCCCGCGCTGATCGACGAACTTCTCGGCGGCATCGAGGCGAAGGAGGTTCCACGTGTGATCCGCGTGGAACTCGATCCCGACCTCGCGCTGGAACAGGTCGGTCGAGCCGTCGCCTCGATCGCACGCGAACCACCGACCGACGAGCCGCTTTTCGAGCCCGGCGAAGTCCGAATAAGCGTCGACGGGTCCATGCGCTGGGTCGGCGCAGCGCGCCTTCGCTTCGGCGAGCGTCACGTCCGGCGCGGTCGGTGGTGTCGGCTCGGGTCCCTTCGGGAGCGTGATCGACGAGTCCTCTTCCACGCCCGCATCAGGCGGCGTGTCGTGACCGAGATCCGCCGAGAGCTCGCACGCAGGCACCGCGAGCGAGAGAAACAGCGACAGCGAGAGGATCGTTCGACGGACGACCAAGGATCTCTTTGGCGTAGCACGCGCTCGTCCAGGTGCATCGGGCAGGCGCATCGAACGTAGAGGCATCTCTAGTTCTTCGGGGCCGCCCGATCGACGACCGGCAGGAAGATACTCGACGGGTACGTCGCACGGAACGCGCGTGCTCGCGTCGCGGCTTCTTCGCGGCGTCCCGAAGACGCGAGGGCATGGATCCTGAGCGCGTCGCGCTCCTCGGCGAGCCTGCCGTCAGGGAACTCGCGCGCATGGACCTCGAGCGCCGCCAGCGCATCGGCGGCCGAGCCACGCGCAAGCGCCATCCGTGCCTGTTCGATCGACGCGCGCTCTCGGGCGAGCGCGAGGTCCTTGTCGCGATCGGGTGCATGCGGAGCGCTGGACGAAGGACGAACCGAAAGCGCCGGCCGCGCCGACGCCGTTGGCGCGACGGAAGCGACTGGCACGACGGAAGCGACCGGCTCGACCGTTGCCACCACGCTGCTGTCCGGAGGCGCCGCGTACGTCGGTTCGGCCACGGGCGTCGGAACGATCGCCGGTGCCGTCGGGACCGGCGCGGGAGGCTCAGTGCGCGAGAGC
>JAEXCN010000199.1 GCA_023402175.1 Pseudomonadota bacterium | reverse complement strand
GCGGGCAGGCGCGCGCGACGGCCGGCTCGTCGGGGCCGCGCTCGCCCCCGCGATCTGCAGCGCGGGCGCGGACGTCGTGAGCATCATGCTCGGTGCGCGCCGCGTCCGATCACGATGGCTTCTCTCGTGGGATCCCCAGGACCTCCTCTGGTGGCGGGCGCTCGACGAGACGCTCTCGGCGGGCCGCGTCGGTGACGCTCGGGTCGTCTTGCCCGCATTCGACAAGCGGCTCGAGGGAGGGCGCGAGCGGGATCCGCTCGAGGTGATCGCGGACGTCGTCGCGCGCCATCTCGATGCGGCGCCCGATACGGAGACGATCGCGGCGGTGCTCGGCGATCTCGGCACGATGCCGGCGCGTCACGAGGACGCGGCTCCCCGCGTCAGCCTCTTCCGCGCCGCGGATGCACGGAGCGAGGCTCGTGCCGTTGCGCGGCTCGTTCGGAGGGCGCTCGACGATGGCGCATGCGTCGAGCGCATCACGATCGCCTATCCGTCGCGCGACGAGCGCACGCTCGTTCCGCTTCGCCGAGCGCTCGCCGATGAACGGATCGTGTTCCACGACGCGCTCGGCGCCCCAGCGTCGAGCGTGCCTGTCGTGGCTGCTGCACTTCATGCCCTCGTTGCGGCCGAGTCGCTCGAGCGTTCGGACGTCGCGAGGCTCCTTCGCTCCGGCTACATCGATGCACCGCGCTTGCTTGGCAGCGATGGCGACGAGCCGCTCGATTTCCGCGATGCCGAGCGGATCCTCGCCCGCCTCGCGCGTGGGCTCGAGACCCGCGCGACCGCGGCCGGCCCGGACGAGATGGAGCGTCTCGTCCTCACCGCAGCCGGACGTGGAGGTGAAGACGAAGCAAACGCGCGCAAGATCGCGGCCGTGCTCGCGCGCGCGCGGGCAGCGACGACGCGAAGGGAACGTGCGCGAGCGGCACGCACGCTGTTCCACGAGCTCGGCTTCGCATCGCGCGCGGGAAGGGGAGCGCTCGCGACGTTTGCACGCGACGAGGCTCCGACGGGCGTCGACCGCGCCGAGCGGCTCGCAGTGGCTCGCGACGTCCGCGCATGGGACGTCGTCGAGGCGGCGCTCGATGCGTACGAGACGACGGCGCTCCGTACAGGCGCGTCGGATCGGCCGATCGACAGCGAGGTCTTCCGGCTCGAGCTGACGGAGCTGCTCGATGCGTCGGCGCAGCTTCCTGGAGCCGGTCGCGCGGGTGCCGTGCGCATCGCGCGACTCGCCGACGTGGCGGGCGACGAGCTCGATGTGCTCGTGGTGCTCGACGCCAACGACGGTGTGCTCCCCCGCGACGTACAGCCTGTCACGCTCGTGTCGGAAGCGCTCGAAGGGGCGATCGCGCGCGCTGCTCGTGAAGCGTTCGTGCCGGTCGCTCCGACCGAGGTCGCCGCGCGCGATCTCGCCGCGCTGGCGACCGCCGCGGCCGACGCAAAGCGAGTCGTCTTCTTCACGACCGCCGAGGACGGGACGGATGCGCCGGCATCGCCGTCGCGCGTGTTCGTCGGGCTCGCGCGCGTGGGGATCGCGATCGAAGAAGCTCCGCGCGTCACGGAGCTCGGCCCGTCCGCGGGCGAGGGGCTCCGTGCGCCGGCGGAGGTGGCGCGTCGCGCAGCGCGAGAGCGTGCGCGTGAGGGCTTCTTCCTCGATCCGCTGCGCCCACAGTCCGACGTCATCGGGAACCTCGTTCTCGGATCGCATGTGCCGGAGGTCATCGAGGACGTCGTGTCGTCGGAGACCGGCGCGACGCGCGAGCGAGCGCTCGCGGTCACGTCGATCGAGCGGTTTGGACAGTGCGCGTTCAAGGGCTACGCGCACGTCGTCCTCGCCGCGCGCGAGGGTGAAGAGCAGCGCGAGCTGCCGGATGCGCGCGAGGAGGGAAACCTCGGTCACACGGCGCTCGCAGCCGCCTTCGTCGCCACGCTGGACGAATGGCCACGCCGGCCGCGCGACGCACGAGCGATCCTGACGAAGGGGCTCGACGCGGCCGATGCCGCCCTCGCCGACACTCCAGGGCACGCGCCGCTCCGTGCGATCGTCCGGCTTCGTGTCCGCGAGTCCGTGCGCGCGGTCCTCGTGCGCGCGATCGAGGACGAGGCATGGGACTTCGCCCTTGCGGAGCAGGCGTTCGGCAACGGCAAGCCATGGCCGGCGTTCCTCGTGACGGACGAGAAGACCCAGGTCTGG
This sequence comes from Pseudomonadota bacterium, assembly GCA_023402175.1. GTDB lineage: Bacteria > Myxococcota_A > Polyangia > Polyangiales > Polyangiaceae > Labilithrix. The sequence goes on along the minus strand of JAEXCN010000199.1, from coordinate 44,434 downwards.
CTCCGTGGATCGGTCGATCGAATCGATCGGGGACATGGCCGCAACGCCGTCCGCGTCATCGACTACAAGCGCAGCAAGAGCACCGTGAAGGACTCCTCTGCGCTCCTCGGCGAGACCGCGCTCCAGGTGCCGATCTACGCGCTCGTCGCGGCGCGGCGTCTCGAGGCGCCTGCGACGGGCGCGTACGTCCCGATGCAGCCGCGCGATCTCGCGACGGACACCAAGCCCAACACGAAGGCCGAAGATCGCGTGAGCGATCTTGCCCGCCGCGAGGCTCCGAACGTGCCGTCGGAGATCGAGCGCCGGGTGCTCCAGATCGCGCTCGACGCTCGCTCCGGTCGCTTCGCGCCGCTTCCGGCGCGCGAGGCGGAGTGCACGCATTGCAGCGTGAGCGGCGGGTGCCGGAAGCCTCGCTTCGCGATGGCGCCGTCGGACGAGCTCGAAGACAAGGAGCCGTCGTGAGCACCGCGAAGCTGTATGCGATGCCGCGAAACCTGGTCCTCGCGGCGAGCGCCGGGACGGGGAAGACGCATGCGCTCGTCGGTGTCGTCGTGCACCTGCTCGTCGGCGGTCGCGCGGACGGCGCCGTCGATCCGTCGCGCATCGTCGCGACGACCTTCAGCCGCAAGGCGGCATCCGAGATTCGGGCACGCGTGACGAGCGAGGTCGAGCGCCTCGCAACCGAGCCCGCTGCGTCCGTGTATGCCGCCGGCCTTCGCGAGGTCATGGGCGCTCGCGCGACGGATACCGAGCTCGCGAAGCGCGCCAAGAAGGCTCTCGCTCGGCTCCCGCACGCTCGCTTCGGGACGCTGCACAGCTTCGCAACAGGGATCGTGCAGCGCTATGCGGTCGAGCTCGGGCTCGGACCGGGCTTCGAGCTCGCGACCGAGGCGGACGCGCGAGCGCGGGCCGATGATGCGATCGCGCGGGCGCTCGAGCGGCGGCTCGCCGACAGCCCGGACGTACTGCGAGCGCTCGCGGAGGCGGCGGGCGGCATCGATCGTCTCGTCTTCTCGCTTCGACGCGTGCTCGTGCAGCTCGAGGAAGACGGTCGCTGCGCGCGCGACCTCAGGATCGACGCGAGCGATACAGCGATCGTCGAGGGACAGATGCGCGAGCTGCTCGATCACGCACGCGCGATCTCGGCTCACCCGGCGGCGGAAGCGGCAGCGCGCGCGCTCGCGTCGGCATGGGACGCCGCGGACGAGCCGCGAATCGAGGACGCTGCCGCTGCGCTGACGGCGCTCCCGGCACGAGGGAAGAAGACGCCCGAGCTCGAGTCGTTCTTCCTCTTTCGCAACGATCTCCCCGGAGCGAAGAACGAGGAGAAGGGAAGGCGGCTCGCACGAGCGTGGCGAGCGCGGCATGCGTTCGTCGAGCACGCGACGCTCGTCCGTGACGTCGTCTCCGAAGCGGAGACCGAGATCGAGGGCGCGGGACGCGCACGGGCGATGCTCGGCTTCGGCGAGGTCTTGCGAGCCGCGCGTGAGCTGTTGCGCGATCGGCCGGACGTCGCCGACGAGGTGAGCTCGGGCATCGAGGCGCTCCTCGTCGACGAGTTCCAGGACACCTCGCGCGTGCAGCGCGATCTGCTGCAGTTGCTCTGGGCCCGTCCCGGCGCGCGCCCCGCAGCGGGGAACATCCCTCCGCTGTCGGTGATGCGTCCCGCAGGGCTCCTCGTCGTTGGCGATCGCAAGCAATCGATCTACGGCTTCCGTGGAGCCGACGTCGGCATCTTCGCCGAGCTCGCCGTCGGGCTCGCGGGCGCGCCCGCGCGTGAGGCGCTCGGAATACCCGCCGGCGTGACGTGGGAGCCGAAGGAGCCGCTCGCGGACTTCCACGCGCTCCGTCACAACCGCAGGAGCGTGCCGTCGATCCTCGCGTTCGCGAACGCGTTCAGCGCGCGGCGGTTCCAGGTCGGCGATCCGCCGCCCGAGCTCTTCGAGATCGAATACGTTCCGTCGACGGAGGACCTGCTCGTTCCGCCGGAGCGCGCCGGCACCGAGGCGACGACTGGCGAGCCCGCGACGACGTGGCTGCGCGTCGTGCCCAAAGGCGCGACGTCGACCCGTCTCGAAGAAGCGCTCGTCATTGCGACCAAGATCAATGCGCTCGTTCGAGACGGCGAATCGAGCTCGACGAAGTACCGTGACATTGCCGTCCTCGCGACGACCAACGGGATGCTCGACGCGGTCGCGTTTGCGCTTGCCCAGGCGGAGATCCCGTACGTCGTCGCGGGCAAGAGCTTCTTCCGTGCGCGCGAGATCAGCGACCTGGCTGCGATGCTCGCGTTCGTTCTCGACCCGAACGATCGCCTCGCGATGCTCGAAGTGCTTCGTGGTCCGTGGGCGAGCGTGCACGACGAGACGCTGCTCGGCCTCGTCGAATCCGGCAAAGGCCTCGTTGCGCCGTCATCGTGGGAGCGTCCCCCTCGGCCGGACTTGATCCACGATGAAGATCGGCCTGCGCTCGCGGCGATCGCATCGCTCGTCTCTGCAATCGGGCGCTGCTCCGGGCGGCTGGGTGCCGGCGCGATCCTTCGCGAGGCCGTCGCCATGTGCGGGCTCGAGACTGTGCTCGCCACGATGCCGCGCGGCCAGCAGCGCGTCGCGAACGTGCAGAAGCTCCTCGCGATGGCCGATCGGCATCCGGACGCGCGCGCGTTCCGCGCTTGGCTCGACGATGCAAAGGAGCAAGAGATTGCGGAGTCGGAGGCGGCGACGTTCTCCGACGAGGACGATGCGGTCCGCCTGCTCACGATCCACGCGAGCAAGGGGCTCGACTTCCCGATCGTGTTCGTCCCGGAGATCGGCGCTGCGCTCCCGCGGACGGAGCGAGGCGTCGCGCGCGTAGCGCTCGGAAGCGGCGACGCGCCGAACACTCTCTCGGTTCGCGTCGCCGACGACAGCGGCCTCGTTCTCGATCCGCCCTCGTACTCCCGCGCGTATGCGAACGCGAAGCGTCGCGAGCGAGCGGAGCGGCAGCGTCTCGCATACGTCGCGGTGACCCGAGCCGCCACGTCGATGTACCTCGTCGGCGGACGCTCTCGCGAGAGCGCGCTGGACCCCGGCTCGTCGTCGCTTGCCGTCGTGGAGGTCCTCGCGGCCGAACATCCGGAGTTGCTGAGGACGGAGGAGGCGCTGGTTCCGCCGCCGATGACGGGATCCCAGTTGCTCACGGGGATCACGACGACACCGGCCGAGGAGGCCAACGAGACTCCGGAGGCGCCGACGAACATGCAGGTGCAGCGTCCGCCGGAGTGGCGTGTGTTGCCGATCGCGCCGACCGCCCTCGCCGACTTCGATCACTGCGCTCGCCGGTTCGAGCTTGTTCACTTGCTCGGTCTACCCGAGCACGTGCGAGGACGTCGCGCGCCCGATGCTTCGGCGGCGGGCGACAGCACCCCGCTCGACGCGCGCGCGCAGGGCACGATCGCACACGCCGTCCTCGAGCAGCTGCCCACTGAGACCTTTCTCGATCCCGAGCGAGCGACTGTTGCCGTGACGCCGCTGCTGGAGGCCGCCGGCGTCCCCGAGGACCATCCGCAACACGCCGCGATTGCAGCGCGCGCGATGCGCTTCTTGAACACGAGCTACGTCCGGACCATCGCGGAGCGCGGCGCGCAGATCTTCCGTGAGGTGGCGTTCGTCCTTCCGATCGAGGACGCTGCGGGGCGAGCGGTGTCGTTGCGCGGCAGCATGGACCTCGTCGTCGCGTGGCCCGATGGCGAAATCGACGTCGTCGATTACAAGAGCGCGCGGAGCGGCGATACGGACGGCTACGCCTTCCAGCTCGATGTCTATGCGCTGGCGGCGCGCGCGCGTTTCCCTGAAGCGCGCCGACTTCGCGCCGGGCTCTCCTTCCTCGGTGCCGGGACGGGCGAGCCGCTCTGGCGGGATCTCCCCGACGAGCATCAGGTCCGTGCGCGGATCGCCGCGCTGGGAGCCGACCTCGTGCGCGCCCGTTGGACGGAGTCCTTCCCGCGCGTCGCGATCGAAAAGTGCGAGTCGATCTACTGCGGCTTCATCGGTCGCTGCCATCCGCGACGCGACACGGGCGCCTGAGCGCACCGCGCCGATGGATCGGGAGCGGTGGTTCCGTGGAGGGATCGCGACGGATGGATCTCCGGAGCGGCCCGCATCGCGTGATGACGGCCTGGCCCCGGGCCTGGCCCGATGTGGCCCGGGCCAGGGAAAGGGGCCGGCAAGCGACGGGAATCACATGACGCACGATCGGCACGCGGGTTGCGAAGGTGCTGGTCGTGGAAGAAGGTGACATCGATCTCGCGGTGCGGTCGCTCGAGGAGCTCCTCGGGCTCGTCCTTCGCGTGCCGGAACCGATGAGCGATCTCGTCGAGCGCGCCGGCGGTGTCGAGGCGCTCGCTCGATCCGATCCGTTCGAGATCGCGGCGTACCTCGAAGGTCGGGACCTCGATGCGCTCGACCGCGCGCCTCGTCCGGGGCGCCCGAACCGTACCGCGCTCGCGAAGGCGCGGGCCGTCGCGGCAGCGTTCGAGATCGGTCGACGAATGGAAATCGAGAGAGCACGGGCGCCCGACAAGCTCACGTCCGCAGCTGCGGTGGCGGCGTGGGCGGCGCCGAGGATCGCGGCGCTCGCGCACGAGGAGCTCTGGATCCTCGCGCTCGATGGTCGTGGCCACCTGCGCGCTGCGCGATGCGTGGCGCGAGGTGGCCTCCACGGCGCGGCGATTCGCGCCTCGGATCCTTTGCGCGTAGCGCTGCGCGTCGACGCGAGCGCGTTCGTGCTCGTTCACAACCATCCGAGCGGAGACCCCACGCCGAGCAGGGAAGACATCGCGCTCACGGCGCGCGTCGCTACCGCTGCCCAGCTTGCGGGGGTGGTGCTGCTCGATCACGTCGTCGTCGCGCGCAGCGGCTTCGCGTGTGTCCCGCTTCCGGCGGCTCAGGGGACAGTCGAGGGGACGGCGTAGAACCGGAGCTGCGCCTGCTTGAGGTTCTGATTCGAGTACTGCCAGAAGTAGTCCTGCATGGCGTCGCTGAAGAGCGGATACCGCTCCGTCTTCCCGTCACCATTGAGGTCTGCATAGATGTAGAGCAGGTCGCGTGAGACATCGGTGAACTGAGACTTGCCTTTCTTGCGCGTCAACACGGTGGTGTACACGCTGCAGTAGAGCTCGCCGGTCGCGACGTCGGTCGCGCACGTCTGCATCGACGCCTTGCCACCAGGCTTTCCGAGCGCACGCACCCAGACGGAATACGTGGTCGTCCCGCTGTTGGTCGGGTCCGGGTTCGGCAGCTGGAACGCCGCGGTTCCATCTGTGCCGTTGCCGTCGAGGACGGCGAAGTCACCTTCGGAGAGGTTTATCTTCGTCGACCCGCTCAACGGCACGAAGATCGTGTGACGGTTCGAGCCCGTCATGTCCGCCGTCTTCGGGTTCGCGACGCCGATCAGATTCAGGTTGTAATGTGCACCCGACGGCGCTCCGTTGCCTGTGAGCGTGCTCGCCGAGCTCTCCACGTCCTCGTCCTGATCGGCGGACGCACATCCGAAACAAGCGAGGCCAGTGACAGTGAGAGCGACGAGCGTACGGCTGATGTGGTTCATCGATTCCTCCTCGAAAGGTTCGCGCGTCCCCGCCAGCGCACGCGCCGGCCACACAGCAACGGGCACACCAAGGGATGCGGATAACTGGTGTCCCTGGTCGCGGCGGCGACCGGCCGAGTGCGCGGTTCAGAGAAAAAAGGGCGATTCGTCGCCGACGACCATCTTCGATGGCCCGCTCGCGCGGCCTGCCTCGCCAAGGCGCCGCCGAATGCTGAGTCCTGCCCGCGCCGATCGAGGGCCTAGCCCTCAACGTCCAGCGGTCGGGGCTCCGGCTGCGACGAGGCCGAGGGTCGAGCCGAAGGTCGATCTCACGCAACCGAGCGAGGCACTCGGCCGAAGTGGCGGCCATGCCGACCGACGTCTCCGCCACGTACCGCTCCACGCGAGCTACTCGCCACGATCATCCCTCCGAGAACGAAGAAGCGCCTCGCCCCGCGCGTTCGGATGCGTCGCCTTCCTGCCCGACGCAGGACAGGCTGCGCGACCGCACGCTCGCCGAAGCGTGCCGGAACGCTCCCGCGGCGGCGTGGAAGGAGGCGCCGCGCGCGCCGACGAACGATCGCATCCTCTACGTAGGAATGAACAAGGACAGCTCGGGGATCGAGAGCTGTGCGCTCGCGGCGCGCAGCGTCGGATTGACGACGATCGAGAGCTCGGCTTCTTCGACGGTGACGTTCGAGGGCCACGAGTACGATCTCTCGAGCGAGATGGGGGCGCACATCTTCGCGGCCGCCGTGGGGCAGGCTTACGGGCTCGACGCCGACAAGTCGGTCGCCCTCGGTGATGCGCTCGCTGGTACGGATTTTCGCGGCCGCGACGAGCTCGCCAGGATCGCCCTCGCATGGGCTCCCGCCGAGAAGGGGGCAGTCGTCGCGTCGCGCATGATCCTCTCGGGACACTCGGCAGGCGGCTTTCTGATGGGCGGCCACGGTGGCAGCGAATTCAGATTCGACAACGTGCTCGCTCTCGCGAAGGCCCTTCCGGCGGCGGCCCGCCAGATCGAAGACATCCAGCTCTCGGGATGTTTCACGGAGAATCAAGTGCAGGATGCATCCAAGTGGACCGCTGCCTTCCCGAACCTGAAGACGCTCTGGGGATACAGCGGGTTTTCGCCAGGAGCGCCGATCGGACACCTCTACGACTGGGAGGCGGCGACGAGAGGTCGCACTTCCACGCTCGGCGACCGCTTCGTCGCAGCGCACGGGGCGGCGACCGCATGGTCGCTGAACGGAGGCATCGCGAACGCAGGGAAAACGCTCGAGGAACGGCGCGGCCTGGTCGTCGACGCCGACCGGCATTTCGATGCGTTCCTGTCGGGCGATCGACGCATCACGGATCCGCACCAGCCCGATGCCGATCGCGCGTACGGTGCCTATCGGATGCTCGCTGCTCATTCCAGCGCGTTGCCGGCTGAACGTTCACGCGCCTCGCTGCGCGCCGACCAGATGCTCCGCCTACGCTTCTACGAGAAGGGCGTCCGTACCGAGTTTGCGCAGAAACACGGGGCTGCCATCGCTCGCGTGTTCGAGCGCCTCGGCCTCCCTCGCGCCGACTTCAGCGAGCTCTCGCGCAAGGAAGCTCTCGAGGTGGTCCGCGCCTTCCGTGAGCGCGCCGGAGGCAACAGCGACCCCGAAGTGGCCCGTGTCCGCCATCACCTCGATGGGCTCGCGGAGCTGAGCCCGAACGTGATCCCGACAGGGTGGTGTCACTGATGGCTCGCTCATGGCTCGTCGTGCTGCTGGTCGTCCTCGCCAACGCGTGCGCATCGACGGCGCCGCCGCCAGTCGAGACCGGGACACCGCAAGCGCCCCCAACGGCTCCTCCGCCCGCGGATGCAGCGGCAGCTCGGGTCGAGCCGTCGTCGGACGCGCACGCTTCCGAGAGCTCACCGCCGTCCACGGATGCGGGCGCCGCTCCGGTCTGGGTCGAAGTGAATCCGACGGCCCGCGAAGCATTGGCGCGCGCCGTTACCACCGCAGCTCCGAAGCTCGCCCGCGGAGAGATCGACGCAGGCTTGCAGATCCTCGAGAGCGCAACGAAGGACATGCCGGTCCCGCCCCTTGCGTATCACCACTACCCACGCGGAGCCGTGCGCGAGCTCGCCTTCATTCGCGAGCTGACGAGCGCGCTTCGTGAGGCGCTCGAGCAGGGCGGAGGCGGCGTACCCGTCATGGACGCGCTCGACCGCGTTTACTTCAACGAGGTCGGCCACCCGCTCGAGCCCCCGCTCTACGAGTATGCGATGCGCGTCCTCGAGCAGGAGACCAGGACTGCGCCGGAGGTCGCCGCCTGCGAGAGCGCCGTGCGATGGCTCCGCGGCCTCGGACACCGCGGAGGTAGACCGCCGCCCTACGCGCTGGACCTCCATCGAAGGTTCCGTCACCGGCTGGTCTGCAACCAACCGTGCAACGCACCGCGCCCGAGCTGTTGAACGAGGACGAGGGCTTCTGGAACAATCGCAGTACGTTGAGTACCGTCGAGAGGATGAAGCCCAGGATCGATCCCGAAGCCGAACCGGAACGCCGGAAGCTGCACGTCGAAATGGGCAAGGTCCTGGACGCCATGACGGCCGGACGCGACGAGCCGATCCGCTATTACCTCGATTTGACCAACGGGGAGGTCATCGAGGTGTTCCGGAGCGAATTCGATCTCATCGACGAGGACGAGGAGCAGGTCGGATCCATCATCGATGTGGAGCCCGAGCGCTTTGTGAGGATCGAACCTCTCGCGACCTCCCGCCAGTACGACCTGATGAGCGAGTGGGCAGGCTCGATCAGCGACCTCGACATCCGCGACAAGTTCGACATTGCCCTGCGTGGGAAAGGAGCATTCGGGCGTTTCCGGGAGGTCGTCTCGCGGTATCCGGATCTCGAGGCCGATTGGCGAGCAGCACGGCAGAGCGCGCTCGTCGCCATGGCAGAGGAGTGGCTGCGCGACGATCTGGGGATCGAGCCAGTCTACGTGCTGACGCGGGAGGAGCGCCCGGACACGCGCGCAGCGGCGGCACCCGCAACGGGGCCGCAGATCGGGCTCATCGACGTGCTCCTTCTCGGAGCTCCGGACGACAAGACAGAGCTCATCGGCGGTCGCGTCCGCCGCTGGTTGCCGTCCGCCACTCGGTCTGCGGCGCGTTACGCATTCAAGGCGCTGGCGCGTGATGTCTGCGCGTACAGCGGTGTGGAGTGGCGCAAGCGCTTCGTCGACGGTAAGGAAATATTCGATCTGGGCCGGATCCACCTCGCCGTGCACGATGACGGCGTCGAGGTGTCGGTCGACGTGTCGCGATCCGCGTGGGACGCATTTCGCCGATAGCTCCTTCACGTCGTAGCCGCACGAGCGCGCGCTCCTTGCGAGCGGTCATCCGTCGACTGCCCGTGCGGCCCGTGCGGCCCGTGCCGCTTCCGGTTTCGGCGCGGTCGTCAGTAGTCCTTGCAGACGCCGAACGTCGTGTCCTGGAAGACGGAGCCGGTCGTGCACGTCTGCATGGGCGCGCAATCCGCGCCGTCGACGCGGCAAAGCTTGTAGCAACGTCGATTGCCCGGGCTGCCGAGACAGGTGAGCTCGCTCGCGCAGTGCTCCTTGTCGCAAGACTCGCCAGCCTTGGCAGAGCCGAGCGCGACGCATCCCGTATCACCGCTCTCGTTGATGACGGCGCACGTCTCCTTGTCGCTGCACTCGCCCGGGCGCAGGAGCTTGCACGTCTTCACCGGCATGCAGACGGGCGCCTTCACGTCGTCACGGCGATAGTCGACGAGTGTCTGGATATCGCAGAACGTCGCTCCGCCGTTCTGGGACATCTGGCTCGCGCACGAGCCGGAGCAGCAGTAACGCCGGCAGACAGGGCCCTTCTCACCGTCGACGCAGTCGAAGCCGGGCGCGCAATCCGAGCCCTTCGAGCAGGAGAAGCCGTCGATGCCGTCCGGATTCGCGCTCTCGCCCGTGGCACATTCCGGCGCGACCTTCCCGTCTTTCGCGACGAGACGGCATGGGGAGACGCCGGCATCGGAGCCCGGCGTGTCTGCATCGATCGGCTTTGCGCACGACGTGACTCCGGCGGGGAGCAAGTTCCGTCCGTCGTCGTCGGGCAGACACTGGTTCGCCACGCTGCCGCAGAGCGGGCTGCCGCTGGGCGCGGTCTTCTCGTTCGAGCTCGCATCGCTCGGATTGAACGACGTGCTCCCGCCGCTGTTGCCCCCGCCTGGTGCATCGGCCGCCTCACTGGCGCGGAAGGCGCTCGCGGTGTCCGTGCTTCCACATGCGGCCACGACGGCGCTCACGACTGCGAGCGGCAAGGCCACGAAAGAGAACTGAAGAAGGGTGCTACGCAAGAGGTTGCCCGGCGTTGACCCGCGCTCGTCATGACGAGGACGGGAGAACCAAGACGTCGATCACAAGGGTACGCCGACGAAGGCTGTCTCGTAAGGATTCACGCGTCGTGCCGTGCTGCCGCATGGACCGCGACCGCTCGCGTTCGCTTCCGAACGAGCAGGATCAGGCCGAAAAACAGCCGGATCGCGGCGAGGTGGTAGGCGGCTCGACCATGGAACAGCGTCCGCCGTGCTGCCCCGTCCGACACCGCCCTGACATGAATGTCAGACCTACTTCGCCTCGACGTCGCGCGAGACCGAGTTGCCGGCCGCATCGAACGCGCGCACGACGACGATGTGCGAGCCGGGCGGAACGACCGCCGACACATCGCTGTCGACGCTCTCGTCGACCGTGTCGAACACACCGTCGGTCGGCGCGAGCGGCCTCCACTCGGCCTTGCCGTCGACGGCGATCTCGACGCGCGCGATGGGAGAAGTCCCGTCGACGACGCGCACGCGAAGACGTCGCCCCGCGAGCGTCAACGTCTCGATGCGAGGCGGCGTGTTGTCGACGAGGACGGTATCGGACTCGAGCGCGTGCTTGAGGACCTGATCCGGCGGATTGGCCGGCTCGTCGCTTGCCTCGACGCGGACGCGGTACTTGCCCTCGGGGAGCGCCGTCGTGTCCCAGTCGAGCTCGGGCTTGGTGTGCACCTCGTCCTGCTTGATCGCGTCACGCCACTGCGTCTGGCCTTCGCGCTTGAAGGCAACGCGGTAGCGGAGCGCATCCGAGTCGGGGTTGTCGACCTTCCACGTCACCTTCACGACGTTGTCGTGCTTCGGAGGCTCGCCGCCGCTCGCGGGGATTTCCTTCGTCGGCTCCTTCGTCGGTCCGGCCTTCGCGGTCGCGCTCACCTCGGTGATGACCGGCCGCACGTTGTCGGTGACGAACGGGATCGTCACCTCCGAGAGCTGCGCGTTGGGATCGCGAGAGAAGCGCGCGCGGACCTGCACGTAGCGCGCGTTCTGGTTGATGGGCGTCGGGGTCGTGATCGGATTGCTCCAACCGCTCCAGGTGGCGTCCGGCGCGCCGGTGCCGCCCGTACGTACCGACAGCTCGATCGGGCCCGTCGAGCGCCATGACAGCGTGCCGAAGCGTGCGCGCAGCGTCGCGTCGAGGACCTTGCTCGTCCAGACGGCGTCCGGTCCGCCGCGACCGAGGATGCGGCGGAACACGGGCGGATCGCTCGTCGCGACGAAGCCCTTGCCGTTGCTCACGAAAAGCGCACCGACCTGACGCTCGTCGGTGTCGGCGACCATCGTGACGGTGTGCGCGTCGTCGACCGTGTACACGCGGCCTTCGGCGCCCGTGCCGACGTACGGGTTACCCTTCTCGTCGAGCGCGAGCGACATGTAATGCGTGTCGTCGTGCTTCATCATCCGCTCCGAGCGACCTTGCGCGTCGAAGCGATGGAGCTGTCCCTTGCCCGGCTTTGCTCGCGCAGCGCTGCTCGGTCCCGGTGGGAGGCGGCCCGCGGCGGGCGAGCGCTTCGGCGGCTCGGGCGGCTCGCCGTACTCGTTCGAGATGACCCAGAGCACGCCGCCCTTGCCGACGGCGAGCGCCTTCACCTCTTCACCCGGCATGTCGCCGATCACGGTCGCGCGGCCGGGGCCGGTGATCTTGTAGAGCTGGCCCTTGCCGCTCGAGCCGGCGTAGAGGTCGCCGTTCTCCGCGAGAGCGAGCGAGACGAGGTTCGTCTCCGTGCTCCGGAAGTACACCGAGCTCGAGCCGTTCGGCTGGACGTGGAACACCGTGCCGTCCGGCCCCGTCGCCGCGAAGAGCCCGGTGCCGTTCTTGTCGAGCACGAGCGCCCAGACGTGACTGACGTCGGGAAGCGTCGCGAAGACGTCGGCCTTGCCCTGAGAGAGCTTGAAGATCTTCCCGTCGGGCATCGTCGACGCGTACACCGCGCCGTTCTTCGCCTGGACGATCGACGTGACCGCGAGCGTGCCCGTGTCGGCGAAGAGCGTGATCGCATCGCCGACCGCTTTGTAGACCTTGCCGTTCGGGCTCGTACCGATGAGCGTCGAGCCGTCGGTGAGCGTGACGGCGGAGAAGACCGTGGTCGCGTCGGGGACGGGCGCGCTGCCGAGCGTGAAGCCGGCGCGGACCGTTCCGTCGGAGCTCACGGAGACGCCTTTCAGGTCGCCGCCGGACATCTTCTCGAGCGAATCGAGCACGAAGGTGCGCGTGCCGACGGCGCCCGCGTCTTCGGCGATGAAGACCGGCGCGACGGCGATGCCGGCACAAAGAGCAGCGCGAGCGAACGAGACGAGCATGAGAGGGCCGATCCGGCGGACCGCGATCATGCCGAGATCCTACATCAACTCGTCAGCCGCGACGAAAAGCGTGGTCGTGAGAAGGAGCGGGAGCGCCCCGGCGCGCACTTATGTAACTCTCGCGCTACCGCACGATGGGTCTGACCCTGACCTTGGCGCGATCGGATCCGTCGACGTAGCGATCGAGCGCCACGATGCTCCGCACGTACGAGGGGAATGCGTCCGGAGCGACGTCCGTGCTCGAGGGTCGCAGCGCGTCGAGCGCGAAGGCGGGCAAGCGGTCGGCCACGTGCCCCTTGTACGCGACGCCCTGCATCCGCGCGCGGAACTGCAGCACGAGACTCCGCGGCGTCACGCTCTGGCGCGTCGAGTTGGCGAGGAGGTCGGCGAGGTTCTGCGGCGCCGCGAGATCGGGCACGACCTGGTAGCCGGGCACGACCTCGAGCTCGACCTCTCTTCCGGCGAGCTCGGTCGGCATCTTGATCTCGAGCACCTTCGTCGTCGCTGGCCCGGCGTACGGGACGAGGTGGACGCGCACGCGCGCGGACTCGCCGGCATCAACGACCGGATCGAGGACGTCGAGGCCGCGGAGCCTCCAGAGGTCACGCGAATAGTCGACGACGAGCGTGGTCTCGATCTTCTCGATGTGCGTCAGCTCCCACGGGTTGTTGAGCACCTCGCCGACGGCGCGCGAGATCTTCGCGTGCGCGAGCTCGCCTGCGTCGGGCATTCCTCCGGTCGCGACGCCGAAGTCTTCGAGCTCGATCGTGCCGTGGCCGCGGACGCTCAGCTTCGACTTGAGCTTCCAGGTCACGTCGCGACGCTCGCTGACGGAGGCATCGATGATCGACCCGAGGACGGACGCGACGAGCCCGGAGCTCATGAAGCGCTCCTCGGCGATCTCGACGTTCCAGCTCTTCTTCGGGATGCCTTCGGCGCCCTGGATCTGCACCGTCAGCGGGAACACCGGCGCGGTCTTCGCCTCGTCGACGACGATCGCGCTCTGGCGGTCCTGCACGAGCGCGCCGAGCGAGCGAGCCGCTTCGCCGATCTTCGACGAGTGCTGATCGCTCGCGAAGATCCAGTGCACGCGTCCGATCGCGGTCGGCAGCGCAGTGACGCCGGCCTCCATCATCGGATGCCCGAAGCCGCAGAGCCTCGTTCCTTCGACGTGCGTGACGGTGCCGAGGCCCATGAAGGAGACGTCGCCGCGCGCCATCTGCACGCCGACTCCGCCGCCGTCGACGTAGTGCTTGGGCGCGTTCGGATCGTCCTTGCCGCCGCCGGATCCTGCTTGCACGGGCTCGAGGCCGAGCGGCGCGAACAGCTTGCGCACGAGGGCGATCGACCGATCGCTCATGCCTGCGAGCATGAGCGGAGTCGCGGTCGGCACCACGGGCCGCGTAGGATCGAGGCCCGCGGTCAGGCGGCTCGCGACCTGGTTGGCGTGGGCCTCGACGTCGTACGTGCCGGGCACGCCGTCGAACGCGGTCGTGCCGCTCGCCGGTCCGCCGTTCATCGCGTGCTTTTCGGGCTTCTTCGCGGTGTTCCCAGGAAGAGGAGCACCGCCTTCGAGCGGCCAGAATCCCGGCGGGATCGGGCGGCGCATCTCGGTGAGCATCGGCGCGATGGGCGTCACGCCCGCGACGGGCTCGACCTGGAAGGAGCTCCAGCTGTACGCGTACGCGCCGGCGAGGCGGCCATCGAGGTAGATGGGGCTTCCGCTCATGCCGCGCACGTTCTTCGTCACGTTGAGGCGCGGGTGCGGCGTCTTGACGAGGATGAGCTCTTGCGACGGGCGGAAATTGCGGAGGACGCCGACGACCTCGACGTCGAACCTCTCCGGCTCGGTGCCTTTGAAGACGGTGAGGCCGTAGCCCTTCATGCCGTCCTTGATCTCGTCGACCGAGATCGTGCGGGGCTTCGCGTCGCCACGCGCGAGCGGGATCGTCAGACCGAGCCCGGCGAAGAGACCAGCGGCGACCGCCGCGATCGAGAGGAACTCTTTGCGCACGAGGACAAGTCTCACCCGCCCGGCGCGGCGCGTAAAGCTTTGGTCGGCGGGATCCCAACGGCGGAGCTGCGGTCAGGTCGGATCCGGTTGGGGAACGGGGGAGGCGCCATCGCCGCGGCAGACGCCGTCGCCGGCGGCAGCCGCCGTCGCCGGCGGCGTGACGGCCGCAGGTCTCCGGGGGCGGGCGGTGGCTGGTCCGGAGCGTGTCCGACGGAATCCGCAACCCCGCAAGCCGTCGATGCTCCGACGGACATCATGAGCAGTCCGATGAACGGAGCATCGAATCGCATGCACCGGCTCGCCTACGTCGACGCGATTGTCAATGCACCAAATGGGGAGTGCATCGACGTGGGCGTCAGCCGCAGGCTTTTGCGGCTCGTGCGGCTCGCGCCGAGATCGAGACACCTCGGCGCCAGACTTCTCATCTGGATCATCCATCGGACTGATGTTGAGATGCGTCCCCGCCTGCGCTCGCGAATGTGAACGACACCGCACATCGCAAAGCGCCTCGAGGGGAAGGAAAAGGCTAATGGGACTTTTGAAGGCTTTGATCGATTTCGTGATGAAGCTGCTCGGGATGAAGTCGGAGCCGCAAGGTCTTCCCGCAGCACCCAGGCCCAGCACGAGCGCATCGTCGATCGCGCACGTCGCGAGCGCTGTTGCGGCGCCTGACCCTGAAGAAGAGGAAGACGAGCCGCCATTCGACATCGCGGGCTTCAACCCCGAGACCGACGAAGACGCATTCTTCGAGGCGATGCTCTACATCGAGAGCGAAGGCATGATCGCGCCGAACGTCACCATCGGTGAGGAAGATCGGGAACGCGCGATGAAGCAGTTCGGCATTCGCGATCACAGCCACTGGCAGATCGTGAAGGACTCCTACTTCTCGGTCCTCGTGAAGAAGCACGGGAGCATGGACGTCGTCTCGCAGCGGATGCTCAATCATCGCGCCGGCATGACGCAGAAGCTGATGCAGCAGGCGACGAAGAAGGCGGCTGCTTCCGGTGAGCTCAATCCGGTGGACGGCATCACGCTCGAGCAGTGGGCCGCGATGAACGCGGCGATCGTGCAGGGGGTGAACCTCGACGACATGCTCAAGGGCCAGGGCATCGACAAAGCGCGCTGGGACAAGGCGAAGGCGGAATGGGAAGCGCGCATGGCGCGCGACACGACGTTCGTCATCGCGCAGATCTACGGCGCCGCCTTCCAGAACGCGTCGAAGGGCAAGTACGCCGAGTATGCGAAGGAAGCGAATGCGGCGCGCTCCGCAAACCGCGATCTCTCGATGCAGCCGCCGATGACGCTCGAACGGTATTGGGAGATCCTCTTCGAGCAGGCGTATGCGGCGAAGCAGGGCAAGGATGCCGCCGAGGCGCTGAAGGCTTGCGACCTCAGCGTCGTCGACTGGTGCGATCTCTCAGCTTTCATGGGCTATCACATTCAGCGCACGTACATGCTCAACCAGACGGAGTACCGAGACACGATGAAGCGTGTCGAGGACAAGTACGCGGCGAAGCACCCGGGCGTGAAGGCGGATGTCGACATCTCCTTCTGACGGGAACGGTGGAAGCGGCAACAGCGGTGTCGGCTCGATGTTCAAACGAGCCGTCGCCGCTCACGCTGCGAAGTCCGAGTCGCCTCAAGCCGCCCCCGTGCGCGAAGGCATCGAGCAGATCGTCTGCGCACATTGCGGCGCCCCACGCCAGAACGAAGAACGCATCTGTCGCTTCTGCAAGCAAGCGATCTGAAGCTCGCGACCGCGGAGAGGTCCATTCATGACTGCACGTGCCGCTGAACGCTGGCAGGGCTTCCTGGCCCAGATCAGCGATCGTCACAAGTTGGTTCGCGAAGAGGCTGCCGCTGCCGCGCGCGATGCGCTTCGCGAGAGCGGCTACGACGTGACGCCGATCGGCGTCGCGTGGGCTGGCGTGAACGATCGCCTGCACGAGCTCGAGCGGCGCATCATCGATACGTGGCACGAGAAGGTCGAGAGTGCATTCGAGGCGGAGGGCTACCAGCGCCCCGCGCTCGATGTCGAACGACGCAAGGGCGAGGACGTGGCGTTCGTCCTCGAGAACGCAAGGCAAGCGGTGGAGATGCACGTCTACGCCGGCGGAGCGCGCGAGATCCACGCGCGCTCGCTCGCGCAGCAGCGAGAGCGAAACTGCTCGACTTGCACCGCGCCGCTCGACGTTCCCGTCGCGTATCGCGCGGTGAACCTTCGCTGCGCACACTGCGGCGCGGTCTCGACGTTCGAGCCGGGCACGCTCGCTCGCACCGCGATCGCGTTCGGCGCTCACGCGCTCTCATGGGTTTCGGCCGAGCGCGAGTGGTACACGATGCGGGAGGCCGAACGCCGCGTGCGGGACCAGAGGCCGCCAGTCCCCCTCGCGCTGCTGAAGGCCTACGAGCAAGCGCAGATCGCATACTGGTGGAGGTACTTCTCGACGAAGATGCACCTCGAGCCCGAGCTCCACGACGTCGCACGGGAGGTCCGTGCACGCATGGAGTGGTGGTACACGTCCTCTGCCGAGCACGAAGAAGAATGGCGCGCCGCTGGCCGCCCTCGCGCGCAGATCTGATTGGCGAGGACGCGTCATCGGTCCTGCTGATGACGGCAGAACGTGACGACGGCAGAACGAGCAAGCGCGTCACTCGTACGGGTTCGGCGGCATGGCGATCGTCGAGGCAGGATCGAGATCGGGCCGCGGCGCGCTGTTGCGCGGCTTCGGCTTCGGTTTCTCGATCAACGTCACGTCGATTTCGTCGGGCGACGTCGGCTTGACCTCGACGATCGCATCCTCGTGTCCGGCGGCCTTCACGAGGACCGTCATGACGCCCGCGTTCGGGCGAGCGATGCGGGTGGTGTCGGCAGGAAGCTCTCTCCCGTCGACGAACAGCCGCGCGCCGGGAGGCACACGGAGCGTCACCTCGGGTGAAGCGGCGTCTGCAGCTGCGGGCCCGTCATCGAGGTCGCCGACGACGAGCGTACCCGCATCCGGCGGGCTGCTCGCGATGGTCGGAATCGGTGCGGCGTTCGCTCTCGCCGTCCCGGCGTCGACGACGAGCGCCTCTGCAGCGTGCTTGCGTTCGCGGAGGGCGTTTCTCACGTAGACGAGCACGCCGAGACCAAGCACGAGCCCGACGAGCATCGCGATGATCGTCGACGCGAGCGAGACACCGCCCGCGGGCTCGCGGGTTCGCACGTGCAGCGGCGTCCGGCGATCGACCTCCATCGTGCTGTTCGAGTCGTAGGCTGCGTGCGGCCCCGAGCCCATCGCCGGGTGGCTCGGCGCGGGCGGTGGGACTGCCGGCTGCGTGACCGAGAGCGCCGCCATGCGTGCGCCGAGCTCGGCACCGCAGCGTTCCTGGAGAAGAAGCGAGATCTGCGGCGCGCTGATCGGTGGCCCGCTCGACGCGAGCCAGGCTTCGAGCGCGTGCCGGAGCTCCCGCGCCGTCGCGAATCGCGCGTCGGGCTCGACGGAGAGCGCACGCATGACGATCTCCTCGAGCGCCTTCGGGTATCCGCGCACCATCGTGCTCGGCGGCAGGAAGTTGCCCATGACGATCGCCGCCATCACCTGCGGATCGTGCTCGCCCTGGAACGGCCGCTGCCCCGTCGTGCTCTCGTAGAGGACGGTGCCGAGCGCGAAGATGTCGCTCCGCCGATCGATGCCTCCGCCGACGAGCTGCTCGGGGGACATGTACGCGAGCTTGCCTTTGACCTGGCCCGCGATCGTCATGTGGCTCTTGCCGATCGCCTTCGCGACGCCGAAGTCCGTCATCTTCACGCGACCATCGAGCGTGAGCAGGATGTTGTGCGGGGAGACGTCACGATGGACGACCGCGAGCGGCCTTCCGTCGTCGCCGACGAGCTCGTGCGCTGCGTGGAGCCCGGCGCACGTCTCGGAGAGGATCTTCACCGCATGCCGGATCGGCAGCGCGACGAGAGGTGCATCGTCGCGTTCGTCGGGACCGGGGCGCAGCATGCGGATCATGGAGCTCCCGTCGACCCACTCCATGACGAGCGTGAGGAAGCCGTCGAGATCGACGAGCTCGAACGTGCGCGCGACGTTCTCGTGCCGGATCCGCGAAGCGATGCGCGCCTCGTCGAAGAACATGTCGCGGAAGGCGGCGTTCTCCGCGAGGTGAGGCATCAGCATCTTCAACGCGAAGATCGCCCCCGCACCGCGATGGCGCGCGGCCCAGACGTGCGCCATTCCACCGGAGCCGACGGGAACGAGCAGCTCGTAAGGCCCGAGGATCTGGCCTGGCTGAAGCTCGTGATCGTCGGGCAGCGCGCGTCGCACCGGCGCCGTGGATTATAGGAGAGTCGGGTCCTCCGCCGCTCGGCTTCAGCCTCGTCGCGAGACGGGGATCGACCCGGACGAGGGCGCGGACCCTCGCGCGCGCCCACGATCCAGCTCGCGGCTACTCGCGCGATCTCGCGAGGGAAAGACAGTCTTTCAGCATCTTTCTGCTCGGAGCGAACGGACCTGCGCAAACTGAGCGAGGATCCGCGCTCCCACCTGGCGGCACATCGATTGCGTGATGACGGGCATGCTCTCGAAGAGCCGAATCCCGTCGCGCAGGGCTCTGCGCATCTCCATCGCCGCGCTGCTCGTCCCGCTCCTCGCCGGCGGCACCGCGCTGCTCACGAGGAAGAGCGCGCATGCCGAAGGCGCGGAGGCGGACAAGGCCGAGCTGAGCGAGCGCTGCGCGATCCGCATCGCGATCGCCCTCACCGGCAAGAGCCCGGATCCGACGCTGCTGACCGCGCCCGATCCGCAGGCCGCGGTCGGTGCGATGGTCTCCTCGCCCGACTTCGCCGAGCGCTTCGCGCGGTTCACGAACTCCGAGCTCAATGGCGGTCCGATCGCGAATGCGAACGACGATCCGATCTACTGGCTCGCCAAGCACGTCATCACGCAGAAGAAGCCGTGGTCGGAGCTGTTCCAGGGCGCCTACCAGGTGACGCCACTCGCGACAGCCGGAGCGGGGATGGAGGTGAAGGACGATCCCAACGGGCTCGGATACTTCCGCACGCAGTCGTGGATGAAGCGCTACGCGGGCAACGAGGACAACGGCCTCATGCTCGTCGCGGCGTTCCGCATCGTGCAGAACACGACGGGCCTCGAGCTCGTTCCGTCCGTCGGTAACCCCGGCGACGATCGCAGCGCCGAAGGCCGCAAGGCGACGGCGTGCAAGGGGTGTCACTTCGACGCGTGGTTCGCGATCGACACCGTCGCGCACCTGCTCCCGACGCGCAACGGGCAGGGCGACGCGATCACGTTCACCCCGCCGAGCGCAGGCCCGCAGAAGCTCCTCGGCAAGTCGATCGCGAATGACAAGGACCTCGTTCACGCGCTCGTCGACTCGGATGGGTGGCGCTTCAACCAGTGCCGTCAGGTCTTCAAGTTCCTCTACGGACGGCCGGAGAACCAGTGCGAAGCGAAGGTCTTCGATGCGTGCGTCGCCGCGCTCGAGACCGAGAAGACGATCCAGAGCGCCGTCGCGGCCGTGGCGAAGGACGCATCCTTCTGCACCAACTGAAGGAGACAAGCGTGAGCTCTTGCCAGATGAAGATCGGACTCATCGCGACCGTCATCGCCCTCCTCATGTCGGCATGCGCCGAAGACGCCAGCTCGCTCACGGGTAGCCGCGCCCGCGGCGGACCGGGCAGCGCCGAGGAAGACGGCACGCCGGGCGAGGGCGAGCCCGTCCCCGAAGAGCTCCAGTGCACGGTCAAGCCGCAGGGGCGTTCGTACGTCCTCTTCGACGGATCGAAGCTCGAAGCTTCGCGCCTCAACGAGAACATGGGCGTCAACCGGGCGCGCATCAAGCCATACGTCGTGATGGCAAGCGAGTACCAGCGCGTGCTCGGCGTCGTACCCGAGTCGATCAAGACCGCCGGATCATCCTTCGACGATCCTCCTGCGCGCTGGTTCGCGGAGTCGGTCTACTCGGGCGTGGCCATGAACGCGATCTTCGAGATCTCGTACGAGGGCTGCCTTGCCTACGCGAAGGCGGCGCCGGATCTGAAAGCAGCGCCGACCGCAGACAGCGCCAAGGCCGAGTGCACGAAGATGATGCGCAAGGCGTGGAGCCGGACTCCCTCCCCCGAGGAGATTGCAGGCTGCACGGATCTCGCGGTCACGAAGCTCGCTTCCCAGACCGACGTCGCGCGCCACTGGGCGTACGTCTGTTCGTCGATCCTCTCGTCCAGCCAGTTCCTGACGTTCTGAGGCCGTCCCATGAAGAACCTCTCCCGTCGTGGTCTCCTCAAAGGCGCTCTCGCCGCGGCCGGCGCTGCTGCCGGTGCGCGTGCCCTCGGTCCGCTCGTCGGTGAAGCGCGCGCCGCGGGCGAGACCTCGCACTTCGTCCACATCTTCTTCAACGGCGGCCTGAACGCGCTGTTTGCAGGCTGCGCGGACAAGTTCCTCACCGGTAACGTGTTCGGCGTCACGGGCTCGAACATCAAGAACGTCGGCAACGGCGTCTTCACCGACGCCGCGACGTTCGGCACGCTCCCGCAGCTCGCGCTCGATCACTGGGCGACGATCGGGATGAGGCACAACAATGCGCTCCACACGACGCCGCAGAACCTCCGCTCCGGTGGTGAGCGCGCGATCCTCATCAACGGATCGAGCTGCTACCTCAACGAGCTCGCCTTCCGCATGGGCGGCGACTCGGCCTTCAAGGCGGTCTACTTCGGCGATCGTGCGCCGGCATACCAGAACCAGCCGGCGTTCCAGGGCGTGCCGCTCCAGCGCGTGTCGGATCTGAAGAACGCGCTCGCGGCGGCGGGCGGCGATGCTCCCGACCCGGACGCGCCGGATCGCGCGGCAGGCGCGCTGACGCTCGAGACGGCGAAGGCGATCTCGGAGCGCCAGATCACGACGAATCCGGGGCGTCTGTCTTCGCTGACCGACGCGTACGACTCCGCGGTCGCCTCGTTGAAGAAGCCGCTTCCGCCGCCCGTCACGTTCGCGGAGATCAACACGGCCTACGGGCTCGGCGGAGCCAGCGCCGTCAACTCATGGGCATCGATGCTCGCTGGCGCCGAGATCATGATCCGCGCCGCCGGCACGAATGTCGTCAACATCTGCGACTTCGGCCTCGCCTCGTGGGACTTCCACCAGACGGGCACGGGCGGATCGCTCAATGGAACGTACTCCCGCAGCAAGCTGCTCGGGCAGGGCGGCTTCGGCGCGAACCGGCTGAATCCGATCAAGACATTCATCAGCCGCATGCTGAACGCACCCGATCGCAACGTGGTCGTCTGCATCTCGGGCGAGCTCGTTCGTCTGCCGAACGGTGATCACGGCGACGGTACCGTGGCGATGCTCTTCGGCAAATACCTGAAGCGGGGCGTGAGCTTTCCGGTCAACTCGCAGGCGCGCTTCGCCGCGAACACGCCCGGGCCGAAGGCGTTCTGGGCCGCCGTCGCGGCGGCGCTGAAGGTGCCGGGCCAGCCGTTCGGCGCCAACCCGCATCCGCTCATCGCGTGAGCATCCACTCGTCGCATGAGCGTCGAGGCGAGCGCCCCGTCACGTACAAGGCTGGGCTCCGAGCTCACGACCGAAAGCAGGCCGCGCTCGGAACCGTACGGAGACGATGCAGGCTTCCTTCCTCTGGATTCATCGCTCCATTGTCTTTCGGCGTCGACGGGGGCCTGTCGCGATCGAGCGCCGCGCGTAAGATGCCCGAAGATGGCGAGTGAGGACCTCATCTTTCGTGTCGATCGTGCGGACGGCGCCTTCGCCGCGCTCGCTTCGTCGTGCGCCGTCGTGATCGAGCAGCACTTCTCGATAGAGCAGTGCGCCCGCTGGACAGAAGGGGTGTACCGCGCTCGCGACGTGTGGACGCACGACTTCGGCGGCGAGCAGTTCGCTCTTGGGCGTGCGTTCTACACGCATTACGAGGAGGGGAAGAGCAGCGCCTACTTCGCGGACACGGCGGCTTCGGATGCTCGCGTCGAGGCGCACTGTCCTGGGCTCCAGCAGGCGATGCGCGATCTCGTCGCGCGCGTGGTCCGGGACGGCCGTACCGTGCAGCGCCGCGGATGGTGCGGTCCGGGCATTCACGTGTTCCCTCCGGGCGGACCTGTCGCCTCGCGTGGAGGTGTCCGTCATTTCGACACGGAAGGCCTGGCCGCGCACCACGTCCAGCGACGTCGTCCGGCGATCTCGCTCGTCGCGATGCTGCAGACGCCCGAGACCGACGGTGGGCTGAAGGTGTGGGACGTCCTCTACGACGGGCACGATCACCCGACGCGAGAAGAGCTGCGCGCCCGCCACGCGACCGTCACGTATCGCACGGGCGACGTGGTGCTGATCGACAGCTATCGACTCCACCAGATCCAGCCGTTCGCCGGCTCGCGCGAGCGCATCAGCGCGACTGTGCATGCAGCCCTGGTCGACGTCGGGCTGTGGGAGTGCTGGTTCTGAGCCCGCTCAACGCGGCGCCGGACGTGGCGTGCTCGTCGAGAACGTAGCCCGATACCACTCGGTCTCGTGATGATCCCGCGCGCCAGGATCGGCGACGAAGGATGGAACGATCAAGGCGCGGATCGCTCGAGCGTCCGGTAGTGGCGAACGACACGGCCGCGCATGGCGGCGCGTCGTGCGCGAGATCTTCCCGACGCTCGAAAGCATCTCGATCGAGCACGGCGTATCGAGAAGGCCAAGGGCTGATATGACTGCTCCGATTCGCAGGATCAGTAGATGTAGTTGCTCTCGATCGTCCTCGTCACCATGACGATGGTGTCCGCGAGCGTTACGGCGTCGAGCGAGCCCAGAGCGGTGAGGACGGCGGCGGCGTGCGCCTGGTCGTACGCCATGACATGCAGGATCGACTTCCTCCACCTGTTCTCGAGCCCAGCGTCTTGGTGAGCAAGGGCGATGTCGCCGAGCTTCTGAGCGACCCGGTTGCTGACGGAGCTGACGTCCGGAGGCGTACCAAAGGGAAAGGAGAACGCGCGCCAAACGAAGACAGCGAGCTTCACCCCGGCGAAGTCGGCGATGTAGTCGACGCTGGAGCACTTCGATCCAGGGGTATCGCAGACGATCTCGTCCTTGGTCCTCCACAGTTTCGCGCCTTCGCTTCGGCCGAGGATCTCGAAGCTCATCACCCTCGATGCAGTAGTGGAGTCGTCGCCCGCACCGAGGTCGAAGAGGCGCTTGCCTCCTGGTGACAAGACGTCCCTGGCGAAGATGGCTCCGGTGGTATCGAGCGTGTTCGAGAGGATTGACGGTGAAGCTTCGATGATATGGGCGCTCACCATTCCGGTCGTCCCGCCGATGGTCCCGAGGGTTCCCCCAAGGCCAGACGAGACATCGGGCGTGGGCAGATCTGCCTCGGGTCGGCACAGATATGAGGTCTGACTAACCTCGTTCGCCGAGAGTGACCCATCGCCATTCGCGTCGATGCCCGATTCGATCTTGATCCCACCGGCTGGGCATTGCTCGCCGGCTGGCTCCGCGGTCTGCCGGATCAGCGAGGTGAGACCGTTCGTCCCTGCCGCCCCCGGGTTGCCGTCTCTGCCGGAAGCGCCGTCATTGCCTGGTGCACCATCCTTGCCGTTCGCGCCGTTGCACACTGCGCTCTCGGCCGCAACGCGATCGAGACTGCCGTCGCGGTCGGCGTCGGGGCCGACCTTGATGACGACGCCTCCGGCCGGGCATTCGAGCGGCGTCGCCGGCGATGTCGTGACGAGCCAGGTGACGCCGTCCTTGCCGTCGATGCCAGCGGCGACCGATTGATACCGGCTGCCGTCGCAGTAGACGAGCTCGTTCTCGGCCTTGACGTAGTAGACCGCGCCACGATTCAGCAACGTACAGAGCGGCAGCGTCGGCCAACGGTCGACCACGATCGCGCCCTGGACGCTCGCTGTCGACGCAGTGCTTCCGCCGCCGTCGTTCGTGGTGCATCCGACGAGCCCCGCCGTCATCACGAGAAGCGAGCCGAGCAAACCGTTGCCCAATCGACGTTGCATATTTCCTCCGTGGACGTGCCCGGCGTTCCGCGCGGGTCGAAGAGCCAGGCGTAGTCCTGCGGAGGAATTCGGCCATGGTCATTTGTTCTCGCTACCCTTGCGCGCACGACGACCGGCAGGACCGCGTGTGAGTAGCAGCGCTCTGTCCGCGCGAGCGGTGCGCGACGACCGCTCCTCGCGTGAGGTCGCGCCGATGCGCTGGCATGCCGTCCCGATTGGAGAGCTGTCCGTCGAGCCACGGCGCGGATTGGCGAGAAGGAACAGCGTTGGCAGCGAACGGCCTCGCGAAGAAATGGACGCTCGACGTTCGGCTTGCCGGGCAAACACCGCGGGACTGCTCGTGGTGCCAGCTACTCGATCACGAGCGTGAGCTGCTCGAACGGGGTCTGGTCGACGTCCTTGCCGACCTCGTAGAACACCACGCCGGACCAATCGACGGCGTAGCAGGAGCTCCGAAGTTCTCGTACTTCTTCTCTCCGGTGTACGGCGCGCCGACGCGAACGACGCGCGACGCGGCGCCCTATTGCATGTAGGCGCACCCGGCCACCTCGGCGAAGGTGTTCGCGTCCGGGTACGCGGCGCCGACGCAGCCCTTCTCGATCGCCACCAGGGAGATCGGCTGGGTCTAGTCGCTGTCCTTGAACCTTCTGTCGGCCCACTCGCGGACCGGGACGCTGCGCGCCTTGCCTACACCGCCGATCACCATCTCGCAGTCCGTCTTCGCCTGCGTGGCGAATTGCACCTCGCGTCCGAGAATCCCTTCGGCTCGCGCTCGACGGGCATCATGCGCTGCTTGCCGTCGCCCGCCTTGGCCCGCCGCGCGGCGACGTCGAGCGTGGAGTTCTCGAACGGGTATGTCGAGCAGTCGCGGGCTCCGTCGCTCGGCACGGCGAACCCGTCGCCACCGTGAATGTCCGGCATCGTTCGTGGCGTGCCCATCGCGAAGTCCTCGGGACAGAACGACGCGACGGAGACCGTCGGGAGCGAGAGCATCTCGCGAAGCGGAGCGTGGAGGCCGTAATCGCTTCCGTCGACGCCGCACGGACGCCAGGGAAGGCAGCCGCTGACGAAGAGCCGAAGCGGCTCCTCCGGCGTGGGCCGCCGCAACCGCTCGAGCGCGCCGGGATGATGTGCGAGGCGCATGGCTCGACGATCGTACGCGCCGCGCGGTGCGGTGTCTGCGCTGCGCAACGTTCGATTCGACCGCAACCGAGCCCGTTGTCGAAAGTTCCCGATTGTCGACTCGCGACGTCGCCGCTCCGGCCTAGACTGGCGCGGCCGTGATCGACGACCTGGTACTGAGCGCACGACGGAAGACTTGGGTTGCCGTCGTCGTCGCGAATCTGCGCATCTTCTTGGGTTTCGCCTTTGTCCCTGCCGGGCTCAAGAAGGTCCTTGGTCAGCCGTTCACCGACCCCGATCTCCACGGACCGTTCCACGACTTCCTCCATGCCTTCCACGCGACGGGATGGTTCTATCGGTTCGTCGGCGCGGTACAGCTCGTGGCGGCGCTCCTGCTCATGACCGGCCGCTTCGCGACGTTCGGCGCTCTCCTCGCGGCGCCCATCCTCACGACCATCCTCGCGCTCTGCTGGAGCACGAAGGTCTATCCGACCGCGAGCGTGGTCACCCTCATGTGGCTCGGCACCCTCGCGCTGCTCCTCTGGGATTGGCCGAGGTGGCGCGGCCTCTTCGGCCGAGCCGCACCGCTCTCGGGCTTCGAGGAAGCGCGCATCGATCGACGGCTCTGGGAGGCATCTGGGGCCGTGGTGCTCTGTCTGTATCTCGCGGTCTGCGCCGTCACGGGCCAGGTCTACCGGCCGCGAGGCGCCGCGTGGGACAGCCCGGCGTTCTACGTGTTCCCGGCGATGCTCCTGATCGTGGTCCTGACCGCCGTCGTCGATCGAGCGAGGGCGCGCAAGACCTCCTGAAGCTTCGCGATCGCCCGGGCTTCTCGTCAATTGGCGCGGCCGCAAGGGCCTTGTTCACGTACGGGCTGCTCACGAGCTCGTGGACGAGTGATGGCGCGAGCTCGCTCGTCTTGCCAGCTACTCGATCACGAGCGTGAGCTCCTCGAACGGGGTCTGGTCGACGCCCTCGCCGACCCGTAGAACACCACGCCGGACCAATCGACCGCTCGACCATGCGGTCGCGGACGAGCAAGCGAAACGTCGTTCGGGCATGGTGTAATGAGCCCGCTCGAGTCCGTGGCGTGCCCATCGCCTCGATGCGTGCGTTGCGCCGCCCTGCTCCTGCCGCCCAGTGGCCGGCGGACGGGTTGACTATCCAGATGAAGTGCACACTATCGCCGAATCAAGTTCGGCGCGTGAGACGAGGGGGCGATGGCGCAATACGAGAACGAGCGCGACGCGCGGGGGCGAGCCGTGTGCGCTCGAAACCGGCAGCGTGAAGGCGAAGGAGAACAGCTCGAAGCAGCCGGCGCGACGGGAGGTGCCCGCACGTCCCGCACGACTGAAACGCGGTGCACCACCGTCGCGATGCCGAACCTGTCGCGTTGGCGGGCCCAGCGCGGCGGCGTAGGTGCCGTAAGTACCGCGCCGCGCGAGGGGCATCGCCGCGCTGCCGGAACACCTCATCGCCTGGCAGCGTCGGCCGAGTCGCGAGGGGTGCGCCCGATCGAGGCGAGCAAGCCGAAGGATCCGAAGAAGCCCAAGAAGCCCAAGAAGGGCGAGCAGCTCTCGTTGCCCCGCACCGGCGGCTGGGGAGGGAAGCGGCGCGGAGCTGGAAGGAAGCCGAGCAATCCTGACGCGCGCTCGCGCGTCTCGCATGCGAAGCGGCCGGTGCACAAGGGACGCCACCCAGTGCACGTGACGTTGCGGGCGAAGACCGGGCTTCCGTCGCTTCGGCAGCAGCGCGTGCAGCGGATCCTCGCCGATGTCCTTCGCGATCAGCGGAAGCGCCGCTACAAGGATCACTTCCGCGTGAATCATTACTCGATTCAGGGCAATCACCTGCACCTGATCGTCGAGGCCGATACCGAGAGCGCCCCGGGATACGATCCGCTTCGCGCGGGTGTCAGCGGGTTTGCGATCGCGCTGGGGCGCCGCCTCAACTTTCTCCTCGGGCGCAAGGGCAAGGTCTGGGTCGATCGCTATCACCGCCACGATCTCGCGACGCCAAAGGAGACCTGGAACGCTCTCTCGTACGTGTTCGGCAACTACACGCATCACGGCGTCCGCAGCTTCGGCGAGGGCGTTCTCGATCTGTACGCGAGCGGTTGCGTGTTCGACGGGTGGGACGGCCCGCACTACGTCCCCGATGAATCGGATCGATGGAGATTCCCCGTCTGTCCCGCCGAGACCTGGCTCCTACGCCATGGCTATCGCGTGCATGGCCCGCTCACGATCACGCCGACCGGGTGAGTTGCTCGCAGCGTGATTGACGGTTCGTCGACTATCTCCGCGTGCTCGATGGCGGAGCGAGTGGGCGATGGTAAACCCTGAGCGTCAGTGCCATTCCTGCTGAGCTACCGATGACGACGCAGCAACGAATCCACCCGACGACCAGCACGCAAGCGCTGCTGGTCGTCGATGTTCAGCCCCACTTCTCCGTGCCGGACCACGTCGTGGGTGCAATCACGGCATTGAGCCGAAGGCTCTACACGGTCGCGACCGTCGAGAGGCATGACGAGGCCGTCACGCCCTTCATGCGCCAGCTTGGCTGGAAGCCCGCAGCCGATGACGAGAGCCTCGTTCCCGCCGACCGCGTCTTCATCAAGCACGGTTACCTGCCGCCCATCACCCTCATCGAGCATCTGAAGTCTCGCGGGGTGGAGCGCGTGTTCGTTTGCGGCATCCAAGCGGACACCTGCTGCCTCGCCGCCGGCTTCATGCTCTTCGACGCCGGACTGCACCCTACGCTGCTGAAGTGGCTCAGCGTCGGATCCTCCCTGGATCGCTCGGCTGGTCTGGGTGCCAGCCTCTGGCAGCATCACTTCGGCAGCGTGCTCAATAGCGCGGACGAGCTCCAGATCCCGGCCTGACGGCTCGATGACGGGACTCACGTGCGTCGTGTACGCTCCCGACATGCGTCGCTCGGGGGTGTGGCTCTCCGTCTTCGGATTGGTCTGCATCGCGGCGGCGTGTACGAGCTTTGGCTCTGGCGAGGCTCCTCCTTCAGGAGCCGGCGCCGACGGCGGTCCAGAATGTGGACCGAGCTGCCAGGGAGATGCGGGACTCGCGGACTCGCCGGCGGCTGCGGATTCCGGCTGCCCGTCCGGTCGTGGTCCGGAGATGATCGAGGTCCTTGGATTCTGCATCGATCGCACGGAGGTGACGGTCGGTCAGTACGCAGCGTTTCTCGAGGCGATGAGCAACCTCCCTGACCGAGGGCTGTCCGGTCAGCCGTCGGAGTGCGCTGGGAACGAGGCGTTCCAGCCGCCGTACTGGTGGCCTGCCAACGACATCGAGGTGGATGCCGGAAAGAGCAAGTCCGAGGTCGACAGCATGCCGGTCGGCATCGTCGACTGGTGCGATGCTCGCGCGTTCTGCGCCTGGGCAGGGAAGCGCCTCTGCGGTCGCATGGGCGGTGGCAGGTTGACGAGGAAAGAAGGCGCCGGCACGACGAGCGAGTGGTACGTCGCCTGCTCTCACAATGGTTTGAACAAATTCCCGTACGGAAATGCGTTCACCGACGGAGCGTGCAACGGTGTCGATGGCCGCACACGTGAGCCAGTGGGATCGAATCCGGGCTGCACCGGTGGTTACGAGGGCCTCGTCGACATGAGTGGCAACGTCTCGGAGTGGATCGACGCGTGCGATGTCGACGCGGACGGCGGCCTGAGTTGCCTGACCTCCGGCGGCACGTACAACTTCCCCGCCCAGAGTCTCGGTTGTAACGGAGCCCAGTCCAAGTCGACGAGCGATCTCTTCCCTCAAGGCGGGTTCCGCTGCTGCGCGACGCCTGGCGCATCTCCGTGACCGCGCGCGAATCATCGCAGCCTCGGTGAGTCGCGCGGCGTTGACGGCGGCGACGCGCGGTGGCGCGTCAGCGGCGCATGGTTATGGTTTCGTCCCATGCGCGATCTCATCCAAGAGCTCTGTTCTCCCGCGTGCGCCGGTCGCGCGCCGGGGACGCCGGGAGGCCTTCGTGCGCGCGGCCTGATCCGGGATGCGCTTCGTGCCGGCGGGCTCGATCCCGCCGAGCAGGCGATCGGGCGCTCGCGCGGAGCGAACCTCGTCGCGACGCTCCCGGGCGACATCGACCGCTGGGTCCTCGTCGCGGCGCACTACGATCATCTCGGCGGTGATGCGCGCCGCTTCTATCCGGGAGCCGACGACAACGCCGCGGCTGTCGCGATCCTCGTCGACGTCGCCGCGCGGCTAGCTAAAGAGCGCGCCGACGGTCGGGGCGTGATCATCGCGGCGTTCGACGCCGAAGAGCCGCCCTGGTTCCTCACCGGAGAGATGGGCTCCTCCTGGTACACGAAGCGCCCGACGGAGGTAGGGCCACCGCTCGAGAAGATCGATCTCATGGTCTGCATGGACCTCGTCGGCCACGCGCTTGGTCCCGAGGGGCTGCCGGACAGCGTTCGTGGCTCGCTGTTCGCGCTCGGCGCCGAGCGGAGCGAAGGCACATCAGTGATCGTCGACGAGCTCGCTCGCGCGGAGGAGGGCCTCGCGATCCGGCGCATGGATGCCGAGATCATCCCGCCACTCTCGGACTACGACGCGTTCTGGAAACGCGAAGTGCCGTTCCTCTTCCTCACGTGCGGTCGCTCCGCGCGCTATCACACGCCGGAAGACGTCCCGGAGCTCCTCGACTGGGAGAAGATGAAGCGAACGGCGGCATGGCTCGAGCGGCTCGTTCGGCGTGCCTGCGCGCGATCCGAGGAGCGCGTGAAATTCGCGGACGCGCGGGACGATCGGTCCACGCTCGCGAGCTTCGTCGATCTCGTGCGACCGCTCGCGCTCGTGTCACCGCTCGCGAACGACGCGCTCGCACGTGCCGAGCAGCTCCTCGAGCACTGCGATGCACGCGGACGTCTGCCGGTGCCGCTCGCAGACGCCCCGTCGCAGCTCGTGCTCGGGCTCGAAAGCGCGCTCGCGTGATCGCGCGGTCGAGCGCGCGCTCCGACGGTCACGCGCTCACTGCAGCGGGCGCAGGTAGTGGAACTTCTCCTGCGCGAGATCGTCGACGGTCAGGCCCCAATCGTCGTCGCGCGGGATGAGGTACATCACGTCCGACTTCACGCTCGCGAAGTTGATCACGCCCATGCCGCCGAGCAGCCGCCCGAACACGTCACGTCGCCAGAGATACTGCTCGGGGATGTCACACAGGCGACTGAGCGCGCTATCCGTCGGCGACGGACGCACGATGAGGAACGTCATAGTGAACGTCAGGTATCGCGGGTCGCCGCGATACGGGTCGGGTTTGCCGGAAGGCTGCCGCCGCGCGCCCTCCTCGGTCGTCATCCCGCCGACCCACATCTTGAAGTCCTTCTCGGCGCGGTCGTGCTCGTCGAAGTAGTCCCAGCAGCCGCGCTCGATCACGCCCAGGTTGCCGAGCAGCGCCTCGCTCGCGCGCTTGTAGACCTGCCACTTCTGGTGCAAGCCCACCGCCTGCAACTGCTCGGTGATCGCGCTCTTCAGGATGGGAAGGAGGTTCGGTGCGCGATCGAGGCGAGCGGCGACTTCGATCGAGAAGATGGAGCTTTGCATCGCCGGATCTCCTCGTCAGCTCCCCGAGCTCGTCGAATACGTGCGGTTCCACGAGCCGCTTCGACTGAGCTTCGCGCCGAGGATGACGCCCGTCCCGACCGCGACGGCGACGGGGATCGTGCCGAAGTTCGTCGGCCTCGGGCGAGGGGTGGCGGATGCAGGTGTACCGCTCGAGAACGGCGTCACGCGAGGCGCCGGCGTGTACGACTGCAGCTCGTTCGTCGAGAGTGTGCTCGACGGCGCGGACCAGTGCGTCCAGAAGCTCGGGTGCGTCGACGTCGAGCCTCCGTAGAAATACCGGTCGTCCCCGCCCTTAGCGCCAGCGTCGGCGAACATGGGCGCGGCCGCGGCCCGCTCGAACGCCGTCACCGGCAGGAGCTTGGCCGCGACGTTCGCGGGGCGGAGCGCGAGGAAGTCGTCGGCGAGATCGTCGAGCGGCTCGCGGTCGACCGCATTCGGCCCGACGTAGATGACGTTCCTGGTCCCGAGTGCCGCCAGGTTCGCCGCGCTCGGCAGGCGCGCCACGTGACGGTTGTCGAACTGCGAAGCATCGTCCGTGTACGAGGCGAGGCGCTTGCGATCGAGGACGAACATCGGCCTCGCCCCCTTCGGTCGAGTCGTCTTCGCCTTCGCGAAGAGCGGCTGGAGGTACGCTGCGGCGGCGAGCGTGAGATGCGCCGGGACGACTCCGCGCGGATGAGGCCAGTTGTCGAAGAGGAAGACCGGATCGAGGACGCTCGAGGCTCCGGCCGCGAACGCCACGGCCTCCGGTCCGGGCAGATCGACGACGACCGACGCGTCCTTTGCGCGCGCCTCCTTGTCGAGCAGCGACGCGAACGCCTTTCCCTGGCTGAAGGCGGCCTCCATCGCGGTCGTGAAGATCGGCACGAGCGCCTCGCCGAGCGGCGCGAAGGGAGCGGCTGTCTTCTCGCCTACCGGCGTCGACTTCGGCAGCGCGCTCGGCGACTGGAACAGCGTCGGGACGAAGTAGCGCGTGTGCTGCGGCTCCGCCGGAGAGAGGTCGTCGGCCATGCGCGCGAGCGCAGCGCGATCGAACGCTTGCGTCGACTGGCCGTCGAAGACGAGGTGCTCTTCGGTGGCGCCGAAGTTCCAGCCGTACTCCTTCTGCATGTCGAGCGCGCCGCGCTGCTGGAACGAGACGTCGTCGCTTCCGGAGCTTTTCGCGGCGGCGCACGTCCCGATCGCGGCCATCGCGGCGAGCACGCCGCCGAGCGCGAGGAGACCGGTCATCGCCTGGCGGCGCGGCACCTGCGTGGCGAGGCTCTCCTGCCACCAGCGCGCGCCGATGATGCCGGGCTTGTCGACGACCTCTGCGCGCGTGAACGTGGGGGAAGTCTGAGGCGGTGGCTTGTTCACGATGAGGCTCTCGCGCCGTACTCGCGTCGAAGGGTCTCGAGGAAGTCCGGACGGAACACTCCGTCGACTCGAATGGAGTACCGGAAGAAGGGATCGGCGTCGACCCCGTGGTAGTCGTGGTCGTTGAACCAGTACGCGCGGCCGGTCACGTGCGTCTTCTTCTGCTTGTCCTCGTCCCAGAGGAAGAGGCGCTTGTCGCCCGCTGGGCAGATCGTGATGAAGTGATCCGGCGCTTCTTGTTCGTCCGGCTCTCCGTCGCGATGGACCGTGCCGTGGTCGTTCGCCTCGAGGCCCATCACGTTGCAGCGCCCGATGTGGAGGAACGGGAGGCTCTTGGCGAACGCGATCGTCTTCGGGAAGAAGGTCTTCGCGATGCGCGTGAAGTCCTTTCCCTCGGCGGTCGACTTGTCACCCCACCACCGGTTCGGGATGAGCTCGACGTAGACCTTCCACGGGAAGTAGACCTTGTGCCGGAACTTGAGCCACAGCATCTGCCGACGCG
The DNA here is from genome assembly GCA_023402175.1 of Pseudomonadota bacterium. GTDB lineage: Bacteria > Myxococcota_A > Polyangia > Polyangiales > Polyangiaceae > Labilithrix. The sequence goes on along the minus strand of JAEXCN010000199.1, from coordinate 11,631 downwards.
AGAGCGGGTGCTCACGCTCTTCACCGAACTCGAGCTCCCCAGCGCGTGCGGGATCGATCGAGGACGGATCGTCGGCGAGCGACCGGAACGTCTCGAACGCCTCGGGCGAGAGGGCGCGAATCACCTCGCCGTAGTCGATGTGCGCTTCGCCCGTGCGGGATGGCGGCATGATCGCCATCGAACGATGGCTGCCGCCCGTGTAGTCGACGGCGACTTGCGTCAGCGCGAGACAGACCTCCTCGTGGATCGCGTCGAGCGCGCTCGTGTCGATGAAACGATCGAGCGGCACGAACGGCAGGGCGGCACCTGGAAATACGCCACGGTGGGGCACGTACGAGGCGTATCGAAGCTCTCCGGGGCTGACAAGCGCGGAGCGCCGGGCCGAGCCCTCTCCTTCGTTGACATCGACCACGTCGCCGGTAGCTTCGGCGTTCGATGGACGACGTCGACGTCAAGCCGCTCTACATGGTCTGTTTCGGCGCCGCGACCACGCTCGTGATGCTGGTGCTCTTCCTCCTCGGAAGGCGTTCGCTCGCGAACGACCTGACGAAGGGCAACTCGGCGCAGCGCCTGCTCGGGGTCGGTCAGGTGACGGCGATCTTTCTCGTCGCCGCGAACGCGGTGAAGACGGCGGTGAAGGGCGACGACATCGTGCACGACGCCACGTGGGTCGGTGCCTTCGGGATCGCCGGCGTGCTGCTCATCGCGATCACCGGGCACTTCGGCGTTCGTCTCCTCTTTCAGTCACGACTCCCCGCCGAGATCGAGCGCGGAAACACGGCCGCGGGGCTCGCGGCAGGTGCGCACTACATCGCGACCGGGATCATCACGTCGCGCGCGATGGCGGGAAACGACATGCAGGAGCTCGGCATCTCCGTCGTCTTCTTCGTGCTCGGACAGGTGACGCTCCACGTCTGCGTCTCGCTGTTCCGGGCGCTGACGACGTACGACGACGCCGAGCAGATCGCCGGTGAGAACATCGCGGCCGCGCTCAGCTATGCCGGCGCGGCGATCGCGCTGTCGATCATCATCGCGCGCGCGACCGAAGGTGAGTTCACCGGCTGGGCGAGCTCGCTCAAGGGCTACGCCGGCGTCCTCGCGAGCGTCGTCGCGCTCTATCCCGTGCGGCAGGTCTTCGTGCAGATGCTCCTCCTCCGCGCGCCGCTGAAGCTTCGCGGTGGCCCGCTCGACGACGGCATCGCACTCCATCGAAGCGAAGGCATCGCCGCCCTCGAGGCGGTGACGTACGTCGCGACGGCATTGTCGATCACGCGCCTCGCGTGACCTCTCCTGGAGCCTGGAGCCTGGAGCCTGACCCCATGACCGCCGACTACGACGCGTTCGCTCGCCGCATCGTGGCGAGCGGCGTCCTCTCCGATCCCTGGCTCGACGGAGCGCCTCGGTTCCGATCCGAGCCGGTGATCGTCGACGCCCGCCTCGCGCGCGAGCTCTATCGCGCCTCCGAAGAGGTCGCTGCAGTCTACAACGAGATGTGCCTCATCGTGGCGGATGAGCCGCGTCTGCTCGACGACTTCTTCATGCTCACGCCTTTCCAGAAGGCGATGTGGATGGCGTCGCAACCTCACTGGCACGGCATCGCGCGCGCCGACGTGTTCGTCACCGACGAGGGCCTCGCGTTCACGGAGATCAACTGCGATACGCCGACCGGCGAGGCGGAGGCCGTAGTGCTCGGCGCACTCGCGTCGGAGTCGCCGCCCCGACCCGGGCTCGTCGATCCGAATCGAAACCTCGAGGCGCGCTTCGTCGAGATGGTCGACATGCTCGCTCTGCGCGACCTCGAAGCGGATGCGCCGAAAGCGCTCGGCCTCGTCTACCCGACGGAGTTCACCGAGGACCTCTCGCTCGTTCGTCTTTACAAGAAGTGGTTCGAGTCCCGAGGGCGCGAGGTCGTGCTCGGGTCGCCCTACAACCTCGCGCACGACGAGCGGGGGGCGCTCCTGTTCGATGCGCCGGTAGGCCTCGTCCTGCGCCACTACAAGACGGACTGGTGGGGCGAGCGACAGAGCGTGTGGGACGACGACGAGGACGTGCCCGATGCCGAGCCGCTCACCGAACCGCTACAGGCGCTGTTCGCAGGCATGGCCGCGGGCCGCACGACGGTGCTCAACCCGTTCGGGGCCGTCCTCCCTCAGAACAAGCGGGCGATGGCGTTCTTCTGGGAGCACATCCACCGGTTCTCGCCGCGCTCGCAGGAGATCATCCAGCGGTACATCCCCGTGACGTCACGTCTCGAGACGATGCACGAGGAGCAGCTCGCGGTTCAGCGCGAGGAGTGGGTCCTCAAGAGCGACTACGGCGCGGAAGGAGACGAGGTCATCGTCGGCCGTTACGTGACGGACCAGATCTGGAAGGCCTCGCTCGCGCACGCCCGCCCTGGGCGATGGATCGCCCAGCGGTACTTTCAGGCGAAGCCGATCGACGACAGAGGCTCGATCGTGAACCACGGCGTCTTCCTCGTCGCCGGCGAAGCGTGCGGGCTGTACGCCCGCGTGCAGGTCGGACCGACCGACGATCGCGCGCTCAGCGCTCCGGTCCTCGTCGAGGAATGAGGTAGCCTCGCTCCGATGTCCGAGCCCACGCGCGAAGCGACGAGGAGGCCTCTCGAGGCGGTGCATCGTCTCGCGATCGCCGTCGCACGCGGACCGAACGCCGGCCTGCTCGTCCAGACCGAGCCGGGAGCTTCGGCCGGAATCGGCACCGCAGAGGACAACGACGTTCGCCTCGCCGATCCGACGGTGAGCCGGTATCACCTCGAGGTCTCGCCGACGCGCGAAGGCATCTCCGTCGTCGACCTCGGCAGCACGAACGGGACGTTCGCCGGCGCGATTCGTGTCCGCGCAGCCGTCGTCCCCCGCGGAACGCAGCTTCGGATCGGCGACTCGATGATCGTCGTCGACGCGGCCGATGCGCTCGGTCGCACGAGCGAGGCGACGCTCGGCCTTCCGGGAATGGTCTTCGTGAGCGAGGCCATGGGCGAGGTCGCGCGCCGCGTGCGCGCGGTTGCGCCGCTGTCGAGCGCCGTGCTGGTCCACGGCGAGACGGGCACCGGCAAAGAGCTCGTCACGCGCGCGATTCACGATCTCGGGCCATGGAAGGACGGCCCGTTCGTCCTCGTCGACTGCGCCTCGCTTCCGGCGACGCTCCTCGAGGCGGAGCTGTTCGGTCATGAGCGCGGCGCATTCACGGGGGCCGATCGCGCACGCGCCGGTGCGTTCGAGCAAGCGGACGGCGGGAGCATCTTCCTCGACGAGGTCGGTGAGCTGCCGCTTGCAGCGCAGGCCGCGCTGCTCGGCGTGCTCGAGCGGCGCCGCTTCCGCCGCATCGGCGGCAATCGCGAGGTCACCGTCTCCGTGCGGATCCTGAGCGCGACGAACCGCGATCTGCGCCAGGAGGTGAACCGCGGCACGTTCCGCGCGGATCTCTACTATCGGCTCGCGGGAGCGCGCATCGTCGTGCCGCCCCTGCGCGAGCGACCCGACGACGTGCGGATGCTCGCGCGGACCTTTGCCACCGAGCTCACTGGCAGCGATGCCTCGCTCGATCCCGAGGTCCTCGACGCGCTGTCGCGGCAAGCGTGGCCGGGGAACGTTCGCGAGCTCAAGGCCGCCGTCGAGCGCATCATCGCCTTCGGTCCCGCCGAGATCGGCATCGCGGAGACAGCGCCGTCGGTCGGCGCGCACCCGGCGCCGAGCGTCACGCCGGACGACGTCCCGCGTTATCGCGACGCAAAGGCCGAGGCGATCGCTTCATTCGATCGAACGTTTCTCGGAAAGCTGCTCGAGAGCACGGACGGCAACGTATCGGAGGCCGCTCGGCGTGCGCGCATGGACCGGCCGTATCTCATCGCGCTCCTCAAGCGCTACGCGCTCCGCTGATCGTAGGTCGCGATCGCACCGGCGACGCCGACGATGATGAGCGCGACGACGCTGACGAGCGCGAGCGGCGAGAGCCCCCGGCACGTGCAGCCGGTCATGAGCACGCCGAAGAGGAGCGAATACGCCGCGACGCGCTTCCAGACACCGAAGGGGAGGACGGTGAGCGGCGATCCCGACGTCGGGCGAGCCTCGGCGGGCGGCGGCGCATGGAAGTGTCCAGTGCCCGAGCCGGTGAATGGCGCCGACGACCCGCGCCACTCGCTCACCGGTACGTGGGATGCTGCCCCGACGCGCGGGTGCGCCGCCTCGGCCACACCAGCCGGACGGGGGCGCGGATCCGTCTCGAGCGCGAGCGGCGGCGCCGGCTCGAGGTCGAAGTCCGGATCGAGGATGCGAGGGCCGAGATGACGATCGGGAGCATGCGGATCGGACATGCTTTAGCGAGGAGCACGATCCGTGCTCGCCCACGGCGCCCCGGAATCCTGCGAAAACACGTCGGCTGCGAGCAACGACGAGGAACACCTGTTGGCGACTCCCAACAGGCAGCTTCGATCACCGGCGCTTCGTCGCGATGTAGGCGATCAGCCCGACACACGAGAGCAGTCCGAACCCGATCAGCGGAGCAAGTCGTGCTCCGAAGAAGACGACGTCGAGGAACACACCGAATGCGCCGTACGCGGCGAGGCGCTTCGAGACGGATGGCGGGATGGAGGCGAGCACGGCGAGGCCCGGGAGCGGCTCGGGCGATGAAGCCTCGTGCGAGAGGGCTCCTCCTGCCGAACCGACGGCCGGCGGAGCGAAAGCCCGGACGACGATCGGCGCAGGTGCGCGTGCGGGCGCCCGGCGATCGTCGAGCTCGAGCGAGATGGCCTCCGCGGAGGGATCGAGATCGAGCTCTCGCGGCATCTCCGGGACGAGCCGTGGGCGGCTGTCGACCGCCGGCGCCTTTGCGGCGAGCGCTGCCGCGAGCGCGGCCTTCGCGTCGGCGGCATCGCGAGGGCGCGCCTCCGGCGACTTCGAGAGCAGGCGAAGCACGGTGGTATCGAGCGCAGGCGGGACGTTCGCCGCGCCTTCGACGCTGCGGACGCTTTGCGGCGCGATGCTGAGGTGTGCATGGATCAGCATCGCGGCGCTCTCGCCCTGGAAGGGAAGTCTCCCGCTCAGTGCGCGGTAGAGGAGCACGCCGAGCGAATACAGATCCGCGCGCCCGTCGACGTCTTCGCCGCGGATGTGCTCGGGCGCCATGTACGTGATCGTCCCGACCAGCATCCCGGGATCGGTCCGTGCCGTGGCTCCGTCGAGGCGCTTCGCGATCCCGAAGTCGAGGACCTTGACGAGGAGCTCGTCGCCCGAGCGTGTGAGGAAGACGTTGGCCGGCTTGATGTCGCGGTGAACCACTCCGAGCGCGTGCGCCGCGCCGAGCGCATCGCAGATGCGTGTGCCGATCGCGATCGCTTCGGCAGGCGCGAGCCGTCCTTCTCGATCGAGCTTCGTCTCGAGCGACTCGCCTTCGAGAAGCTCCATCACGAGGAACACGTCGTCGCCGTCCGTTCCGACGTCGAACACCTCGACGACGGCCGGATGGCGGATCTGCGCGGTACGCCGGGCCTCCGAGAGGAAGCGCTCACGACTCGCCGCGTCTCCGACGAGCTTGATCGCGACGGACCGCTCGAGCACGCGATCGTAACCGCGATGGACGACGCCCATCCCGCCGCTGCCGATGGCGGCACCGAGCGCGTACCGCCCGACGAGGACGCGTCCGTCGTCTCCTGCTGTCACTCGAGCAGGATAGCCGAGGAGCTCCACGCGGGCGCAGCGGCTTCGTGGTTACCTCGCATGGCGTATCGCGATCGCATTCGGGCCGCGCCCGTGGGACGATCGTGAGGCGGGAGGTAGATTCGGGAGCATGGACCTGCACCGCATGCTGCGGATGTGTCGCGAAGGGCAGTGGAAGGTCGGCGATCTCGACTTCTCCCAGCCGCCGCGGCCGATGTCGCCGGACGACGAGATGGCGGTCGTCCAGTACTTCACGGACATGGCCCAGATCGAACGGCTCGCCGGTGCGCTCTTCATCGAGCAGCAGCGTCGCGCGGCCGATCCGGTGCTGCGCGAGATCTTCGGGACGTTCGTCGTCGACGAGATGCGCCACTCGCACGTCGCCCAGATGCTCGCGGACCACTACGACGTGCGGCATCTGAAGGTCTACCGGACGAGCACGAGCCTCGAGCGCTTCTTCCCCGCGTTCGTCGACGCCATCCGGCACCTCTCCGACGACGTCGCGAATGCCTACATCACGTCAGGCGAGCTCGTGCTCGACATCGCGCTCCTGCGCTCGATCAACGACTTCGTCGACGACCCGCTCTCGGCGCAGGCGATGGATCTGATCAATCGCGACGAGTCACGGCACATCGCGATCGACTACTTCATGGTCGACTATTACGCGTCGCCCGAATACCGCGCGCGGAGGCGCGAGACGCCGCCGAAGAGCGTCTCCGAGCAGCTCGCCGGCGCACGTGCGTTCGCCTCGATGACGAGGTGGGGACGGCCGTTCTTCCGCGACGTGTTCTTTGCGCCGATGGAGCGCGTCGATCCGAGCGGGGTCCGCTTGCGCGAGGCGTTCAAGCGCATGCAGCTGCTCGGAGCGAAGCCTGGCCTCGACGAGCTGCCGCTGTCGAAGTTCTGGAACACGATGATGGACCTCTTCAACTCACGCTTCACCGGCAAGCGGACGAAGCAAGCGATCGCGCGCATCGTCGGCGCCGAGCCCGAGCTGATCGAGCGGCTCGCGAGCGAGGAAGAGCTCGCCCGCGCCGCTCGGATGTCATTCGAAGAGCTCGCGAAGGACGCGCTCGAAGCGAAGCTTCGCGATTGAGTGTCACTTGCAGACTGCAGGTAACGCTCCGAACGCCGGCAAGAGCTCGGTATAGGACTCGATCCGGCGTCCGGCGATGTCTCCATCGAGTTGATAGAGGAAGCGATGGTCCTGCGGGATCGTGGCGTACGCGGAGACGTCACTGTCCTTGTTGCCGAACCCGAACGAAGGGACGAGCCCTTTTTCGGCGAGCATCGCGAGCTCGTTCGTCTTGAACGACGCCGCGCTCGCTCCGAAGCCTGCGCCCGTGAACGTCGTCGACGTGTGGACGATGCCCGGCGGGAACCCGTGCTCGTCGAGGAAGTCGCGCGTGCGCTGCACGAGCCACTCGGGTCGCGCCGTCAGGTAAATCGGACGATAGCCCTTCGCCGCGAGCGCGCGCAGCGCTTCGGGCGCGCCCGGATGGGTGTCGGGAAGATCACCGGTGAGGAGCTTCACGAACTCGACGTTCTCGGACGATGTCAGCGTGCCGTCGACGTCGCTCACGAAGACCGGCGTCTTCGGAGGCACGACGTCGATGAACAGGTCGGTGCTCGTGCCGTCACCCGCGACGACGAGGCGAATGCGGTGTTTGCCGGGACCGAGATGTTTTGCCGGCGGGATCTCGAAGTAGATGCGCCCGCCGGTGTCCGCGACGCCTTCCACGGTCGGATGTGGCGCCTCGTCGGTGGTCGTGATCGCGGTCCCGAGCTTCTCCCATCCGCTCGCGCAGTCGCGCTGCACGAAGACGTCGACCTCTTCGTCCTCGAGATCTTTGTCGGCGAGACCGTACGTGAGCTTTCCGATGACCGTCTGCGGCGCACCCGGATTCACGAACAGGTCGCGACCACGGTGATGCGGAGCGCCCTGGATCACCGTCGCGCGTGCGCCGATCGCGTGCCGCCAGCTGCGTTTCTGGAAGGGGAGCTCCGGGGCTCCGCACGTGAGCGTCGGCAGACACGCGGATGTGCCATTGCCGTTCAGCTCGTCATTCGTGGCCTCCGCGTCGTCGGCGAGCGCCGAGCAACCGGTCACGAGCACGCCGATGGCGAGAGCGAGGACGCGAATGAGAGAAGGCACGCCCGGTCCTCAGCAAGGAGGGGACCAGTGTGCGCTGATGTGAGGCGGTGCGAAAATGACGGGTTTTCGTGCGTCGATGCGAGCTCTCTGGATCGGCGTCGCACCATCCTCATGGACCAGCAGACGCGCCGCTAGCGCGGTTCGCGAAGCGGGCGGAACCACGACGCCGCCCAAACGGACAGCGGCTCTCCGCACGCGATCGGTCGACGATCTAGCGTCGCTGCGCGGCGCGCATCCGCTCGACGAATTCGTTCTCGAACACTCCGTCGACGCGGATCGAATACCGGAAGAACGGGTCCGGCTCGACGCCGTGATAGTCCATGTCGTTGAACCAGTAGATCGGCGCGTCGACGATCGTCTTGTTCCCGCCGTTCGGATCGCACACGTAGAAGCGCTTGTTCCCTCGAGGGGCGAACGAAATCGACTGCGCGATCGTCAGCGCCTTGCCGGGCTCGGAGTCGCGATGTGCGGGCGCATGGTCGTTGGCTTCGATCCCGAAGAGCACGCATCGGCCGATCTCGACGAACGGGAGCTGCTCGATGAAGGCTACCGTCCGCGGGAACATCCGCCGCGCCTCGTCGGTGAAGTCCTTGCCCTCGCCGGAGTGCTTGTCTTCCCAGCGATCGTTCTCGAGCAGGTGGTAGCAGACCTTCCACGGGAAATAGACCCCGTAGCGGTACTTCAGATAGAGCATCTGCTCGCGCGAGAGCGGGTTGTCGGTCTCGTCGCCGAAGCGGAGCTCGCCTGGGTCCTCTGCATCGAACCCCTCGGGCTTCTTGCCGTACGAGACGAAGCGAACGAGCTCCTCGCGCGAGAAGCGCTCGATCACGCGCATGTAATCGATGTACGGATCGGCATCGACCCACGGAGCGGTGACGCCCATCCACTTGAGGCTTCCGCCCGTGTACGAGGGCTCGACGCGGGGGAGCGCGCAGACGATCTCCTCGTGGATCTCCTCGAACGCGGAGGTGTCGATGAGCTCCGAGAGATCGATGTACGGCTTGCCGAAGATCCCGCACAGGCGGCTCATCCTCGCTCCCGTGCATTGCGATGGACCAGCGCCACCATTCGATCGAACGCGTGCATGCCTTCCTCAACGGACACGTAACACGCCGGCGCGAACGCACGCGAGGCGGTGTTGTGCTGCTGGTCCTCGCAGATGGCGCGGTCCTCGGCGTTCACCTGGTCCCAGAAGTCGTAGACGTCTCGCGGATCGAAGCCCGGGACGAACGCGGCCGGGTGAAAGTAGATGTCCGCCGTCACACGCGTGTGCCCAGCCGCGAGCGGCGTCAGCCGATAGGTGAGCAGGTAGTCCGGCTGCAGGCTCGTGAACAAGCCCGGAAAGAGGACGGCGTCGAACACGCGCGGTCCCGCGCCTTCGTGCGGCGTCGGGACGAGCAGCGGACGGCCGTGCGTCGAGCCGTCGAGCGAGACGGTCTCCGCGTCGACGAGGTCCATCGTGCCCCCGAGCCACGGGCCGTCGGTGAGCCACGAGCGCGCCTCTTTCGTCGGCGTGAGCTGCTCGAGCGCGCGATGAACCCGCGGGAAGTGATGCGACTCCTGGAAGTTCTCGACGAGGAGCTTCCAGTTGGCTTCCACGTCGTACGACGTGCGGCGGCCACGGCGGAGCGAGCCGAGGACGTCCTCGCCGAGCCATGGCGGAGTGACGCGGAGCCACTCGGCGAGAGGCGGCGCGTCGGCATCGAGGCTCACGAACACGAAGGCTCGCCAGAGATCGACCTTCACCGATCGCAAACCGTGCTGAGCGCGCTCGAACCCCGGAGGCGCAAACGGCGCGACGCGGAGCCGGCCGTCGAGGTCGTAGGTCCACCCGTGATACGGGCACTCGAGCTTCGAGGCGCGTCCACACGCGGAGCGGCCGACGACCGACGCGCCGCGATGGCGGCACACGTCGAAGAACGCGCGGAGCCGGAGGTCGGGAGCGCGGACGACGAGCACCGGCTCGCCGGCGACGATCTCGCGGAGCCACTGGCCCGGCAGCGCGACCTCGTCCTCGCGACCGACGCAGATCCACGAGCGGGCGAAGATCCGTTCGCGCTCGAACGCGAACACGCCCTCGTCGGAGAACGCACGCGCGGGGAGCGGCCGCGCATGTTCGAGCGGCGCGAGCACAGGCTCGATCTCGTCGTCCGTGAGCGGGGAAACCCGGCGCATCGAGCGCGAATCCTAACGCGCGGGGCGGGCGATTTCTGAAATCGTCCTGGGGCGCAAAATCCGGGGCAGGAGCGGAGATCGTGCCGCGCTGACGTTCGCCGGTCATTCGCGTATGATTCCGGGCGAGTGAACGGCGGTAGCACCTCTGTCGAACGCTATGAGCTCGTCGGCGAGCTCGCGACCGGCGGCATGGCCACCGTCTATCTCGGTCGCCAACGCGGCGTTCTCGGCTTCTCGCGGACGGTCGCCATCAAGAGCATGCATCCGCAGCTCGCGAAGGACCCGAGCTTCCGCGCGATGTTCATCGACGAAGCGCACCTCACCGCGCGCATCCGGCACCCGAACGTCGTGCCGACGCTCGACATCGTCCAGTCGGAGACGAAGCTCCTCATCGTCATGGAGTACGTCGAGGGCGTGTCGCTCTCCGTCCTTCTCCGGGCAGCGCAGAAGCAAGGGCGCAAGCTCCCGGTGCCGTTCGTGGCCGCGATCGCGCGCGACCTCCTCGAGGGGCTCCACGCGGCCCACGAGCTCACGGACGAGAACGGCGTGTCGCTCGGCGTCGTCCATCGCGACGTGTCCCCGCAGAACATCCTGATCGGCGTCGATGGGATCGCCCGCGTCGTCGACTTCGGCGTCGCGAAGGCGACCGGCCGGAGCTACCAGACGCAGACCGGAGAGATCCGCGGTAAGGTCGGCTACATGGCACCCGAGCAGATGTTCGGTGAAGCCGTCGATCGCCGGACGGACGTCTACGCGGCGGGCGTCGTCCTCTGGGAAGCGCTTGCAGGCGAGCGTCTCTTCAACGCACCCACCGACGCCGCGCTCGTGCTTTTGGTCATGCGCGGAATGTCGACCGCGCCGAGCGTCGCGCGCGGCGAGGCGTTGCCCGAAGGCCTCGACAACGTCGTCGGTCGCGCGCTCTCGCAAGAGCCTTCCGCGCGCTGGACGACGTCCGCGGAGATGGTGAAGCAGCTCGCGAAGGTGATGCCGCCGGCCTCGCGCGAGGAGATCGGGCGGCTCGTTCGTGAGCTCGCCCCCGAGGAGCTCGCCGTACGTTCTTCGTACCTGCGTCAATCGGCGCCCGACCTCCAGGTCGCCGCGCTCGAGCCCGAAGCGAAGGCCGTGCTCGAGGTCCTCACGCGCGCCACGATGAATCGCTCGGCGATGACACGCGATCTCCCCGTCGCGAAGCAAACGCTCGTGATGATGCAGGAGACGCCGCCGCCGAGGCGTCCTTTCGTGCCGGTGCTGCTGCCGATCCTCGCGGTGCTCGCCGTGCTCTCGACGATCTTTCTCGTCTCGACGATCTCGTTCGTTCATCGCGGAGGCCGCGCACGTGTGACGAACGCATCGCCGACGACCGCCGCGACCGGGCTCGCGCTCGAGTCGCCCGATCCATCCCTCACGGTATCGGCCCCGCCGCCGCCGAAGGCGTCCGCTCCTCCGGCGGAGTCGGCGGAGTCGGCGGACCCGGCGGAGAACGGCGAGAAGGCCGGCAAGACGCCGAAGCCGGCCCCGTCCGCGAAGAAGGCGCCGAAGACCGTGGCGAGCGGCGCGAAGGTCGACTGCACGTTGCCGTACACGACCGACGACGAAGGCCATCGCCACTACAAGGAGGAGTGTCTCAAG
>JAEXCN010000042.1 GCA_023402175.1 Pseudomonadota bacterium | reverse complement strand
GTCTGCCCGCTGGCGATCCTCGCGTTCAGCCGCCGAACGGCAGAAGACGTTCGGCCGCCCAGGCCCTGACTTCCTCGTACGCCATCTCGCGGAGCGCGACGCGCCCGAGCACGTCGGCGAGCTCCGTCGGGCTGGCCTCCAGCTTGAAACCGAGCGTCTTCGTCTGCCAATCCACGACGAGGACGCTCATCGCCCGGAAGGCAGAGAAGCACCGAGGCGTCCTTCCGAGCGCGAAGAGCAGTGCGCCTGGGATGTCGTAGACGTCGTCGGCGAGGTGATCGGCTTCGCGCAGCGCGATGCGAAGCGCGGTCTCACTCGCCCGCGGCTCGAGACCGAGCTCCGGCGCGATGCGCGCGTACGCGCGAACGAGGACCTCCGCCTCCGCGAGCCAGCTCATGACCTCCCTCCCGTCGGGTCGCCTCGACCATCGCCGCGCGGCCGAGTCCGGAGCTCGGCTTCGACGTCCTCGCCGAAGCGGCGATCGAGCTCGGCGAGCCGATCGTACTCGCGACGGCGCGCATCCCGCAGCGCGAGGAAGAACGCGACGATGTCGTCTTCAGCCGAGGTCACGATGAGCTCTCCATTCATTCGGGGCTTGGCCGTCGTCTCCGCGTTGACGCCGACGGCTGTCGGTCCTGCGACCGTAGCCGAAGATCGTGGCGGTGTTCGGTCCCCGTTTCGAGCTCGTCCGGCGGTTCTACCGGTGCACTCGATCCCTTCGCCGAGCGCGCCCCCAGCGCGACGCGTGGCCGCCGTGCGTAACCATCGCGCGCGCACGAGCGTAACGCTCCGTCCCGGCGTGCGTAACGTTACGCTCCGACGTTACACTGCGACCGCGAACGGCCGGCTCCAACCCGAGCGGTGGCACACGATCCGCGTCACTGCGATCGCGATGGATCTCTTGGTCATCCACGCCGATCGGCGCCGATGCGTCGCGCGATCTCGATGGGCACCTCGCTTGCAGAGCGGGCGCCGCATGCACGCTCTTGGTGTCGAGGGGGAGCTGCTCGGTGATGCGGACTTGCATCCGAACGAGCGACCGACGATTCCGGTCCCGGCTGCTCGGGAGTCTGGTGTTCGTCTCGCGGTCGTACGCGTCCCGCTGTCGGCGGCGACGATCGATGCCGTGGTCTGCGACCTGTCACGCGATCCTCGAAGCGAGGACTACGCACCCGATGCGGTGAACCGTGTCCCGCAGCTTCGCGAGCGGGGCCATCGGCCGCGACGCATCCTCGCGGGTTGATCTGCTCGAGCGTGCGCTGTCCGAAGGAAGTCCGAAGAAGCTCGGGCCCGCCCCGTCTGTCGAGGCGAGCCCGGGAGCTGCAGCTTCCGTGATGCGCGTCAGAACGACAGGCCGCCGTCGACGTCGACCGTCCGCGCGTTGAAGTAGTCGCACTCGAGCGCGAAGCGAACGGCGACCCAGAGGTCCTCGGGCGTTCCGATGCGACCGACCGGGATCGCCGTCACGACGGCATCGCGAGCCTTCTGGTTCATGCCACGCGTCATCGGCGTCTCGACCATGCCTGGTGCGATCGCGGTCACACGGATCCCGTACGGAGCGAATTCGCGCGCCCACGTCAGCGTGTTCGCCGCGAGCGCCGCCTTCGCGGCGACGTAGTTCGACTGGCCGCGGTTTCCGTGGCGAGAGATGGAAGACATGTTCACGATGACGCCGGGCTTCGTACCGGACTCGACCATCTTCGCGACCAGCTCCCGAACCATCAAGGTCGCCCCGGTGAGGTTGACCCCGATGACCGCGTTCCACTCGTCGAGCGAGAGGCGCTTCACCGCCTTCGTCTCGCGATCCTGCTTCACGAGCAGGCCATCGCGGAGGATGCCGGCGTTGTTGATGAGGGCGTTGAGCCCACCGAGCTCCTTGTGCGCCCACGCAACGAACGAGGCAACGTCCTCTTCATTGGAGACGTCGAGCTTGCGCTTCGCGATGCCCTGCGGCAGCTCGGCAAGAAGCGCCTCGTTGACGTCGCCCGCGGCGACCTTCGCACCGCTCTCGTGGAGGCGGCGCGCGAAGTGAGCGCCCATCCCGGACGCGGCTCCCGTGACGATGATCTTGAGTTCGTCGAGCTTCATGATCGTTCCATCTCTTTCTGACCCCCAGGTGTGTTTGGTTCCGGTCGCGGTGACACGGCCGATGTCGTGAGCGCTCGGCTCGCGGGAGCTCCTGGCTCAGCTCTCCGCTTCGTGGGAGCGGCTGCTCAGCTCTCCGCTTCGTGGGAGCGGTCGTTCCCGTCGGGGACATCGAACCATGGGGGTCCTGCGTCCTCGGCCTGCCGGGCATCGCGCTCGCGCACGTTGATCCGCCAATCGGTGTCTCTCACCGTCGTGACGAGACGCGTGCTCGATCCGAATGCCGCCGGCACGCTTCGCTGGACGTCGACGCCTAGTCGGGCATTGGGCCCGCGACTCGTGCTCATGAGCGCATCTCCTTTCGTAGCTCGCCGCGCATCGTTGCTCGGCGCGCTTCGTCGACTGCTGCCCTCGGGACATCGACTTGCGAGCCCTGCGTGCCCGAGCCTGCCCAGAGGCTCGAGCACGCAGGTGGTCGCGAGTCGGTCCTCGCCGGTCGGCTCGAGCCGCCGGCGTCGAACTCCGTGTGTTTGGGCGCCTCGGCACGCCCCGTCAGCCGCGGCTCGTCGAGCACGTGGCGCGGTCAGATACCGAGCTTCAGTTGAGTGGTCATAGCCGACTCTCCGGGGCCTGGGAGCTCGGCTGAGTACCGTGCTCGGCGAGCCAGGCTCGCATGCGCGGATAGAGCTCCTTCGCGGCGCGACTCCCGACGACGGCGCCAACGTGACCGCCAGGCACCGAGAGCACGTCCTTCACGCGGCTCGATGCATGCTCGTTGAGCGCGGTCGCAGCCTTCGGCGGGCAAATCGCGTCGCGCTCCGCAACCACCGACAGGACTGGGCACGTGATGCGAGACAGGTCGACGCGTTCGCCCTGGACGTAGTGCTCACCGCGAACGAGGCGGTTCTCCTGGTACAGGTCCTTGATGTACGTGACGTACGCGCCAGCGGGGAACGGGATGTTGTCGTTCGCCCACGTCTCGAGAGCGGCAAAGGCGTGACGCGAAAGCGGGTCGAGGATCTTGTCGGCGAGCCCTACCCACTTCGAGATCGACCCCGTCGGCGCGAGCGCAAGGAAACCGCTCTGCATCTGCACGGCGGCGAGATTGCCCGCAGCCGTCATCGCTGCCGGATCGAACCAGCGCGGATCGACCAGCCTGCCGAGCGTCCCCGCCTCGGCGAAGTCGAAAGGACCTGCAAGGTTGACGAGCGCGGCCACGCGCTCCGGGCTCCGCGCCGTGTAGATCCCGCTGAGCGTCCCGCCCATGCAGTAGCCGACGATCGCGAGCTTCGGGGCACCGGTGATGCGAAGGACGCGTCGTACGACACGGTCAAGCCGTGCGACGACGTCGTCCCACGCGAGATGACGGTCCTCGTCCTCGGGGATGCCCCAGTCGAAACAGAAGGTCTCCCACGGGGCTCCGGCGCTGAGGGCGGTCGCAAGGCTCGCGCCCTCCCGGAGATCGAGGACGTACCACCGGTTGATCATCGATGGCACGAGGAGCACAGGGACGTGCGAGCCCGCACGGGCGGAACCACGGAAGCGGTACACGCTCCCTTTGCCGTCACGAAAGACGGTGTCCTTCGGCGCCTTTGCGATGCGGGCTTCGAACATGACCTCCCCCCTTCTCGAATCAGACGGCGGTGCCCGACGACGCGAGCGCCGAGGCCTTCTGCATGGCCTCGAGCGACGCCTTGCGGAGCTCGGCGCCGAGCTGCATGCCGTACGCAAGCGACTCCTTCTGGAGCTTCGCCATCTCCTCAATCGCGCTCTCGACGCGCTCGACGCGCTTCGCCTCGGCCTTCTCGACCTCGGCGTAGAAAGCCGTCGCCCGGGCGATCGAGTCGTCGGTCATCTTCTGCCACGCCTCGAAGACCTTGCCCCACTGCGCGAACGGATCGAACTTCATCGGAAACCTCCTTGAGTGGTGCCGATGTCCGCGCATGTTGCGCTGCACCATCGACAGCGCGGACCTTAAGTACCTGCGGCGACCCCGTCAAGGAGTTTTGTTGCGGCGCAACAAGGCTCCGCAGCACATGCCACGCAAGCCGCTGGAATCACGCAGACGGAGCGATGCTGCGCCGCGTCCGGAGAGGGGGTTTCCCGTTCACGCTCGCTTCGTCGCGCGCTTCGGCGACTTCTTCTTCGGCTTCGCGCGTCCTCCCGCAGAAGCGAAAGCTCCCGGCACGCCCATCGACTCCTTCAGCGCCTCGATCTCGCGGCGGAGACGGGCCATTTCGTCGGCGACGTCGGTCGGCGACGAAGGACGAGCGGCCGGTGCCGGCGCCGGCGCCGGGATCGCGTCGACGATGTCGACCGGAGGCGGAGGTTGCTCGACGGGCAGAGGCGGCATCCCCTCCACCGGCCCGGTCGGCCCGGCATCGCTCGGACCTCCGCGTCCCCATTGCGCGGCACCAAGGACGAGCCGAGCGAGAGCGTCGGTCGCTGCGAACGGCGCCGTAGCGAGCGGATTGAGCGGTAGAAGCGCACGCGCCCGGTCCTTCGCCTGCACGTACATGTCGAGCGCCCAGCCGACGTAGCGCGTGAGGAACTCGCCGAGCGCGGCGTCGTCGAGCCGGATGAGCCGGAGGAGCAGCGAGGCCGGAAGAATGCGTCCACCGCCACGGTCGAGGATGATCTGCGTCAGCGTTTCCTGGGTCAGATCGCGGCCGTCCTGCGCGTCCTGGATCGTGACGTCCTCGCCGCCGCGGATCGTCTTCTCGAGGTCGTCGAGCGTGATGTAGCGGCTGTGCCTCGTGTCGTAGAGGCGGCGGTTCGGATACTTCTTCACGAGCAACATCGGGTCGCAGTCTAGGCGAGACCACCGATTGTTGCATCGCAACATTTCGCCTTGACTGAGCCGCTACGGCAGCGTACCTATCCCGCCACGATTGTGCGGCGCAACATGCCCGCGTGGAGGACGATCGATGGCCGTGGCGGTGTCTCTCGGAACCCACGTCGAACGAGCGGAGTCGGCGAGGCCGTCGCCCGTGCTCGTCTCGGCCAGGGGCATCCGAGGGAACGTCGCTCGCGCCGCCGACACGGACAGCGCGGCCAACCAGGCCCCCCTGGCGGCCAACACGGCCAAGGCGGCCAAGGCAAGTAAGACGCTGTTTTCGTTGAACATCGCGCGCCTGGCCATGTCCGCCCTCGGCCTCGCCGTCCGCACGGTCGAGGGTGCGGACCTCGGCGTGGCTCGTGCCCGGGGCGCCCTCACGGCGTCGCGATTCGTCCAAGAGGTCGGCGGCTTCTTGCTCGACCTCACTTCTGGTGCCATGGCTCAGGGGCCCGTAGCCAGTGAAGCGCGCGCGACGTCCATCGTCCCGCGTGAAGGCATCCTCACGTCGGCTCCCTGGCGCTGCTCTCGCTGAACGATCTCGAGGTAACTCCCCGTGCGCAAAGCTTCTCCCGCCTCGACTGTCCCGTCGGCTTCCGTCATCAAGATCGTCCCCGCGCTCGTCGCGGTTGCATCGATCGTCGCGGTCGCGTGCTCCGATAGCGAGGGCCGCGCGTGCCGCGTCGGAGCGGACTGCGTCTCGGGCATGTGCGGCGCCGACGGACGATGCGTGGACGGAGCGGGTGGGGGGAACGGATCGAGCGGCACGCCCGGGCAGATCGACGGTGGAACGGGCGCGGATCCCGAAGCGGGAGGCGTCCTTCCGCCGGACGACGGCGGTGGTCTCGCGCTTCCGGGCTGCGTCCCGAACAAGGACGGCTCGATCGTCCGTGACGAGGTCCCGATCAAGAGCGGCCTCCGCGCGACGTTCCGCGTCGCCGAGGACGTCGAGATCTCGACGGCAGGCACGGACATCGGCAATGGCCGTCGCAAGTGGGATCTATCGGCTGCGCTGCCGAACGACGCGAGCGTCCTCGTCGAGACGTTGCCGCTCACGGGCAAGTGGTACGCGCCGAAGTACAGCAACGCGACCTACGCCACGCAGCTCCGGAAGTCATCCGATCTCGTCGGCGTCTTCGAGACCGCGCCGGGCTCGCTCGCTCTTCGCGGCGTCGTCTCCCCTGCTGACGGCTTCTACAAGACGGAGCTCACGAACGATCCGCCTGTGTCGATGCTGCAGTTCCCGCTCGCCGTCGGCAAGACGTGGAACAGCGACACGACCGTGAGCGGCTACGCGCAGGGCGTCTACTCGACGTACACGGAGAAGTACGCCGCGCAGGTCGACGCTGCGGGAGAGCTCGTGACGCCGCTCGGCACGTTCGACGTCCTGCGCGTGCGGATCGATCTCACGAGGACGGTGGGCTTCTACGTCACGACCGTCCGAACCTACGCCTTCATCACGGAGTGTTATGGCAACGTCGCGAGCATCGCGTCCAAGGACAACGAGAAGGACGTGGAGTTCACGCACGCCGTCGAGGTCCGGAGGATCGCGCCATGATCCGGGAGCCTTCCGCGTGATGTTGCGCGATCTCTGGCCTCTCGTCCTGCTCGTCCCGGTGCTCGTCGGTTGTCTCTCGTTCCACAAGGGCCCGCTGCCGGGTGAGCCGCGGAACGCACACTTCGCCGACGTCGACGGCGTTCGCGTTCGCTATCTCGACACCGAAGGCGCCGAGACCACGGCGCAGGCGAAGCCCGAGACCGAAGAAGCAGCGGCGTCCAACGTGGAGAAACCGCTCGTCGAGAAGCCGACGGTCCTCCTCGTGCACGGATTTGCATCCGCGATCGAGGCGTGGGGACCGGTGATCCCTGCGCTGTCCAAGACCCATCGCGTCGTCGCGCTCGACCTCAAGGGCTTCGGATGGACCGACCGTCCCGAGGGTGATTATTCGCCCCAGGCGCAAGCACGCATCGTCCTCAAGCTCCTCGAGCTCCGCGGCATCCAGAAGACGGCGCTCGTCGCGCACTCGTGGGGGAGCTCCGTGGCGCTCGCAGCGGCGCTCGCTGCGCCGGAGCGCTTCACCAAGATCGCCCTCTACGACGCCTGGGTCTACGAAGACCAGCTCCCGACGTTCTTCCACTGGGCGCGCGCCGACGGCGTCGGCGAGATGCTGTTCGGCCTCTATTACAAGGAGCGCGCGGACGAGCGCATGGCGCTCGCGTTCTTCGACAAGCGCTACGTCACCGAGCGTCTCGTCGAAGACGTCGATGCCGCGCTCGAGCGCCCTGGGACGGTCGCCGCGGCGCTCGCCGCCGTCCGAGGTCAGCGCTACGCGGACGTCGAGGCGAAGTACCGGACGATCGACAAGCCGACCCTGCTCCTCTGGGGCCGCGAGGACCTCGTCACGCCGGTCAAGTACGGCGAGCGGCTCTCGCGCGACCTGCCGAACTCGAAGCTCGTCGTCTATCCGCGATGCGGTCACTTCCCGATGATCGAGGCGAGAGACGCCTCGAACCGCGACCTCATCGCGTTCCTGAACGCGAAGGAAGGCACACCGTGAAGGTGCACCGTTTCGCATGGTGCGCCGCAGCATCAGCCCTGACGATGCTTGCTGCACCGCACGCAAAGGCAACGGGCTTCCACGAGATCGGGCAGGACTACCTCCCCCGCGACAAGACCGAGGTCGAGCTCTCCGGCTACTTCCGGACGCGTGGCGAGGCGCTCTACAACCTCGATCTCGATCGCGGCCTGACGCCTTCCGGTCTCCCGCTCTTCCCGGTCTCCCAGGCCGACCCGCGCGCGCAGACGCTGACCCACTGGGACATGCGGCTCCGTACGGACGTCGCGCTCTACGCGCCCGGCTCGATGGTCGGA
The DNA here is from genome assembly GCA_023402175.1 of Pseudomonadota bacterium. Lineage (GTDB taxonomy): Bacteria > Myxococcota_A > Polyangia > Polyangiales > Polyangiaceae > Labilithrix. The sequence continues at coordinate 18,859 of JAEXCN010000042.1, read as the reverse complement.
GTGAAGGCGCGCTTCGATGTCCTCGACAACGTCGCGCTCGGCAGCTTGCCGGAAGGCGTGCCGTCGGCCGTCACGACGCAGCGCTCACCGGCGGAGGCCATCCGCGTCCGTCGCGCATGGGGCGAGCTCCTGCTCCCGTTCGGCTTCCTCGCAGCAGGGCGCATGGGCACGCACTGGGGCCTCGGAATGGTCGCGAACGGAGGCGATTGCCTCGACTGCGACAGCGCCGATGCCTCCGATCGTCTCGCGTTCATCACGCCGCTCGCCGGGCACATCTGGGCGCTCGCCTACGACTTCAGCGCGACCGGTCCCCTCGGACAGCGCACGCTGCAGAACCGCACGATCGACCTCGAGCGCACGACGAACGTTCGCACCGTCACGTTCGCTTGGATGAGCTGGAGGAGCGACGAGGTGCGTGAGCGCCGCCGCAAGGCCGACAAGACGACCGTCGAATACGGAAGCTACCTGACGCACCGCTGGCAGTCGGAGGACGTGCCCGGGACCTATCTTCCGACCGCACAGCCGATCGATCCATTCGCGAACGGCGGAGCCGGCATCATGGCGCGCGGATACCGCGCGAGCGCGCTCGACGGATGGCTCCGGCTGACCTTCCCGTGGGCGCGCATCGAGGCGGAAGCTGCGCTGCTCACCGCTTCGGTCGATCAAGGATCGCTCGTGCCGGGCGTGCTGCTCCACGAGCCCATCAAGAGCCGCCAGCTCGGCGCCGCGCTGCAGAGCGACTTCGGCTCTCCCGAAGGACGCTTCTCGGCGGGCCTCGACGGCGGTTATGCGAGCGGCGATCCGGCCCCGGGCTTCGGTGTGCTCCAGCGCCCCGGCGCGCCGCCTCCCCAGCCGGGCGATCTCGACGGTCCGCAGGCGAACCCGCGACGCGACAACCGCGTCGACAACTTCCGGTTTCATCCCGACTACCGCATCGACCGCATCCTCTTCCGCGAGATCCTCGGCGCCGTCACGGATGCGGTCTACGCACGACCGCACGCGCGCGTCGTCATCAGCTCGGCAAAGAGCGCACGGCTCTCCGCTCATGCGGCCGTCATCGCTTCGACCGCGGTAGAGAAGACGTCGACGCCTTCCGGAAAGGCTCCGCTCGGAGTCGAAGTCGACCCGTCGCTCGTCTTCGAGACGAAGGCATTTCTCGCCGCGCTCGACTACGCAGTGCTCTTCCCGTTGGAAGGCTTCGACAACACCGTCGCGAACTTGTCGGCCAAGCCAGCTCAGCTCGTTCGTTTGCGGCTGAACTACCTCTTCTGACCGCAAGCTACCTTTTCCGAAGACGTCCCGGCCCGCAACACCAACAATCATCGCCATGCGTCCCCTTCCCCTCCTCCTGATCGGCTCCGGCCTCCTCGCCCTCGCTGCGTGCAGTGAGAACGAGACGCCTCCGCCCGCGAAGAGCAGCTACGTGGCCGTCGAGCCCGCGGAGCTCCCGTGCGTGCCGAACCTCGATGGGAAGATCGAGGCCCGCGAGCTCGCGCCGGCGATCGGGATCCCCGCCACGTATCTCGTATCGCCGGCCGGCAAGGAACGCACCGTCGACCTCATCGGCGCAGAGCGGGACGGCAAACGATCGTGGGCGCTCGGCGTGGACTTCGCCGATGACCAGGTCGCACGCATCTCCGCGCAGCCGCTCGAGGGCAAGTGGTACGCGTCCGCATTCGCCGGCGTGCAGAACGCGATCGTGACGCCGATCGACGCGGGCGGCCTCACCGAAGGCATCTACACCCACGACGACAAGGCGTTCTCACTGCATGGTGTCGCGTCGGCGTCGCCGGACGGACCGAACAAGACGCTGCTCGTCTACAAGACGCCGATCGCCCTCTATCGCTTCCCGCTCGCGCCGGGCGTTGCGTATTCGACGACGGGCGAAGTCGAGAACGGAACGTTCCGCGGGCTTCCCTATGCCGGCCGCGATACGTACGAGGTGAAGGTCGACGCGGCGGGGGAGGTCACGCTCCCGGACTTCACCGTGACGCAGGCGCTCCGCGTGAAGACGAAGGTGACGATCTCGCCGGCCGCCGGCCAGGTCACGACGCAGCGCCAGACGAGCTTCCTCTTCGAGTGTCTGGGCGAGGTCGTCCGCGCGACGAGCAAGCTCGAAGAGCCCGACGAAAACTTCACCGTCGCAACCGAGCTGAGGAGGCTCGGTCTCGCGCCTTAGCCTCGATCCCCATGAGTACATGGGGCCCCTAGCCCTCGAGCCCCATGAGTACATGAGGCCCCAGCCTCGATGAGTACATGGGGCTGCGGTCACGAGACCAACCCAACACGCGGCTCCTGGCCGCCCGAACCCGAGAGGAGAGCTCCGATGATCTGGGACATGTGGAAGAAAGGTTTTTACGCGTGGGAAGACGCGACGGCGAAGTACCTCGAGCAGTGGCTGAAGAGCCCGCTGCTTCTCGGACCGAGCGGGATGATGCTCGGCGGCGCGATGAAGGCCAAGGCGGCGTACGACAAGGCCGCGTCGAACTGGGTCGGCCACCTCGGTCTCGCCACGAAGCGTGACCAGGAGCGCGCGCTGCACGTCCTCCACCAGCTCGAGAGCCGCATGATCGATCTCGAGGAGCGACTCGCCGACCTGAAGGCCAAGAACGACAACGCTCACGCCTGACGAGCGCGTCGTGCCGGCTCATCAGGGCTCGGCATGAACGAGGGACAAGGGGGGCCTCATGGCTCGCAAGAACGACCACGATGGACTGAATCAGGAGCGTCACATGGACATCACGCCTTACCTCGACATGAAGATCGCGCCTCGCGCCGTGTTCGACTCACTCGCCGAACGCAGGACGCGCGTGCGCTTCATGGTGCCCGTACCCGGCTCGAACGACTGGCGTGCTGTCACGTGGGGCGCGTTCGCCGATCAGATCCGTGAGCTCGCGCTGTTCCTCGGAACGGTGATGAAGAGCGGCGATCGGGCGGCTGTCTATGCCCCCAACCGCGTCGAGTGGGGCAGCGCGGCGCTCGCGATCCAGGCGGCCGGCGGCGTGATGGTCCCCGTGTACCCGGCATCGACCGGAGAGCAGCTCGCGTACGTCGCCTCGCACTCGGATGCGAAGGTGATCTTCGTCGATACGCCCGCCCTGCTCGGTCGCGTGTTCGAGGCGTGGTCCGCTCTCGGCGCTGTCGGGCGCGTCGTCCTTCTCGACGACGCTCTCGATGCCGCTCGCGTTCACGAGTCACTCCGCAGCAAGGGCGTCGCCGTCCCGTCGTTCGAAGAGGTGGCGCGCAAGGTCATCACGATCTCTGCCGCGCGCGAGATCGGCGCCGCGAGGGACCGCGAAGACCCGAAGGCGTTCGAGCGCACGATGAACGGCGTCTCGATGGACCAGTTCGGAGTCATGCTCTACACGAGCGGCACCTCAGGCAACCCGAAGGGCGTACCGCTCACACACAAGAACGTCGCCGCCAACGGTCACGACTGGCTGAAGTGTCTCGCCCCGCTGCTCGACGAAGGCGCGGTCGACATCCTCTGGCTGCCGATGAGCCACATCTTCGGCTTCGGCGAGCTCTGCATCGGCAACGCGCTCGGATGGACATCGTACCTGTCCGATCCGGCGACGTGCCTGAACCGCCTCCCGGAGGTGAAGCCGAGCGTCTTCTTCAGCGTCCCCTCGCACTGGGAGAAGCTCGCCATCCAGTCGATGCACGAGCCGACCCCCGAGGCACGCATCGCAAACTTCAAGGCGACGACGGGCGGCCGCCTGCGCTTCTGTCTCTCCGGCGGCGCCGGCCTCAAGCGCGAGGTGAAGGACTTCTTCTACTCGTGCGGCGTCCTCCTCGTGGAGGGCTACGGCCTCACCGAGACGTCCCCGACGCTCACGATGAATCGGCCCGATGCCTTCCGCTTCGACTCGGTCGGCAAGGCGTTCCCGTCCGTCGAGCTCCGTCTCGCAGAAGACGGCGAGATCCTCGCGCGCGGACCGAACGTGTTCAGCGGCTACCACAAGGATCCGGACGCGACGCGCGAAGCGTTCACCGAGGACGGTTGGTTCAAGACCGGCGACGTCGGACGGTTCACCGAGGACGGGTTCCTCCAGATCATCGATCGCAAGAAGGACATCCTCGTCACCGCCGGCGGGAAGAACGTTCCGCCGGCGAACATCGAGCTCCGCTTCCGCGACGATCCGTTCATCGCTCACGTCGTCGTGTACGGAGACTCGAAGAAGTTCCTCGTCGCAGGCGTGTGGCTGAACGAGGAGGCCGTCGCGGCCTCGCTGAAGGACGTCGCTCCGGAAGGCCGCGACGCTGCGAAGCGCGCGCTCGTGCAGAAGCGCATCGATCAGGTGAACACGCAGCTCGCCAGCTACGAGACGATCAAGAAGTTCGCGATCATGACCGAGCCGCTGACGGTCGAGGCGGAGCTCCTCACGCCGTCGCTGAAGATCCGGCGCAAGAAGATCTACGACCGGTTCCGCGACGTGTTCGAGGGACTGTACGAGGACACGCGTCCCGGTGCCGCGGCGAACGGCAAGGCCGGCGCCAAGGCCGCGGAAGCCTGAGCACCACGTCCTTCGTGCGCTCTGCCGGAGACGCGCTCGAGCATGAGCGCTGTTCCCAAGACGCACTCGAGCTCGAGCGCGCTCTTCCCAAGACGCGCTCGAGTACGAGCGCTATATCTCGCGGAAGGCCGCGCTCGCCGCACAAGCAGCCCTCACCACGATGACGGTCCTGCCATGAAACGTCTGAAGAACCTTGCCTCCCTGCTCACGCGCCCGAAGCCGCCGGTCGGCACGACGCCGGCCGACGTCGTGCACCGCGAGAACAAGTGGCGCCTTCTCCGGTACAAGCGACCGGAAGGACAGGAGCGCAAGTACCAGACACCCGTCTTGCTCGTGCCGTCGTTGATCAACCGGCACTACGTGATGGACCTCTTGCCCGGCAAGAGCATGGCAGAGGACCTCGTGGCGAGAGGGCACGACGTCTACTGCATCGACTGGGGCACGCCCGGCGACGAAGATCGCTTCGTCTCCTTCGACGACGTCTGTGACAAGTACCTCGGCCGCGCGATTCGTCACGTCGCGCGTACGTCGCCGCGCAACAAGGCGCACGTCCTCGGGTACTGCCTCGGCGGAACGCTCGCGACGATTCACGCCGCGGCGCGGCCGGAGCACATCGCGTCGCTCTTGCTCCTCGCAGCGCCCGTCTCCTTCACCGACGACGGACCGCTCGCCATCTGGACGCGCAGCCCGAAGTTCAACGTCGGATCGATCGTCGACGGCTTCGGCAACGTTCCCTGGCAGCTCATGCAGGGTGCCTTTCACCTGCTCCGTCCGACGCTGACGATGGCGAAGGCGGTCGGCGTGATCGATCGCGCGGCGAACGACGAGTTCCTCGATGGGTTCCTCGCCATCGAGACATGGGGCAACGACAACGTCTCGTTCCCGGGCGAGTGTTACAAGGAGTACATCGAGCAGCTCTATCGCGGGAACGCGCTCATGGAGGGGAAGTTCTCGCTCTCGACGATCCCCGTGCGCCTCGAGAACATCGAGTGTCCCGTGAGCTGCGTCGTCTTCGAGCACGACAACATCGTGCCGTGGCAGAGCGCGGCGGTGCTGCTCGATCGCGTGTCATCGAAGGACAAGGTCCTCCTGAAGCTGCCCGGCGGTCACGTCGGCGCAGTGGTGTCGAAGGCCGCGCAGAAGAATCTCTGGCCGAAGATGACGGAGTTCTGGGCCGCGCGCGACGCTGCGCCCGAGCCGAAGCGTGCTCCGCCGCCTGCGCCTTCGGCGCCGCGCCCGAAGCGCACGCCGCGTGTGGCCAAGCCGCGAGGCGCCAAGATCAAGGCGGCGACCGGCTGACGCGCGCGTAGACGAACAGCAAAACCGCCTCCACTCGCCGCCGCACGGTGGCGAGATCGACCACCTTTCGAACGAGCTCGCTCGTGACGCCGACCACTTGCAGTGGCCCGCGAGCTGCACTGCCGCGCGCCCTCGAACCTGTCGCTCACGTGACAGGCCGGATCGCGGAGGACACACGATGAACTGGGAACGCGTCGAGGGTCAGTGGCATCAGCTGAAGGGCGAGCTCAAGTCGAAGTGGGCGAAGCTTACCGACGATGATCTGAGGCTCGTGGCGGGCAAGAGGGATCAGCTGATCGGCAAGCTTCAGGAGCGCTACGGCGTGATGAAGGACGAAGCCGAGAAGCAGGTCAACGAGTGGATGGCGCGTCTCGGCGAGCGCGATCAGCGCGGCCAGAACCGCACCTGATCGAAAGCGCGCGTCGACGGGGCCGGTGGCTTGCACGCCATCGCGCCCCGTCGCCGCGCATTGTCTCCGCACCGCTCGGGCAAAGGCGAACATGGGCCCGAAGGACGACTGCGTCGTGCAGCCAGATCAAGACACGATGTGCAGCGGCACTGCCACCAAGCCGCATCGCTTCCAGTGCCCGCCCGACGGCAAGGGCGGCAACGTCGCGCCGCCCGCCGGATGCGAGGAGAAGGGCTCGGGCAAGACCGAGCTCGAGAAGTTCTACTGCTGTCCCTGACGAGACCTGACGACGAGCCGCCCTATCGCGCCGCGATCATCTCGCGAAAGGAAGAAGGTTTTCATTCGTGATCGTCTGACTTCGTCGGCGATGCTCGACGTGACGAAGGCGTCGGCTCCGTCGAGCTCTGCTCCGACCTTCACGGAGAGCGCGCGGCCGCGATCAGGCGGGCCGAACCAAGTCGCGAGGCGCCGTCACGCCTTCAATCGGCGAATGCGAAGGGATTGTTCAGGGCTCTTCCCACGGACCCGCCGATGCATCCACCGGTTCGGGCGGCGGCGATGCATCCTGAGGCCCTTCCCACGGACCCGCCGATGCATCCACCGGTTCGGGCGGCGGCGATGCGTCGGTCGGTATTGGCGGAGACGGCTCGAGCCGTGATTCGCGAGCATCCAGCGGATCGTCGCCGTCCACCAGACCAGTGCACCCGGCGAGCGCTGCTACCACCATGAGAAAGAGAACCTTTTGATCGATCGTCATGTTCACCTCCAAGAGACGCTGCGTTGCGCGTCTGCTCTGTGTGGTGACCAGCTCGGTCGTGATCGATCACGAATTCGTCGGCGTCAGAACTGCGGGCATGCACACGCGTCCGCCAGGCACTTCGCCAACTGCGAATACGCGTCGGGCCTCGGCAGGGAACTGCATGTGGCCTCGCAGTCGACAGGTCCGCCGCCCGCGCTTGCATCGTCCGACGGGCTCGCGTCCCTGATCCCGGCATCACGCCGGCACTCGTCGATGCATTCCGCATATGCCGCACAGGCGCTCGCCGAGCCGCCGCTCTCGACGAAACAGGCCGCTACCTGTGCGCAGCACGCACTCAGCGCGCACGATCGACACTCGGCGCTCTGGAACGCCGTGATCGGCGAGGCGTCGGCGCCCCAGCTCGGGTCGCACGCGGTACGTTCGATCCCGACGTCCGCGGCATTGACACCGGAATCCTGAGGCACACCGGCATCGTCGATCACGGGTGGCTCTGCGTCCGCGAAGGCTCCGAGGAAGAGCTCCGGTGGTCCGCACCCGCTCGCCGACGTGAACATCCCCGCGACCGTCGCGAAGCAGATCACCGCCGGCAGGATTCTCAGCGCGATTCGCACGTGCGTCTCACACGAGAAGCTACCGCCGAGCCGGGATGTGCAGCGATGAATCTGGTCGCCTCGGCGCGCGCTCTGTCGACCTGTCCCGAAGCGCAGAGCGCCGCCACGCGCTCGGCGTCGCGCTCCTCTGCGAGGACGCCGCTCGGGAACGTGCGCCCGTGCTCGTCGAGGAGCGCGAGCGCACCTCTCGCATCACCCGAGACGAGGAGCGTGTGCGCCCTCCGCAACAGCGCGGTCTCCGCGCCGATCGTGCTCTCGGGAGCAGAGGGCAGCGCGACGCCGTCGCCCGTCGGACGCGGTACGACCGATGGATCGTCGCGCTCGATCGGAACGAGCTCCGCCGCAGCCGCGCGAGAAGACGGGACCGGCATCGGGGGCACATCCTGCATCGGAGGAGTCCCGCTCGGCGACGAGCGGCGTTCCGCGCGCGCTGCGTTCGGCAGCTCCGCTGGACTGACTGGAGCGCCGGGCTCGCTCGGACCAGGTACCGCGAGCGGAAGATCGTGGACAGCGCTCGTCGCTGACGCATAGGGCGCGACGTCGCGCGCGCGCGACGGACCTGTTGTTACGGAAGACGGCATGGCGACCGTTACGTCCGAGTGATCCGCGCTACCGAGGGTCGGAGACGGGCTCGAGATCGAGGCGGCTGTGAACGCCGCCGCAGAAGCGAGCACCGCTGCACCGGCGATCTTCACACCGAGCGACAACCCCGTCGCCGCGGCGACGGCCTTCGTCGCGCCGACGGCGCCCGCTGCAGAAGCCGTGGTCATGGTGGCGGATCCACCGCCGGCGCTCACGGCGCCGACCGTACTCGCCGTCCCGCTTCCGACCGCGGTCGCGATCGATCCATTCGCCACGACGGTCGTAGCTGCGACAGCCGCCGCGCCGATCCCGAGTCGTGCAACCAGCGCCTCGCGGAGCTGAGCACGCTGGTCCGGCGTCGGCCGATCGGCATCGCGGGCGGCATCGATCAGCGCGCGCGTCTCGGGAGATAGAGAGCTCATTTCAGTCTCCACTCGTCACGTGCGCGGTAGCGACGCGCTGCCTCTTCGAGCTCCGCCCGCGCGAGGCGGAGACGCGACGAGACGGTGTTGGGGTTCACGCCGAGCGCCTCGGAGACGTCTCGAACGGACAGCTCCTCGAGCTCGATCAACACGAAGACCTCGCGCTTGTCGTCATCGAGTTTTCCGAGCAGCTCGTGAAGAACACGATTCGCCTCCGCCTCCCGCGCCATGTCGAAGGGCCCCTTCGAGCCGTCTGCGAGATCGTCGATGCTCATCGACGTGTCGGCGCCTCTTCCGAGATGTGGGCTCTTGCGCTGGAGAGTGCGTCGATGATTGCGGACGACGGCGACCGCGATGCCGTAGATCCATCCGCGTAGCGAGCGGATCTGCTCCTCGCCGAGGCGGCGGTGGATGACGACGAATGTCTCTTGGACGACGTCGTCGAGCGAGCCAAGGTCGACCCCGAGACGGCGAGCGGTCCTCCAGACGAAGTCGACGTACGCGTCGTACACAGCGAGGAAGTCCTCGCCGTCGCGGGGGCGCGACGGACCTTCGCGGTCCGCAGGCGGGCTCGCCTCCACGGGCGAGATCGCCACTTCCGGCAATGCGCTGCGATGAAGCAGCGAACCGCTCGGATGCCGCGTCAGGTGGTCGACCATCCCACTGAGGTAGTGTCCGGGGTCGCTGTCGCTCGTCACGAAAAAGCGCCTCAAAAGAGAAACAACCGAACGCCCGCGCTCGCTCGAGCCGTCACGACCGCCGGCTCGAACGCGGGCTCGGAGGCTCCCCGGAAACGGAAGCTCGACCGTCCGAGGGGCAACCCAGCGTCGATCCCGAGGTACGGCTCGATTCCGTGACCGATGCGCGCTCGGGCTTCGACGCCGGCAAGGGGCATCGGCAGCCAGTCCGAAGCCGCCTGATCGACATCGGCTCCGCGGCCCTCGCCGCGAAGCCAGGCCAGCCCGACGCCTCCGAATGGAGCGACACGGACGACGGAGGTCGCGCGGAGGACCCACGCCGCACGAGCTTCGAGCGTCGCGAGGAGAAACGAGCCGGTCGCGTTCCTGCTCGCACCTGCGTCAGTGGGCTGCGCATCCGACGAGGAGCGCGCAAACACGCCAGCTCGCGCCGAGAGCTCGAGACCACCTTCGGTCAACGCCATCCCCGCTTCGAGCCCGGGAACGACCGAAGGCAGAAGCCCGCTCCGCGCGGCGAGGCCGGCATGCGTCGCAAAGCGCTGCTCGGGCTCTAGCGTCCGCCGGTCGACGTCTGCTGAAGTCATCGGTGACGTCGTGGAGAGCGGTGGCACCGGCGTCCGCGAGTCGTCCGGCGGCGACTTCGGCGCAGGCGCCGCCGGTGGAGTGCCGTCCACCGGTGCCGCCTCGGCGCGATCGATCGCGAGCGCGACGACGAGCGCAACCGCCTGCGCGAGCGCCTCGCAGCTCGAAGCTTCGAGCGTGCGATCGCCGCGCTCGTCTCCTTGCTCGATCCGGATTCGTGCCGTCCACGGTGGTCCGCCCGTTGCAACCGCGCGAGCGCGTACGGGCATGGCGCTGCTTCGAACCAGCGTGCGAATGGAGTCTCTCACGGAACGCTCGGACGGGCAGCCCTCCGGCGCTTCCCAGTCGAAGCTCGCCGTCGGATCGACGTCGGCCTGCGCGCCGCGCGTGGACGCCAGGATCGCGACCACGATGGGCGCGACGATCGATCGGCCGAGACGCGCCCTCGTCACGCTCCCCACTTTGTCACATGGCCGGCTTCGCGCGAGGGGGAACGCGCTTCGGCGAGGACGGGACGACGCTCAGACGTCCATGTCCTTCCAGCGCTTGCTCACCTGCGAGAACGTGAGGATGCCGACGAGCGAGCAGAGGCCGATGATCGCGAACGGGTACCAGACCTGATACGGCCGGTACGTCGTCCAGAGCAGCTGGTTCACGGCGTTCGGATCCTGACCGAGCTCCTTCACGAGCGTCGCGAACGCGACCTTGCGCTCGACGCCGGCGACGGCTTCGAGCGTGCTGACATCGCCGTTCCACGCGCGGCCCTGCGCGAACGACGTCTTCTCGACGAGGTAGCGGAGCGAGAGCATCGCCTTCTCGCCGTAGGTCCCGTACTGCCAGGCGGCGATCTTCGCGCCGACGCTCTGACCGATCGCGACCGGGATGTTCACGTAGCCGAGATAGAGCGCCTTCTTTCCCGTGGGCGCGATGAGCGCGAAGTACTCCGTCTTCTTCGGCCCGGTGAGCATCTCGCCGACCGAGAAGAAGACGATGCCGAGCGCGCAGATGTAGAGGCTGGGCGACGTCCCGTAGATGACGGTGCCGATCGTCGCGATGAGGACGCCGATCGTGATCGACGTCATGACGCGGAGGCGCGCGACGAGGAACGAGACCGGAATCACGCAGAGCATGATGAGACACGCGTTGAGGTTCAGCGCGATCTCCTGCTTCAACTGCGGTCCGCGCAGATCTCTGGTGAAGACCCAGTCCCCCGGCAGCCAGGAGTTGTTCTGCACGAACCCGACCGTGTCGACCCAGTCCGTGTAGAAGTTCGGCATCAGATCCCAGAGCTGGTACAGCATCATCCAGAAGCCGCTGAACAGGATGACGACGGTGATCAGCTTCGGGTTGAGCACGAAGTTGAGAACGGTGTCCTTGACGACACGCCCGATCGGCTTCGTCTTGTCCGCCCCCGAGTCGACCTCCTTGTACGTGAGGAGCATCGGCAGGTTGAACGAGATGACGAGCGCCGAGCCGAAGAAGACGAACGGCCAGCCCTTGCCGCGCATGAACGCGGCGTAGAACGGTCCGATGAACGCGCCGACGTTCACGAGCCAGTAGAAGAGCCCCCAGCCGACGCTCGAGTTCTTCTTCGACATCGACTGCGCGAGCGTGCCCTGGATACCGGGCTTGAAGATCGCGGTGCCGAACGCGAGGACGAGGCAGCCCGCCATGAACCCGGCGAAGCTGTGCTGCGTCCCCATCAGCGAATAGCCCGTCATCGTGAGGATGACCGACGCGATGATCGTCTTCTTGTAGCCGTAGCGATCGGTGAGCCCGCCGCTCACCATGGGCACGAGCGACTGCACGAGCGCCCACCACGCGAAGATCGTCCCCTTCTGCGCCTGCGTGAGATGAAGACCGTTCGGATCGTCCGCCTGCGCGATGTAGAGACCGACGACCTGACGCACGCCGTAGTACGCGAGGCGTTCCCACATCTCGATCCCGCACCCCATCCAGAAGGAGCGCGGGAACGTCTTGATCGTCTCGAAGAACCCGAGCTTCGGCTCCGCTCCTTCCGGCGGGGGCGGTGCAGCAGGCGTGGTCTTCGGCTCGGGCTCGGAGGAGGAGGAGGCGGCGGCCATGCGGGCCGCGGGTGTAGCATCGCGCTCGGCAGGTGACGAGCGCCGGGTGGCCGTCCCTGGCCGCGCGCAGCGAAGACGGGCCGGTTCGCCGTCGCCGATGCCTGCGCCGCGGTGCAGCAATGGCCGCGCTTCGAAGGGCGGGCGCGATGGAGAGCGGGCGCCCGGAAGTTGGCCCTTTTCCTGCGGTCATGCACGGTCCAGGGCATGCGGTACAGAGGTCATCGGCGACCCGCTCCAGGCCTTGCCGTCCTGGTCGTCCTCGCCGCGATCGCGGGGGTCGGCTGCAAGAAGGACGGCAACGCGCCCGCGATCGCCATGGTCTCGTCGGCGGCCCTCCCCGGAGAAGCGCCTCCGGCCGTGACGATCTCGAAGAAGGCGAAGCTCGCCGCCGTCGGCATGCATACCGCCGTCTACGCGACGCCGAGTACGACGAAGAAGATCGGTTATCTCCGGCTCGGCGCGATCGTGCCGCGATCGGACAGCTCGTACGGGATGGAGGGCTGTCCCGGCGGCTGGTACGCGGTCGCTCCGCAGGGGTTCGTCTGCGTGGGTAAGCACGCGACGCTCGACATCGACACGCCGCTCGTCCGGGCCGCGAGCGTCCGCCCCGATACCAGCAAGCCGCTGCCGTATTCGTACGGCTTCATGCGCTCCGTGTCTCCTCTCTATCTGCGCGTCCCGTCACGTGCAGAGCAGCAGAAGCAGGAGTACAAGCTCGCGAACCACTTCCGCTGGTTCGAGAACCATCAAGACGAACAGAAGGTCGACAAGGGCGCGAACGACTTCGCACGCGAGCTGATGCCCGACGCGGCGCAGGTCCCGCCGTCGGATGAGACGCCCGACGGCATCTTGCTCGGCGGCAAGTCGAACAACGACGAGCCACCGTTCTGGATCGAGAACGGCAATCGCTCGATCCCCAACGTCACCGGGTTCGACATCCAGCCCGCGTCGTTCTTCGCGAACCGGATCAAGCGGCACACCGGCGTCGCCTTCGTTGGTGCGTTCGACGCGGGACCGAACCTCGACAACCGCCGCTTCGCGGTCACCGTCGATCTCCGCCTGCTGCCGATCGACAAGGTCAAGCCAGAGACGGCATCACCGTTCCACGGCGTCGAGCTGACGGGCGACATGAAGCTGCCCGTCGCCTTCGCGCGCCCATGCGATCCACACAAGCGAGGAGCGCCGCTCGAGGACTGCCGGCACGTGTATCGCCAGGATGATCGCGGCCGGATGCGAAGGGACTCGGCTGTCCTTCCGTCGCGAGCGTTCCTTCAGCTCACGGGCGTGCGCAAGGTCGTCGAAGAAGTCCCGTACTTCGAGACGAGGGCCGGCTACTGGATGCGCGAGAAGGACATCGGCATGGCGATCACGCCGCATCGCTGGCCGGGTGCTGCCGAGCGCGGAGAGAAGTGGATCGATGTCTCGATCGAGAACGAGACGCTCACGCTGTGGGAAGGAAAGAAGCCCGTCTTCGTGACGCTCGTCTCGGCAGGTCAGGACGGGCTCAAGGATCCGAAGACGACGAAGTCGACGATCCGCGGCTTCTTCCGGCTGAAGAGCAAGCACGTCACGGCGACGATGGACTCGAGCGAACGCTCGGCGCAGTCGGGCGGAGCAGCGCCGGACTCCCGCGCGGGCGAATCGGCCGATGCGGACGACAAGCACGACACGTCGTTCGAGCTCCGCGACGTCCCCTACGTCCAGTACTTCCACGAAGGCTACGCGCTCCACGCCGCGTACTGGCACGACCGCTTCGGCATCCCGCGAAGCCACGGGTGCATCAACCTCGCGCCGATCGACGCGATGCGCGTGTTCCGCTTCAGCGATCCGCCCGTGCCCGAGGGCTGGCACGGCATCCAGATCGACCCGAACAAGGGCACCGTCGTCATCGTTCACCAGTAGCGTCGGGCGCTCGCGGATCGACGTCCGCGCCACTGGCGATCCCGAAGTGCAGACGAGGCGTTCACTCGAAGTGCAGACACGTGCACTCGCCGGACGCCCACGGTCGAAATAGCCCGTGTTTTCGAACACGGAATCGCTGGCCCGCGGGCTGCAATGAACGCTGTTCACGAAGCCGCGACGTCGCTGACGTCCCTCCAACGCGGAGAGAGCTTCGGAGAGCTTGGCGTGATCGGTTTCTTGCAGGCGCCCGATCACTTCAAGGGGCCGCGGCGAATGGTTCGCCGCGGTCACGGTCTTCCGAGTGCCCGGTCGCAACGCGCTGGCACTCTTGGTCTTGGCGTGATCGGTTTCTTGCAGGCGCCCGATCACTTCAAGGGGCCGCGGCGAATGGTTCGCCGCGGTCACGGTTTTCCGAGTGCACGGGCGCAGCGCGCCGGCACTCTCGACGTGTCGGGACCTTTTTCATTCGGGATGGCGTCCGCCGATGTCGGAAGTCTCTCGTGGTTAGGCGGGGTTGCCTTTCGAACAACAGGATCCTCCTCGGCCCAACGAAGCCTCTAGATCACGGATCACAGATGCGTGCAGCGATCGGTTTTCCGGCACTTACGCGGGAAACCACGAGTAGATGAGGATCCGCAGCGATCCAGCGGAAGCCGGCGCAGCCCTTGCACTCGAGCTCCTCCGCCATGAGCTTCAGCAGCGAATACGGCCGCGATCGATCATCGGACGCTCCGATCGCGGTGGATCTCTCCGGCAGCATGCAGGTGCCGCCGTCGGCTCTGGCGAGCCTCGCGAGCCGCATCGGGATCCCGCAGTCGTGGGTCGGGATGAGCGGCTATCTCGTTGCCGGGATCTTCCTCGGGCTCCTTCTCATCCTCGCGCTCAGCATCGGGCGAGGTGATGCAGCCACAGCTGCCAGCTCGCCGAACGCCGTGACGGACAACGTCGTTCGTCTCCACGCTCAGGACATCCCTTCGTCGTGCTGGCAGGGTTACGACAAGACGGGCCCCGCGCGCCTCACGGTCGCACTCGAGATCGGCATCGACGGCAAGATCCGATACGCAGCTGCGTCGGGCGAGACCGCGCCGCTCCGCAGCTGCATCGAAGCTCACGTGAAGGAGTGGGAGTTCCTTCCTCAGCAGCAGGCGCAGACGATGGCGTTGCCGTTCGAGATCGGTCGTCGCTGACTGCCCTCGAGACGAGCGAGTAGAGCCGCCATCGCGCGCTCGTCCGCCGCCGTCGTGATTGAACGCGGCCCCGGATGATGCTCGATTGCGGAGCGTGATGCGGCGCATCTTCTCGTTCCTCCGACTCGGAAGTCTCGGGCTCGCTCCACTGGTCGCGTGCGCCGCCGATGAGACGCCGGCTCCCTCGTCGCCGCCGCCCTCGACTGCGGTCGCGTGCACGCCGAAAGAGCTCGCAAGGCCAGTGGCCGACTTCTTCGCCGACATCTCGGATGCGAGCGGGATCCGCAAAGACAACTTCGTTCCGAACTCGCCCTCGCCGATCCCGATCAACGACCACAGCCGCCTCGCGTTCGTCGATCTCGATGGCGACGGCTTCGACGACATCGTCGCGCACAGCCTCTTCCCCAACCCTCAGGGCGGGATCCCCTTCGAGCACCTCGTCTTCCTCAACAACGGAGACAAGACGTTCCGCGAGGTCTCGGACGAGTCCGGCCTGAGGAAGGTCCAGGCTGGATTCTTCGTCTTCGGAGACGTCGACAACGACGGCGATCAGGACTGCTTCGCCGGCCTCGACATCGAGCTCGCGGGCGAGACGTCCGCGCTGTACCTGAACGACGGCAAGGGACACTTCACGAAGATGGAGGCTAGCGGCGTCGAGAAGGCGAGCCTCGCAGCGAACGCGGTCTTCGCCGACTTCGACGGCGATGCCCGGCTCGATCTGTACGTCGGCAACGGAGGCTCGGTCGCGTCCATCGCCGATCAGCTCTTTCTCGGGAACGGCGACGGCACCTTCCGTGACGGGTCGAGCAATTTGAAGAAGCGTCCGACGCAGCCGACGAACGGACTCGTCGCATGCGACTACGACGACGATGGCGATCTCGACATCTTCGTCTCCCACTACGGCGTGAGCTCCGGTCTCGGCTGGCGCGCCCTCTGGGAGAACGACGGCACCGGAGTCTTCACGAACGTCGCGCAGGCGCGCGGCTTCAACGCGCTCGCGACGGGCAATCGCTGGCTGAAGAGCACGGATCGCGGACGCGCCTCGCAGCCAGGCGCGACCTCGACTTGGGTCGGGTCGAACGGCTTCGGCATCGACTGCGCGGACATCGACGGCGATGGCCGGCTCGACATCTGGCTGGCGGCCATCTCGCATCCCGTGGATTCGGACGAGTCGCGCAAATGGAGCGATCCGTCGATGCTCCTCCTGAACAAGGGGCCGGACGACGGCTTCACGTTCGTCGACGCGACGAGCGAGCGCGGAATCCCGTTCAACGAAGGCGACATCGACGCTGCCGCGGTCGACTTCGACAACGACGGCCGCGTCGATCTCTCCGTGACACGCGACAAGAAGTACGAGGAGAACTACTTGGCGGCCGATCAGAAGTCATGGTTCGGCCTCTTCCACCAGAAGGACGACGGCACCTTCGAGAGCATCGGGCTCGCGAGCGGGATCAACGATCCCACGGGCCAGACAGATCGTCTGAAAGCTGGCCAGAACCTCGCTTGGTCCGACATCGATCACGACGGCGATCTCGATCTGCTCGTCGGCGGACGCGACAACGGCGACGGTGGACGCGCGAACTTCCTCTTCGAGAACAAGATTGGTCAGTCGAACGGCTGGGTCGGCGTGCGCCTGCGCGGCGACGGCGTCCACGTGAACCGCGACGCGATCGGTGCGCGCGTGACCGTCGTCGTCGGCGAGCGCCGTATCGTGCGGGAGATCAAGTCGAGCCGGGGGACCTACGGCTCGGCGGATGCGCGCGCGCTCGTGATTGGGTTCGGCGCGGACGGCTGCGTCGAGAGCAAGTCGCAGGTCGGCATCGAGGTGCGCTGGCCGAACGGCGAGACGAAGACGCTCCCGGCCGGGAGCTTCGAGCTCGATCGTTACATGACGATCGACTACGCGCCCGGGCCGTGACGTGGCGGTGAGGCCGCTCGGCCATACGAATGGTGTGCGAGGCCGGGCTTGTGGTGCGGCGCGGAATCCATCGGACGGGCCCTTCCCATCACCTCGGCGCTTCGGTAGCTTCGCGCCATGCCGAACCCCACTGCGCTCCTCGAGACATCGCTCGGTAACATCAAGGTCGAGCTGTTCGTCGACAAGATGCCCATCACTGCAGGCAACTTCGTGAAGCTCGCCAAGAGCGGCTTCTACGACGGCCTCCACTTCCACCGCGTCATCGACGGCTTCATGCTCCAGTTCGGCTGTCCGCACAGCAAGGACCCGAGCAGCCGCCGCGCGGGCACGGGCGACGGCCCCAACGGTCCGATCAAGGACGAGCACCCGGCGGACGCGAAGCTCTCGAACGAGCCCGGCACGCTCTCCATGGCGAACACCGGTCAGCCGAACAGCGGCTCGTGCCAGTTCTTCGTCAACACGGTCCACAACGCGTACCTCGATTGGTTCACGCCTGGCCCGTCGAAGCACCCGGTCTTCGGCAAGGTGATCGAGGGCATGGATGTCGTGCACAAGATCGAGAAGACCAAGACGGACCCGAACGATCGCCCGGTCACGCCGGTGCGGATGAACAAGGTCACCGTCTCCGAGTCCTGATCCGCTCTCGAGAGCTCTCGCCGGCGGCGTGACGTCGCCGGCGAGGCTCGAACGAGCACCCGAAGAGACGCGTCGGCTCGTCTGCGGGGAGTACCCCGCTGCGCCCGCGTCGCGCGGCAGAGCTCGCCGCGCAAAAGCTGCACGAAGCGCGTCGCTTGCGCGGAGATCTGCGGCCGATTGCAGGAAATCTGCGGGGCGCTGCCCGCGATCGAGCATGGCCCGATGCGTGCACTCGTCGACGAGCTCGATGTCCCCGAACGAAGGCCCCTTCCCCGCCACGACGCAGACCTCCGATCGCCCGACGCGCGCCGCCGTCGTGCTGACGATGGGAATGATGGTCCTTCCGCTCGTCACGCTCGTCGTGTCCGCGGTCGGCTGCAGCCGATCGACGCCGCACGCAGCCGCCGAAGTGCATTCGACCGAGAGCAGCGCCATCGCGCCCGTGCCGAGCGCCGAGCGTTCATCGCGATGAGCTCCGCGCGCTAGCGACCGTCGACTTGAGCGAACAGGTCATCGAGCGGAGGCTCGAGATCAGGCAGTGAGGGATGCAGCGGCATGCGTCCTCGACCCACGCATTGCTCACCGTCCGTCGTCAGGACGACAGCGCACCGAGTCTCTGGGAACAGAAGCCAGACGACCTCGACCCCATGCGAGAGGTACCAGCCCGCCTTCGCGCGCAGAGACGTCTCGTCCTCGAGCTCGCCCGCGACTTCTACGGCGAGCACCGGCGGAGCGCGCCGATACTTGCCTTCGTGCGGGCCGACGTCGGCCTTGCGCCACACGGCAGCGTCGGCACCACGCGCGTCGCCTCCGAGCAGCATCGCGGCTTCGTTTCCGCCGACGACGAAGTCGCGATGCGTCCTCCGCCAGAGGCCGAGGGTCGTGATGACGTCGGCGGTCGTGTCCTGCTGCCGATCAGCGCACGGCGGCATGTAGAGCAGCTTCCCGCCGACGAGCTCGAGCTGTCCCTCGACGGCCGGCCATGTCCCGGGCTCTTCCGCGACGAAGCCCTCGGGTATCGGCACCTCTAGAGGGAACCGAACCGCCGCCCGCGGCACGGGCACGAGCTCGAAAGGCGAAGCCATCGCGGACAAGCGTATCACCACCGGCGTAGTCCTTCCCGACGGGGCCGACGGACGCACCGCCACATCGCTGCTGCCCCGCCCCGCAGCTTGCCGACCTGCGCACGACCGCCGTCACGGATGCTGCCGACGCGATCTCTCGGCATCGCGCTCGTGCCTCCGATAGCACT
>JAEXCN010000470.1 GCA_023402175.1 Pseudomonadota bacterium | reverse complement strand
GCAGGAGCACCTGGGGCCGCGTGCATGCGCCACGCGTCGATGCTCCGGCGCGAGTCGGCGTCGCGATCGGTCGGCTGCCAGCTCGCGACCTCGAGGCGCGGCGCGAGGAAGACGGCGTGCTCCCCCGTGCCACTGGCGATCTCGAGGACGTTCGCGCCGGGCGCGACGAAGCGCCGGAGCACGTCGAGAATCGGCTCACGATTGCGCGCGGTGGCCGGCGCGAACCTCCGCAGGTCGTCCATGCGACCGCAGGATGCCCGCACCGACCGCCAGCAGCAAGTCAGCTCTTCTTCTGCGAACGGATCGACAGCTTGATGACGACGTCGTCGCGGATGAGGTCGTCCGGCTTGCCCGCGTACACGAGACCGAAGTCCTTGCGGTTGATCGCGAACTCGGCGTCGACGTCGACGCCGCCGGCCGTCGTCTTGATCGTGGCAGGGAAGGTGACGCCCTTCGTCACGCCGTGGAGCGTCAAGTTGCCCGTCACGGTGTGCGAAGCGCCCTTGTCACCGCCCTTCTTCACGGCGGTCGAGACGAAGCTCGCCTTCGGGAACTTCGCGACGTCGAAGAAGTCGGGGGACTTCAAATGGCCGACGAGCTTGTCGCTGTCCGTGTAGAGCGAGTCCGTCTCGATGTCGACGGAGACGGAGCTCTTCTCCGGATCCTGATCGACGAGGGCGACGCTTCCGCTGAACGTCTTGAAGCCGCCGTCGTGCTTGCCCGTCACCTTGGAGCCGGTCCACTCGACCTTCGACGTCGTCTGGTCGAAGTCGTACTTCGACGCGTTCGCAGGCGCGTTCTTCGCTTCGAGCGCGTTCGGCGTCGCCTCCGTCGTGACCGCCTTCGTCTTGCCCTTCGACGGATCGTCGCAGGCCGCGAGGGCGAGCATCACGAATGCCGCAGCCGAGAGACGGCCGACCCGCACGAGCGCGCTCATTGCTCCCTCCGGAGCTGCAGATCGAGCTGGATCTTGATTTCGTCGCCGACGAGGAAGCCGCCCGCCTCGAGCGCGGTGTTCCACGTCATGCCGAAATCGGAGCGCTTGATCTTCGTCGTCGCCGACGCGCCGATGACCGTCTGTCCCCACGGGTTCTTGAACTCGGGGGTCGGCCCCTCGACGTCGAGCGTGACCTCGCGCGTCGTCCCGCGGATGGTGAGATCGCCGACGACCTCGAGCTCGCCGTCACCCTTCTTCTTCACTCCGCGCGAGCGGAACTCGATCGTCGGGTGCTTTTCGGCATCGAAGAAGTCGGCGCTGCGCAGGTGCGCGTCGCGCTGGGCCTCGCGCGTGTTGATCGACGCGACGTCGAGCGTCGCCTCGATCTGGGTCGCCTCCGGACGACTGGGATCCCATGTCACGCTGCCCGCGACCTTCTGGAACTCGCCGCGTACCGTCGACACCATCATGTGGCGTACGCCGAACGTCACGCTCGTGTGCGTCGGATCGATCGTCCACTTCGTGCCCGCGGCTGATGCTACCTGCCGCTCCGTCTCCATCGCCATGGTTCCTGTCTCCTTTATGGGCAAACAGATGCCATGAACTGGGCGCGTTGTTTCACGAACGTCAGACAACGCATCGTTCCGATGCTGGAACGATCGCCTCCATCGCGCATTTTCTCCTCTCAGCGGCGACGGATGAGATCGTCGCGTGCTGCCGCGAGATCGATGCACCCCGCGAGCTGCATCGCACGCGTGAGCTCGTCGCGCAGGAGCGCGAGCACGTTCGCGACGCCGTCGGCGCCGGCGACGGCGAGGCCCCAGAGCACGGGTCGCCCGACGAACACCGCACGCGCGCCGAGACCGAGGGCGATGAGCGCGTGCGTGCCGCTCCGGATCCCGCCGTCGACGTACACCTCGCTCCGGCCGCCGACGGCGCGCACGACCTCCGGAAGCGCATCGAGCGTCGCGGGACCGAAGTCGAGCTGACGACCGCCGTGGTTGGAGACCCAGATCGCGCGGGCTCCGTGGTCCAGTGCGCGGAGCGCGTCGTCGGGGCGAGCGATGCCCTTCACCACGACCGGCAGAGGCGCTGCGTGCTGCACGATCGTCTCGAGGTCCTTCCACGCGAACGAAGCATCGTGTCGCGATGCCACGAAGCGCGCGAGCTCCGAGCCCTGGCCCTGGCGGATGTCGGGGGGAAGCGTGTCGAGCAGGTTCTCCATTGCCATGCCGTCCGGCAGACAGAAGGCGTTACGGACGTCGGCGCAGCGACGACCGAGCACGGGCGTGTCGACGGTCACGACGATCGTGCGATACCCCGCCGTCTTCGCACGCTCGACGAGGCGCCGGGTGAAGTCGCGATCCCTGTGGACGTAGAGCTGGAACCAGCGGCGGGAGCTCGGCGCGGCAGCGGCGACGTCCTCGAGCGAGGTCGTGGCGAGGGTCGAGGCGCAATAGAGTGAGCCGACGCTCTCGGTGGCGCGAACGGTGGCGCGCTCTCCTTCGTCGCACGCGAGACGGTGGTACGCGGTCGGGGCGACGAGGATCGGGAACGCCACTTCGTCGCCGAGCACGGTTGTGGCAAGGCGAGGCGCGTCGACGTCGACGAGGGTGCGGTACCAGATCTCGTAGCGCGCGAACGCGTCCCGGTTCCGGCGCAGCGTGTGCTCCTCGTCGGCGCCGGAACGGTAGTAGTCGTACGCCATCGGCGTGAGACGCTCGCGGGCCGCGGCCTCGTAGTCGTCGACCGTGACGAGCGCGGATCCCGAGACGAGCGCGGATCCCGAGACGAGCGGAGCAGTCATGGCGGAATCCCATCACGAGCCACGTGCGTCGTCGAGGTGGAGGGGACGGGGAGGATTGCGCCGCGGCGGCGTAAGACGTATCGCGTGGATGCGATGAATCCGCGACGGATCCCGGCTCATCTTTCGTTCGGCGGGCGCATCCCGTGGGGCGTCGGTCTCGTGCTCGCCGTGACGGTCGCGATGTCGCTGCTGGTCGCGTTCGGCGATCGTCACGTGGGCTCGCTCTTCCAGGCGACTGCGCTCGTGCCGGAAGCGGTCTGGCGCGGGCAGGTCTGGCGGCTCGTCACGTGGGCCTTCATCGAGCCGGGAGCACTCGCGCTCGTCTTCGGGTGCCTCTTCCTCTACTGGTTCGGCGGCGAGCTCGCCCGCGAGTGGGGCTCGCGCCGCTTTCTCCGGGTCTACGCGGGCATCGTGCTCGTGCCGGCGATCGTGACGTGCCTCGTCGCGCGTATCGATTCGGCTGTCCTCGCGAGCACGTACCTCGGCGGTTGGGCGTCGTCGGTCGCGCTCATGGTCGCATGGGGGCTCTGGTTTCCCGATCGCGTGATGCGGATCTGGTTCGTCATCCCGATCCGGGGCTACGTCCTCGCGTGGCTCACCGTCGCGATCACGGTCGTCTTGGCCATCTATTCGGGATGGGAGCGGTACCTGCCGGAGCTCGCCGCCGAGGGCGCGATGCTCGGCTGGCTCTTCCGACGTTCGATCTTCTCCCGGTTCGCGAAGGTCCGCCGGACGATGGAGGCGAGCCAAGAGGCTCGTCGCCGTGAAGCGGTCCAGCGTGATCGCGCGAAGAAGCGGGCGAGCAGCGTCGCGTACCTCCGCCTCGTCGAATCGCACGACGATGCGCCGCCGGAGCTGCCGCCCGAGGTCGACGCAAAGCTCGACGAGCTGCTGCGCGGGCGCGCGAAACGCGACCGCAACGAAGACGACTGATCGAGCGCGGAGCCGTTCGCTTCAGGACGACGGCGGCCCGGGAATCCCTCGACCGACCTCGTCGAGCATCCTCTCGATGACTCCGCCTTCGATCCCGAGCTCGATCGCCACGTCGCGGAACATGCGCTCTTCTTCGGGCGCGAGCCCATCGGCGAACGCGACGACGAGCGCGCCTCGAAGGGCAGCCAAGCGTCGGGCCTGCGGCAGTCGGTCCACGAGCGTGCGCACGTATCGATCCGGGCCGAGCTCGCCCATCTTCGAGATCTCGGCCTCGACGATGACGCCCAGCGCGATCGCGGGATATCCGTCCCCGAGGAGCCTGCCGAGCCGAGAGCTCAGCGCGCCGATCTCGCTCTCGGAGATGTCGCCGTCCGCGGCGGCGAGCAGAACGCAGAGCCCGATCTCGGCGTGACGGGCGGAGTCGGTCATGTTCGGAGGCTCGATCGTCAAACGGCCGTGGAGGTTAGTCAGCGCTGCTGCCGATGGCTAGAGGCTCTGCTCGAGCGTCGCATCGGGCCCGCACGTTGCACGGTCGGGCCGCGAAGGACAAGCGAGCGGTCATGGAACGAGCTCGAACCGTCATCATCGGCTTCGCGGTCCTCGCCGTCGTCGCGGGCGGAGCCCATTGTGGCCCAGTGGCTCCGGACAACGGCATCGAGTCGCTCGAGCTGCCGGACGAGGTCCGCTGGCTCGATGCAACTCGGGCCGTAAACGACCCGTCCGTGCGCTTGCAGCTCGACACGAACCGAGAGGATCACCTCCGACGGGCCGTGGCGAGCGTCGACTCGCGCGTCACGTCGAGCGCCACCGGCCCGCACGGGACGAGGTACGTCGCCGGGATCTTCTCCGGCGCGCTCCGGATGGGTGAGGCCGTGGTCTCGAGCCATGGAGGCGACGACGTCTTCCTCGCACGGATCGGCGCCGAGGGTGACGTCGTCTGGGCGCGTGCCGTGGGCGGCAAGGGCGACGAGAGCGGGGCCAAGGTGTCGTTCGAGGACGGGCGCGTGAAGCTCCTCGCCATGACGGACGGCGCGGTCGACTGTGGACGCGGCCCTCTCCAGACGTGGAGCTCGGAGGCGTTCTTCCTCTGCACGTTCGCGCCGGACGGCGCTCCGATCGACGGAGCGTCGTTCCCGACCGGCCGCCGGTAGTGTGAGCGCGAGCTCAGTCCTTGCGCATGACGACGCCGCGCGCCGTCTCGGCAAAGTTGAACTCGGGCAGGTCCTGGATCGCGGCGTTGAGCTGCCAGTCACCCGAGAAGAGGATGACGGGCCGACCACGCACGTCGACGACGACGAGACCCGGCCGCGCACGCGTGAGCGCCTGGAGATCGACGTCAGCGCCGTCCTTGCGCGAGATCCAGCGAGCGTGCATCACGTTGATGCCCTCGTACCGGACATCGACGTCGTATTCGGCCTTGAGGCGATGCTTCACGACCTCGAGCTGGAGCTGACCGACAGCGCCGAGGACGATGTCGCCCGCGCGCGCGTCCGGTGGCCGATAGAGCTGGATCGTGCCCTCCTGCGCGAGCTGCTCGATGCCCTTCTGGAGCTGCTTCCTCCGCAAGGGATCGGCCATCACGAGCCGCGCGAAGTGCTCCGGCGCGAAGCTCGGGATCTCTTCGAAGGTGAACTCGGGACCGTCCGTCAGTGTGTCGCCGATCTCGAAGACGCCCGGGTCGTAGACGCCGAGCACGTCGCCCGCGAAGGCCTCGTCGACGACGCTCCGCTCCTGCGCGACGAACTGGGTCGGGTTCGCGAGGCGGATCTCGCGCTTCGTCCGCACGTGGCGGACCTTCATGCCGCGCTCGAAGCGCCCGGAGCAGACGCGCACGAACGCGACGCGGTCGCGATGCGCGCGGTCCATGTTCGACTGGATCTTGAAGACGAACCCGGAAAAATGCGGGTCCGTCGCTTCGAGCTCGCCGTCGCTCGTCGCGCGCGGAGGCGGAGCGGGCATCAGGTTGCAGAACGTCTCGAGGAACGCTTCGAGACCGAAGTTGTTGATGGCGCTTCCGAAGAACATCGGCGAGACCTCGCCGTGCTCGAAGCGCTTCTTGTCGAAGGCGTCGCCGGCGGCCTCGAGGAGCTCGGCTTCGTCGCGGAGCTGCTTGTAGCCTTCGGCTTCGAGCTCCTTCTCGAGCATCGGATCGTCGAGACCGGTCACCTTCACGGGCGCCTTCTCGGCTCCGTGCGTCGCGCTCGACGAAGCGGCCGATGCATCGAACAGGTAAACGCGGTGCTCGACGCGGTGATAGACGCCGCGGAACGTGCCGCCGCGGAAGATCGGCCACGTGATCGGATAGACGCCGATGCCGAGCACGTTCTCGACCTCGCCGATCAGCTCGAAGGCGTCGCGGCCGGGGCGGTCCATCTTGTTCACGAACGTGAAGATCGGGATGCTCCGCTGCTTGCAGACGCGAAACAGCTTCTTCGTCTGCGCCTCGACGCCTTTCGCGCAGTCGAGCAGCATGACCGCGCCGTCGACGGCGTGGAGCGTTCGATACGTGTCCTCGCTGAAGTCGGCGTGGCCGGGCGTGTCGAGCAGGTTCATCTGCAGCCCCCGATAAGGGAACTGCAGGACGCTGGTCGTGATGGAGATGCCGCGTTCGCGCTCCATCTCCATCCAGTCGCTGACCGCAGCTGCACGGCCGCGCTTCGCCTTCACGGCGCCGGCGAGCTGGATGACGCCTCCGTAGAGAAGGAGCTTCTCCGTGAGCGTCGTCTTGCCCGCGTCGGGGTGAGAGATGATCGCGAACGTCTTGCGGCGGTTCACTTCCTGAACGCGCCGCGCCTCCACCGGGTCGTGACTCACGTGCGAGTGTTCTCTTTGGGATGGGAGCCTTCCGCCGGAGCGGGGCTCGGTGTCACGGGCGTCGCCTGCCCAGGCTTCTGCCGGGTCCGGCGAGCGAGGACCCTCGGGTCACGCGTCGACCCGAGAGACTGGCGGCAGATCTGGCAACGATAGACGACGTGGTCGGGCTTGGGCGTGATCCCGAACATGCTGAGCAGGATCCAGCCCCAGAGCGTGTACTCCGGCTCTTCTGCCACGAGCTCGTGGGTCTTCGTATGGCCGCACCGGCAGGTGCGTTGTGGACGCGCCATGACGCCCTCATATAGATGCACAACGCGTGCAGGGAAAGGCCCGCGCTCGAGGCTTCTTGGATGCCGACCGGAAAAAGGCACGCGCGATGCACTGATTGGTCGCGAGGCCGAACATGACGGAGCCGACCCAAGAACAAGGCGCACCTCGGGCTCGTGACGAGGGAGACGTCCCCGCCCGTGAAGACGAGCACTGGGCTGGTTATCCGGGCGAAGCGGAGGCGAGCAGCTATCCGGTCGTCGACCGCGGCCGCTACAAGCTGCTCCTCTTCCTGACGCTCCTTGCGTTCATCGGGACGATCACCGCCATCGCCACGCGCCAGAGCTCCGAGAACCTCCCCGGGCGGAACCGGGTCTGGAGCCCGGAAGGGCCGCGGTGATCGATCGCTTGCGCTGGGGATAGGCATCGGCGCCGGAGCGCGATTATCCTCGGCGCCCATGAGACGAACTGCCGGACGTGCGCTTCTCATCGGCCTCCTCCCCGTCTGTCTCCTTGCCTGCGAGGACCAGGACAAGAAGAAGGCAGAGCTCGTCGCCAAGACTGCTCCGAGCGCGGAGGCGAAGGCCGCGTCGAGTGCGATGCCGATCGCCCCAGCGGCGCCTTCCGCCGCTGCTCCGGCGAAGCCCGCGAAGGAGTGCGGGAACGGACCCGAGGTGACGATCGACGACCCCGATCTCGAGGCCGAGATCCGTCTCAAGCTCAAGAAACCGAAGGAGACGAGCCCCGGGCCGCTGACGACGAAGGACCTCGCAAACGTCACGTCGCTCAACGTGACGAAGAAGGCGTCGCTCGACGAGCTCGATCCGTGCCTCTTCCCGAAGCTCGTCGGGCTCCGCTTCCTCTACTTGCCGAAAGGCTCGTACCGGGACCTGTCGCCGATCGCGAACCTGACGAAGCTCGAGGCGCTCCGCGCGTCGATCAGCGAGGTCGAGGACCTGAAGCCGCTCGAGAAGCTCGTGATGCTCGATCAGCTCGACCTCGGGCGCACCCACGTGCGCGACATCTCCGCCCTCGCGAACCTCGTGAACCTGACGGAGCTCGCGCTCGACGACACGCAGGTCAGCGACATCACCCCGCTGGCGAAGCTGACGAAGCTCGAGCAGCTCTCGATCAAGAACACGCTCGTGCAGGACGTCAGCCCGCTCAAGGATCTGAAGAAGCTGAAGTCGCTGAACGTCCAGGGCACCGCGCTCACGAACCTCGACGTCCTCGAGCCGCTGAGGGCCCGTGGCCTGAAGATCCAGAACAAGTAGAGCGAGCCGAGGGCAGGCAGAGCGATGCGTACGATCGTCGTCGGCGCGGGATCGGCGGGAGCGATCGTCGCGGCGCGGCTCTCGGAGGATCCTCGTCACGACGTCGTCCTGCTCGAGGCCGGGCCCGACTATCCCGACGCCGCCGAGCGGATCGAGACCTTGCCGAGCGATCTCGCGAACGGCAAGCAGAACGCGATGACGAGCCACGACTGGGGGCTGTCGTACCGCGCGACCGAGCACCGGCTGTTCAGCGCGTTCGACATGGCGTTCCCGCGAGGCCGCGTCGTCGGCGGCTCGTCGGCCGTGAACACGTGCATCGCGCTCCGCGGACAGCCGTACGACTACGACGAGTGGGCAGCGCATGGGGC
>JAEXCN010000567.1 GCA_023402175.1 Pseudomonadota bacterium | reverse complement strand
CAGCGACGACGAGCCGGCTCCCCTCTCCCTCCGCGATGCCATCGTCGAAGACGACGAGCCAGCGCCCCTCTCGCTCCGAGACGCGATCGTCGACGACGAAGCGGGTAAGGACGACGACATCTCGCACGAGACGATCTCGCTGAGAGACGTCCAGCTCGTCCCGCCCGCGGACGACAGCGCCGTCGATTCGACACCGCCGCCTCCGGCGCGTGGTGTCCTCCGCACGTTGCCGCCGACGGGCCCGAAGGATCGTTTTACCGCACCGCCGCCGACGATCACGGTGGAGGAGCCACCGGCTTCGAAGCCGCCGGCCGACAAGGTCGCCGCGAAAGAAGGCAAGCCGACGACGGTCGAAGGCAACGGCAAGGGAAAGCCTGGAGCCAAGGCCGAATCGCCGAAGAGCGATCGAAACGGAGCGGCGAAGAAGAAGCCCTCGTCGAAGACGACGGGCGCTGCTCCTTCGAAAGACACGCGGAAGCCCGTCGCTTCGGCGAAGGCGCCGGTCGAGGAAGAAGAGCCGAAACGAGGGTGGCTCCTGCCGTCGCTCGCCGTGGGCGGCATCGCCGTCGTCATCTGGAAGATGATGTCCGCTTCACCGGCTGCGCCGCAGCCTGCGCCGCAGCCGGCCGTCGTCACGACGACGGCTCCGACCGAGACGACGACCGCCGCGCCCGAGCCGGCAACATCCTCAACTTCGGTCACGGCCGTGAGCGAGACGCCGAGCGCTCCCGCGGACACGAGCGCGAGCACGACGGCGGCCACTGCGACCGGAGCTGCGACCGGAGCTGCGACCACAACTTCGACCGCGGCGACGGCCGTGGCCACGGCGGAGAAGAAGGCTCCGACTGCGCCGGTCGGCGCGGACACGCCGGCGTCCGCGGACAAGACGGCCGCCGACAAAACGCCCGCCGACAAGAAGCCTGCGGCCGCCGCCGAGAGCGGGATGTCGATGTCGGATCTGCTCGATCGCGCCGGCAGCGCACGGCGGAGCGGTGACTACGCGACCGCCCGCGAGCTGTACGAACGCGTGCTGAAGCTCAATCCCGGCAACGTCGAAGCCAACGGCGGGCTCGGCGACGTCGCCCGCGCGCAAGGCGATCTGAATGCCGCGAAGGCGAGCTACGAACGCGCGCTCGGGGCGAGCCCGGCGTACGGGCCGGCGCAGCTCGGGCTCGCGGATACGGAATGGGACCTCGGCAACCGCTCCGGCGCGCAGCGTCGCTACGCGCAGATCGTCGAGCGTCTCGGTGACCGCGCCCCCGAACGCGCGAAGCAGCGCGCCGTGGCCACCGAGTAACTAGCCACCGAGTAACTAGGAGAGCGTACCGACCACGCCCTCGACCGCGGCCGCGAGGCCGTGGTTCGCGAGCAGCGTCGAGACGGACTCGATGTCGCCGTAGAGCGGACGATCGCCCGTCATCGGAGCAACCTGTTCGCGCACCTTCGCGAGCGCCGCTTCGACGCCGCGGCTCGGACGGAGCGGCTTGCGCTGGTCGAGGCCGGCAGCGGCGGTCATCACCTCGATCGCGAGGCACGTGCGCACGTTGCGGACGACGTCGCGGAGCTTCTTCGCGCTGACGCTGCCCATCGAGACGTGGTCTTCCTTTCCGGCAGACGACGGGATCGAGTCGACGCTCGCCGGATGGGCGAGCACCTTGTTCTCGCTCACGAGCGACGCGCTCGTGACCTGCGCGATCATGAAGCCGGAGTGGAGGCCGCTCTTCGGACCGGCCGGCGCGAGGAACGGCGTCAGCCCCGTCGAGAGCGCGGGATTCACGAGCTGCTCGACGCGGCGTTCGCTGATGTTCGCGAGCTCGGCGGCGGCCATCGCCGCGAGGTCGAGCGCGAGCGCGAGCGGCTGGCCGTGGAAGTTGCCGCCGCTCAGGATCTCCGTCTCGCCGCGATCGACGAAGACGCTCGGATTGTCGGTGACGCTGTTCACCTCGCGCTCGAGGACGGACCGCACCCACGCGAGCGCGTCGCGTGACGCGCCATGGACCTGCGGCATGCAGCGGAGCGAATATGCATCCTGCACCTTTCCGCAGTCGCGATGGCTCTCGGCGATCTCGCTGTCGGCGAGCAGCGCGCGGAGGTTCTTCGCGACGGTCTGCTGCCCGGGGTGGGGCCGCGCGTGGTGGAGCCGCTCGTCGAACGGACGGCTCGTGCCCTTCAGCGCTTCGAGGCTCATCGCGCCCGCGATGTCCGCAGCGACGGCGAGCCGCTCGGCTTCGAGCAATGCGAGCGTACCGAGCGACGCCATGTACTGAGTGCCGTTGATGAGCGCGAGGCCTTCCTTCGCCTCGAGCACCACGGGCTTCACGCCGGCCTCGCGAAGCACCTCCGCGCTCGGCCGCGTCGGTCCCGAGTCGAGCCGTGCCTCACCTTCCCCGATCATTGCGAGCGCGAGATGCGCGAGCGGCGCGAGGTCGCCCGAGGCACCGACGGATCCTTGCGAAGGGATGCGCGGATGCACCTTCGCGTTGAGCATCGCGATGAGGATGTCGACGAGCTCCGGGCGCACGCCCGAGTGGCCGAGCGCGAGCACCTGCGCGCGGAGCAGCATCATCCCGCGGACCTCGGCTGCGGAGAGGTCGGGCCCCACTCCGGTCGAGTGCGAGCGGACGAGGTTCTGCTGGAGCTCTCGGACGTCGTTCGCCGAGATGCGCGTTTCGCTGAGCGCGCCGAAGCCGGTGTTCACGCCGTAGACGTTCGGCGCGGCGTCACCAGCGCGCGTGATCTCGTCGATCGCGGCACGCGAGCGAACCACCTTCGTGCGCGCCTCTTCGGCGAACGCGACAGGACGATTTCGAACGGCGACGTCCTCGAGATCGTGAAGAGAGAGCGGTCGACCGACAAATACGGGATCGGGCATCGAGGTCCCGCTTAGTCCTTCTATCTCGCGACGACAAAACGAATCCGGCCGACCGTCCCGGAGTGGACGCGGTTCCCACGTCGTGGGAACCGAGCCACGTGGATCGACGACGAGGTCTCGTCATCGATTCCGGGATCGGCGCGGCCGGCATTGAGCTGAGCTCTGGCGCGTGTGCGCGAGTGATGCTGAGTTTTGTCTGACGGTCCCTGGTGCGAGCTCTCTCCTTCGCCGGCTCACCGGAGCGACGCGCAGGATCGGGCGGAAGAGTCGACGCGCGATTCCTCTGAATCGGGCGTCACTCGTTCGGGCTCGAGCTGCGAGGCGCTGCTGCTCACCGACTGAGCCTTACATGTAGCATGAGCTAGTCCATCCTCATTTGCGCGCTAAGTCCTGGAAAGCTCGTCCACAAGGGGTCAAAAGGTGAGCAGTTGGGTGCTCATGTGGGTGAACTGCGATCCAGCACGGGTGCCCCAGCCGTCTCTTTTTCGATCGCATCGGATGCCCCGCGACCCGTAGCGCCGCTGCGGCCGCGTCGTCCTTCGGCGACACAAGCTCGACCGCGGCGTCTATGCTGCGCGCCCCTCATGAGACGAGTGCACGCCCTCGCACTGGCTCTGGTGACGAGCGCATGGACGAACGCGGCGCGGGCCGATGATGCGAGCGAGCCGTCCGCGGTGCCGGATGATCTGCCGCGCCTCGTGTTCGACACGGGGCGTCCCGACATCCCGTCCGCCGATCCGGACGCGTACCGCTTCTTCGTCCACGGCGAGCACCAGATCCGTTTTCAGGTGCAGCGAAGCTTCCCGCTCGTCGCGACGGCGAGCGCGATCAATCAGAAGCCCGGGCTCGTCGAGCAGTCGCTCGGACAGAACCAGTTCCTCCATCACTGGCTCCGTCTCACGCCGCGCCTTCAGCTCCGCGACACCGTCGAGCTCGTCGGGCAGATCGATCTCGTCACCGGCCTCATCGCCGGCGACAAGGCCCGCGACTCGCGCGCCGACGAGACCCCGCGCGACACGTACAACGGCTTCAGCAACGTCCAGCCTCGATGGCTCTACGCGGAGTGGCGGCTGCCGTTCGGCCTCGTTCGCATCGGCCAGCAGCCGAACCACTGGGGCATGGGGATCCTCGCGAACGACGGTGACCACCCGCCGCTCTTCGGCGACTACCGCTACGGGTCGATCAGTGAGCGACTCCTCTTCGCGACGAAGCCGGGCGGAAAGGACAGCGACTTCTATCTCGCCGTCGCGGGCGACCTCGTCTACCGCGATCAGACCGCGCGCCTCTCGCGTGGGCAGCAGGCGTTCCAGGGCGTGCTCGCGGCGTTCTACGAGCGAGGACAGAACAAGCTCGGTGTATTTTCCACGTTCCGCCACCAAGAGAACGACAAGACGAGCGGCTCGCCCGTGTTCGCATACACCGACGAGCTCGACGCGGTTGCGATCGATCTCCATGGTCGGATCGCGGCGCCCGTGCCCGGGGACAGCGACGCCTTCTTCTTCGGCGAAGCCGAGGCCGCGTACATCCTCGGCTCGACGAACTTCCTTCGCACCCCGGCGCAGGCGCTCGAGGGCGGACGCACGCAGGTGCGCTCGTACGGCGGCGCGGCGATCCTCGGCGTCGTTCATCGCGCATTCGGCACGTACGCGTGGCGAAAGCCCGCGCGCGCCGACGAGGAGACCGCGAGCGCCACGAGCAGGGAGTACCTCGGCGTGCCCAGCACGCGGGGTGTCCCTTACGGTGACATCGTCGCGCAGGTCGAGGTCGGATACGCCTCGGGAGACGCCGATCCGTACGACGGAACGCAGCGGCGGTTCGCGTTCGACCCGAACCACCGCATCGGCCTCTTGCTGTTCGACGAGGTCCTCCGCTTCCAGACGGCACGGTCGGCGACGGCGGCCACCGATCCGCTGCTCGCGAACGCGACGCGGCCGACGCCGGGCGTCGACCTCCTTCCGTCGAACGGCGGCGTGTTCGGCGCGCAGTACATCAATCCGACGGCGATCTACCGGCCGCGCCACTGGCTCGACATCAAGGCCGGCACGGTGATCGCGCAGGCGACCAGCGATGTCGTCGATCCGTACCGCGTCACGACGGGCGGCTCGTACGTGAATTACCGCGGCGGCAACCCGCGGAAGAAGGACCTCGGGATCGAGCTCGACGCCCGCGTCGAAGGGCGCTTCCCGCTCCAGTACGGGCTCAAGGCACAGATCGGCGCGCAAGGCGGCGTGCTCTTTCCGGGCGGCGCATTC
Organism: Pseudomonadota bacterium; assembly: GCA_023402175.1. Taxonomy (GTDB): domain Bacteria; phylum Myxococcota_A; class Polyangia; order Polyangiales; family Polyangiaceae; genus Labilithrix. The sequence continues at coordinate 19,118 of JAEXCN010000567.1, read as the reverse complement.
GAAGATGCGTCCGGCGTTCGCCTGAAGACGCAGTGGATCGCCGTCGGACGACTGGGACTCCTCTTCTGAGGCACGCGAGGTCCGTGTCGTGTCGAGCTGCGGCCGACCCACGACGGCACAATGCGTCTTTCGCGCGGAAAGCTCGACGGCTCGTCGTGGCCCGTCGTTTGCGTCGTCGGCCGTGTGCTTCGAACATCCATGTTGCGCTTCTTGTTCGCGACCAGCGTGGCCGTCGCGTGCACACACTCGAACAATCCGGTATCGCCGTCCGACGCGGGCCCTTCGAGCTCGAGCGACGCGGGCGACGCCGGTCCTCTCGACGCGTCCTCTGGGCCCGTGTGGACGCCGACGAGCCGCCGCATCGAGCTGTCGAGCTTCGGTTATTGGCAGGGCTCTTCGGGTTACGCGAAGGACCGTGCCGACCTCACGCAAGAGCAGCTCGCCGCGCTCGAAGGCCTCGGCACGACGGAGCCGCCGACGACGGTGGGAGCCGACTTCACGAGCTATCGCATTCGCATCCTCGACGAGGACGGCACCTTCGCGGAGTATCGGGCCGCCGCCGGCAACGTCCGCGACTCGGACGAAGGGAGCGCGGCCGGGGTCTTGCCGACGATCGACATCGCGACGCTCGAGCCGTTCCTCGCGACCTTCAAGTGCTTGAGCGCGCGCCAGGCGGACGGGATCTCGAGGACGAGCGATACGCCGATCGATCCGAGCGGCGCAGACATGGACAAGGCCGTGCGCTTGCCGGTCGACACGGGCTGCATCAACGGCGTCTTCGTGCCGTACAAGTGCAGCGACACGATCTTCACGTTCGATGTCAGCGCACCGGCGACCTACGACATCGTGGGCGGTCGCTGCCTCGAAGCGCTCGGTCTTCGCGTCTACGCGAGCGATCGGAAGACCCTCCTCGCGGAGAGCAGCCCCGGTACGAACGAGAGCTGCTTCACGTTGCGCCATGCGTTCGACCCCGGCAGCTACGTGCTGGTCCTCAGCAAGACGAACGTCGCGGGGTGCGGGACCGACGGGAAGGCCGGCGACACGAGCGTTCGATTGCAGCTCGTCAAGTAAGCGTCCGCGCTTTCGGACCTTCGACGTGGGAGTCGCTGAAGCGATATCGTGGGGGCGGCATGCGGCGCTCTCTCCTAGCCGTCGTCCTCGGGCTCGGCCCGATCCTCGGCCTCGGCCTCGTCGCGGGCTGCGAGGTGGACACCGCTCCCGAAGGCCTTCGGCGCACGCCGCCCGGGAGCGGACCGCAGGTGCGATTCGAGCCATCACATCGCCCGCTTCCCGAGCTCCCGCTGCCGAACGACGTGGCGACGTTCGCAGACCCCACGAGCCGCACCGGTCTGCGCGTCAACGTGAGCCTCGTCGCGCCGACGCACATGGAGCGACGCGCCCGCGAGGACTTCGCCTCGATGGAAGGCTGGGGCACGTCCTCGCCGATCACCGTCGCGTTCGATCGATCGCCCGGCAGCGATCCCACCACGCCGGCGATCGATCTCGATGCCGTCGCCGCGCGCATGACCGACGACGAGCACGATCCCTCGGACGATCCGTTCTACGTCGTCAATCTGAGGACGGGCATCCCGATCCCCGTCGACGTCGAGAGCGGCTATTACCCGGTCGTCCTCCGTGACCCCTTCCGCTACGGGCCGAACGATCCCAAGGCGAACGAGTCGAACCTGCTCTTCGAGACGGTCGAGGAAGGTGCGGGGCTGCCGCAGAGCGCGTATCGGCCCGAGCTCGATCACGACTTCGACGGCGTGCTCGATCACCCGAACACCCGCCCGGGACGGAGCCGATCGCCGTTCGACATCCCCGGCGTCGACGACGTGATCACGTGGTACGAGCGCGAGACCGACACGCTCGTCCTCCGGCCCATCGTCCCGCTCGACGAGAAGACGGAGTACGCCGTCGTCCTCACCGATCGGCTGCGCGGTCCGGACGGCCAGCCGGTCCGTTCGCCGTTCGAGGCCATCCATCATCCCACGCAGCGCGCCGGCGTCCGGCGGCTGCAGGATTGGCTGACGGACAAGCGGCTCGCGAGCTACTACGGCGACATCGCCGGCACGGGCCTCGAGCACGTCGCGTTCGCGTGGACGTTCACCACGCAGCCGACGCACGAAGACATGCGCATCCTGCGTGACGGCCTCTACGGCAAAGGCCCGTTCGCACGGTGGAAGAGCGAATACCCGCCCGACGTCACCGTCGCGCGGATCGCCGGAAACGGCACCGCGAGCGAAGAGCAGCCCGCCGGCTGGGAGTCGTCGAGCGCCGCGTGCACGCTTCGCGCGAAGACGCCGTTCGTTCTGAAGCTGAACGACGAAGACCTCCGCGCGTCGTTCCGGCAGATCTTCGAGCAGGTCTTCGGGCTCGATGCCGGCGGGCTGAAGGCGGCGCTCGACTCGCTCGAGTACATCGATCACGTCGTCATCGGCTCGTTCAAGTCGCCTTACCTGATGGGCGATCCGGCCTCGCGCGATCCCGACACGCGCTTCCACGTGAGCTTTCGCACGGGCGAGGGCGAGGTGAAGACCGACGACGTGCAGTGGGTTCTCGTCGTGCCGAAGACGAAAGGCGAGATGAAGCAGCCCTTCCCCGTCGCGTTCTTCGGTCACGGCGTGACGGGCCACGCCGACGAAGCGCTCCTCTTCGGCGGCGACTTCGCGCGGCAGGGCATCGCGCTCATCGGCTACAACAACCCTGGCCACGGCCTCGTGCTCGGCGAGGGCGATCAGCGGCTCGCGAAGGCGCTCCTCGGGCCGAACTGCGTCGTGCCGTTCTTCGACGGCGTCGTCGGCGGCCGCGCGCACGACCTGAACGGCGACGGCAACGGCGACAGCGGCTGGTTCTGGTGGACGGGGCACATCTTCCACACGCGCGACAATGTCCGGCAAGGCATCCTCGACGGGATGAACCTCGTCCGGATCCTGCGCTCGTTCGACGGACGCGTCGGACCGCAGGATCTCACCGGCGACGGCAAGCCCGACGTCGCGGGCGACTTCGACGGCAACGGCACTCCCGACGTCGGCGGACCGAACGTCTCCTACTTCGCTGCCGGCGAATCGCTCGGCGGCATCATGAGCGACATCCAGGGCGGGATCGAACCGCACATGATCGCGTCCGCGCCGATCTCCGGCGGCGGCGGCCTCGCGATGGACGTCGCGCTTCGGTCGTACGGCGTCGTCGATTCCGTCACCGCGCAGCTCATGGGGCCGATCGTCTTCTCCGTGCCTGCGGGGGAGCGTCCTCCGCGCGGCGACGGCGAGGAGCGCATCGAGGTGATCGGCTCGCGCTGCGCCCCGAACCAGCGGACCGTACGCATCCAGGTGAACGAGGGCATCCGCAACCAGGAGCTCGAGCTCGCGTGCGTCGATGCGACGGAGCTCGACGCCGGCATGACCGTCGTCGTCACGAACGTCACCTCGCGCGAAGTTCGCTGCGCGCGAACCGACAAGGACGGACGCTTCCGCATCCCGATCCCGACGAGCACCGACGACAAGCTCGACATCCAGATTTACACGGCGCCGGACGTGGTCGTTTCGTACGACGGCTGCAAGGTGGAGCAAGGCGCACCCGTCGGGCGGCGCATCCGCGACTTCGAGCAGCCCGCGCTGCAGGTGTTCCCCGTCGCCGATGCGGATCGCGACAAGTGCACTGCCGCCGAGGGCTGCCAGCAGTTCCGCGATCGCTTCTTCGCGGTCGGCACGCCGATCGTCGCGCCGAACGAAGGGCTCGGGATCCGGCGACAGACGCCGGCGATGCGGCGCTTCCGCGATCTCGCTCAGGCCGCGCTCGATCCGGCCGATCCCCTCTCCTTCGCGCCGTACTACATGCTGAAGCCGCTCTTCGACGAGAACGGGCAGCGTGTTCCGCCCCACGCTCTTCTCGCGATCAACACGGTGGGCGACAACTTCGTCCAGGTCTCGTCACACCTCGCGTTCGCACGCGCCGCCGGGGCCATTCCGTTCCTCTCGCCGAGCGCGGTCGAGCGATGGCCGGCCTGGGCCGACTACGCGACGCTGCACGAGCTCTACGAGCGGCTCGGCCGCCGCACACCGATGAAGTTCCTCGTCGACAACGGTGTCGTCGAAGGCGTCTCGCGCCTCGGTCGCACGAGCGCGGGCCCTGCGTGCAAGGCGAACTACAGCACCAAGGACGCCGCGCTGTGCACGAAGGCCGTCTCGATCGAGCCGAACGACTGCAAGACGGCGCTCTACGATCCGGACTGGGTCAGCGAGGGGCGTCTCCCCTTCGACCAGCCGCATCCGGACGTCCCGCTCCGCCTCGCACGTGTCGCGAAGGTGCGCGTCGTGGACTCGAGCTCGCTCGCGTCGGCGTGGGAGCCGCGCCTGCGCGGGATCCCGTTCGGTCCCGATGAAGCGGGATGGACCGCGACCGAGCGCGTCGTCGGCGTGTGGAGTCACTATCTCGTGCCGGAAGGACAGCACACGTGGAGCACCGCCGATGCGTGCCGCGCGTGGGACCCGGCGACGTACGGCAACGCGCTCATCGCGCGCTTCTTCGCGACGGGTGGACGGGACGTCTATTACCTCAGCCACCCGAAGACGCACGGCTGCCTGGTCGACGGAACGTGCGACCTGTTCCGCTGACCAGCCGCTCGCGCTCGTGCCGTCATCTCGCCGCGGGCCTGGGGCTTGCGTCCACGGCGAGACATGGAAAAGAAGAAGATCCGATTCGGCGTCGTCGGTCTCGGGAACATCGCCCAGGTCGCGGTCCTGCCCGCGTTCCAGCACGCCGGTGAGCTCTGCGAGCTCGCCGCGCTGATCTCGCACGACGCGACCAAGCTCGCCGAGCTGCGGAAGGAGTACGAGGTCGAGCACGTCGGCTCGTACGACGACCTCGAGCGTGTGTTCCGCGAAGCGGGGATCGACGCCGCGTACATCGCGCTTCCGAACACGCACCACCGCGCGTTCACCGAGCGCTGCGCGAAGGCGGGCGTGCACGTGCTCTGCGAGAAGCCGATGGCGACGACCGTCGAGGACTGCGAGGCGATGATCCACGTCTGTCGCGACAACGACGTGAAGCTCATGATCGCCTACCGGCTCCACTTCGAATCGGCCAACCTGCGAGCGATCGAGATCGCGCAAGCGGGGCGACTCGGAGACCTTCGCTTCTTCAGCTCGACGTTCGGGCAGCAGGTGCGCGAGGGTGACATCCGTACGAAGGCGGAGCTCGGCGGAGGCGCGCTCTTCGACATGGGCGTCTACTGCGTCAACGCCGCGCGGTACCTCCTCCGCGACGAGCCGGAGGAGGTCTTCGCGCTCCACACCGGCGGCCACGATCCGCGCTTTCACCACGTCGACGAGACGACGACGGCGGTCATGCGCTTTCCCGGCGACGTCTTCGCGCAGTTCACGGCAAGCCAAGGGTCGGCCGACGCCGACGAGTACCGCATCGTCGGTACGTCAGGCATGCTCCGCCTCGAGCCCGCGTACACGTATTACGGCGAGATCACGCAGCATCTCACCGTCAACGGGAAGACGACGACGACGACGTTCGACAAGTCCGATCAGTTCGCGCCGGAGCTGCTTCACTTCGCGCGCTGCATCGTCGACAACGTCGATCCGGAGCCGTCGGGTGAAGAGGGCCTCGCGGACGTCCGCATCCTCGCGGCGATCGCGGAGAGCGCACGGACGCGAGCACCGGTGAAGCTGCCGCCGTTTCGGCGCCTCCGGCGACCCGGCCTCGAGCTCGAGATCCGAAAGCCCGCCGTGGAGAACCCGAAGGTCGTGCACGCGCCGTCCCCGAGCCAGTGACCGCTCGCTGCCGCATCCCTCGAGCGCCCTCGGCCGGGTGACCGCTCGGATGCAGCGTCCCCGCAGCGTCCCCGGCCCATCGTGCGCCTGCGCTCGTGCTAGATCGAGGCGCGATGAACGGCGGGTGGCTCGGGAAGGCATCGGCGGCGGCGCTCCTCGGCGCGACCGCGCTCGCGGCGTGCACGGTCGACACCGTTCCCGAAGGCGCGCGGCGGACGCCGGCCGGCAGCGGCCCGCTCGTCGTCTTCGATACGGCGCGCCGTCCGCTTCCGGAGATCCCGCAGCCGAACGACGTCGCGACGTTCGCGGATCCGACGAGCCGCACCGGACGGCGTCTCAACGTGAGCCTCGTCGCGCCGACGAGCTTCGAGTCGATCGCGCGCCAGGGCTTCGACACGATGGAAGGCTGGGGCACGTTCGCGCCGATCACCGTGGCGTTCGCGAGGAACGCGAGCACCCCGGAGATCGAAGCCGCGCTCGACCTCGAGGACATCGCCGCACGGACACGCGACTACGATCCCGCCGACGATCCGTTCTACGTGATCGACCTCGAGACCGGCGTGCCCGTCCCGCTCGACATCGGCAAGGGCAACTTCCCGCTCGCGCTCGTCGATCGCGACAGGTACTGGACGAACGATCCGCGCGTGAACGAGGACTCGCTCCTCTTCGAGACGGTGGAGGAGGGCGCCGGCCTTCCGCAGAGCGCGTATCGACCCGAGCTCGACACGGACTTCGACGGCGTCCTCGATCATCCGAACGTCCTTCGCTCGACGAACGGTCAGCGCGCGCGCATCGAAGACGTGATCGACTGGTACGAGCGCCAGACGGACACGCTCCTCCTTCGCCCCGTCGTGCCGCTCGAGGAGAAGCGCGAGTACGCCGTCGTCCTCACCGATCGCCTGCGCGGTACCGACGGAACGCCGGTGCGCTCGCCGTTCGAGTACATCCACCATGCGCAGCAGCGGCAGGGCGCCGAGCGGGTCCGCGCGATTCTCGGTGACGCGAGCAAGCGTGTTTGGTTCGGCGACGTCGCCGGGACCGGTCTCGACCACGTCGCGTTCGTCTGGACGTTCACGACGCAGCCCGTCCACGAGGACATGCGCATCCTCCGCGACGGCCTGCACGGCAAAGGCCCGTTCGCCCGCCTCGCGACCGAGTTCCCGCCGGAGGCGCGCGCGTTCAGGGCGGTCGGGACGGCGCTCCAAGAAGAGGACGAGCCGCCGGGGGCGGTCGACACGTTGCCCGCATGCGCCCCGCGGAAGCGGACGCCGTTCGCGGTGAAGATCGCCGACACGAAAGAGGCGATGCGGCAGCTGCTCGAGCGCGCCCTCGGGCTATCGGGGCTCGAGCTCGATCGGCTGATGACGAGCCTCGACAACGTCGATCACTTCGTCATCGGAAGCTTCGAGTCGCCGTACTTCCTCGGTGATCCGAAGAACGAAGACCCCGACGCGAAGTTCGAGCTCGACTACCGGACGGGCAAGGGACGCATCGGACGCGACACCGTCCAGTTCTGGCTCAGCGTGCCGAAGGCGAACGGCGCGATGAGGGCGCCCTTCCCCGTCACGATGTGGGCACACGGAACGACGCTGCACGCCGACGAGATCGTCGTCCGCGCGGGATATTTCGCGAAGCAAGGCCTCGCGATGATGGGCATCAACATGCCGGGGCACGGCCTGTACCTCGATCCCGGGCTCGAGGCGGTGGCGAACGTCATCTTCCGCGGCGAGTGCCTCTCGCCTTGGGTCAAGGCGCTCGGCGCCGGACGCTACACGGATCTCAACGGCGACGGCGCCGCAGACTCGGGCGGCCTCCTCTGGTCCGCGCACGTGTTCCACTCGCGCGACAACATCCGCCAGGCCGTCATCGACGAGATGCAAGCCACGCGCGTCCTCCGCTCCTGGGACGGCGTTCGCCGCTCGACGCAGGACTACAACGGCGACGGCGTCGCCGATCTCGCCGGCGACTTCGACGGTGACGGTGTCCCCGACGTCGGCGGGCCGAACGTGCCGATCACCACCTCGGGCAACAGCTTCGGTGGCGTCCTCGCCATGATCCACGGCGCGCTCGATCCGAACGTGGTCGCCGCGGCACCGATCTCGGGCGGGGGCGGCCTCATGGACATCGCGACGCGCTCGTCGCTCGTGCCGGACTCGGTGCTGGAGCAGATGTTGAGCCCGCTCGTCGTCGCGGTCCCTGCGAGCGCGATCCCGAAGAAGGACGACGAGGCGCAGACACGTTGCACCGGCGATCAGCGCTCGGTGCGGATGATCGTCAACGACCTCACCAATTCGCGCGAGCTCGAGCTCGCCTGCCTCGCGCCGGCCGAGCTCGACAAGGGGAAGACGGTCGTTCTCACGAACGTGCGCAACAAGGAGCGTCGCTGCGCGCGGACCGGCGACGACGGGAGATTCCGGATCCCGATCCCGGCGAACGTCGGCGATCGACTCGACATCCAGGTCTACGACGCGCCCGATGCCGTCCACTCGTACAAGGGATGCGACGTGCTGGAAGGCATGCCCGTCGGGCGGCGCATCCAGACGTTCGAGCAGCCTGCGGTCGCCATGACTGCCGTCGCCGACGAGAAGAAGACGTGCGAGGCGGCGTACGCAGGCACCGATCGCGATCCGAGCGCCGGCTGCCAGCAGTTCCGCGATCGCTTCTATCCCGTCGGCTCGCCGCTCGTCGCTCCGCAGGAAGGCCTCGGCCTGTACCGTCAGTCGCCCGAGGTCCGACGGCTCCTGAACCTCACGCAGGCAGCCGTCGATCCCGGAGATCCGATCAACTTCGCGCCGTATTACGGGCTCCGAACGGCGCCCGGTCCAGACGGCCGAATGCTGCCCGCGCGCGCGATCGTCGAGCTGAACACGGCGGGCGACCCGATGGTCCCCGTCGCGACCGGATATGCGTTCGCTCGCGCCGCCGGCGCGGTGCCGTTTCTTCCGCCGTCGTTCGCGGATACGCACCCGGAGTGGAGCGAATACGCGACGCCGCGCGCGCTCTGGGATCAGCTCGGCGGCACGACGCCGAACGACGCGCTCGTCTCGTCCCACGTCCTCGAGGGCGTCGCGCGGCTCGAGCGCACGCGTGCCGGCGCGTCGTGCTCGCCGAACTACGTGAAGAGCGCCGAGTGCACGAGCCCTCCTTCGAGCGAGGAGTGCGCGACGGCCGTCTTCGACGCCGACTGGCTCAGCGAGGGCGAGAACCCGTGGGACCCGCCGCGGCCCGCGATCCCGCTCCGTCTCGCGCGCCTCATCGACATGCGTGCGAGCGACACGCCGTCGCTCGACCGCGCATGGGAGCCGCGGGTGATCGGCGCGCCTTTCGCACCGGACGCCGCGGCGTGGACGGGGACAAAGCCGCTCGCCGGCGTCATCAACACGTGGATCAAGCCGACGGGTCAGCACGTCTTCGTCACGGGCGATCCGTGCAAGAAGTTCGACGACGTCGTCTACTACTCCAACCTGCTCGTGCGCTTCCTCGCGACGGAAGGTAAAGACCTCTACTTCGCGAGCCATCCGTCGACGCATCGTTGCCTCGAGCGCGAGCTCTGTCCGTTCTTCCGATGATCGCTCGCCTGCTCGCAGAGCTGCGACGGCGCCACACGCCAGAGGACGTCGAGGCGGCGCTCGACTCGCTCACGGTGCGGATCGAGGACGGCACTGCGATCATCTCGCGCGAGCCTGGTACGCCGCTCATCGGAGCGCCGCCGAGACACGTCGACAAGGCTCGGATCGAGCCCGGCGTCTATGCGTCGACGCCGACGTCGGACGCGCGCATCCGCCTCCTCGATGCGGCCGCGTCGATCGCGAACCACGTCGAGCTGTTCGCTCCGGTCGTCTCCGATGGCACGCATCGCGGTCGGCTCGCGATCGACGTCCCGCGTCGCGTCGCGCGCATGCTCGGCGTCGATGCGGCCGAGCCCGGCGATCGCTTCCAAGGCAACTTCGCGCACGCCTTCTTCGACGACGAGGCGCTCGTCACCGAGGCGGAGTACGCGGGGCTACGGTTCGTCGCGCGGCGCGGGGCCTGGATCGAGCTCGAGCGGAGCCCGGAGCGCGGACGGGAGCACGCGGCGCCGTTCGCGATCGAGATGCTTCGTGCGGTCGCGCTCGTGCACGAAGCCGAGCAGCTGCGCGTTCGCACCCCGCCCGAGCATGCCGTCCGGGTGATGCGCGAGCGTGGCCGGACCGAGCCGCGGCGAGGGCCGATCGGACGCGCCCGGCTCCGGCGCGCCATCGGATGGGTCGACGCGGGTTACGCCGTCAAAGGCGGGAACTGCTTTCGCCGGGTGCTCATCGAGATCGGTCTCGACGGAGGAGCCGCCGACGAAACGCTCGTGTTCGGTCTCGACGTCGGCCAGACGGGGCACGTCGCGTTCAAGGACACCGAAGACCGCACGTTCGATGTCGCGTTCGAGATCCCGCCCGAGCCGGAGCGAAAGTGAGGCCTCATCTCAGGCGTCCGTAGAAGGTCGTTGACGCTGCGGCCGCGCAGAGGCGATATCCTCCGCATGCGTTACTACGTGTCCCTCGATCCGGCGGCGAACGGCGACCCCACGGTCGTCGAAGTGACCGAGCTCCCCACCGGGCAGCTCGAGGTCACGCTCGGCGGGAAGGTCGTTCCCGTCGACGTCGTGTGGCTCGATGGGACCGCGTCGATCCGTGTCGACGGTCGCATGGTCGATCTCACGCTCGAGGGGCAGCCCCCCGAGATCGGCGCGGTCGCGAGCGGGCACCGCTCCTACGTGCGCGTCGAGAGCGAGCGCCAGCGCGCGGCCGCAGCAGCGCGCAAAGGCGGCGGCGCCGGAGGCGAGAAGGTCGTCAAGGCGCCGATGCCCGGCCGGGTCGTGCGCGTCCTCGTCGAGGCGGGCGCGGATGTCGAGGCGGGCAAGACGCTCTGCGTGATCGAGGCGATGAAGATGGAAAACGAGGTCAAGGCGAAGGCCGCGTGCAAGGTCGTCGAGATCCACGTCGCCGAAGGCGCGACCGTCGAGGGCGGCGCAAAGCTCTTCACGCTCGGCTGAGAGGCGCATGGAAGGATCGCCGTCGCTCTCCTTGAAGCGCGTCTTCCTCGTCCATGCTCCGACGCCGATCGAGCGGCGTCCGGCGCTCGACGAGATCGTCGGTGCGAAGGTCTGGATCAAACGCGACGACGCGACCGGCGGCGCGGAGGCCGGCAACAAGCTCCGCAAGCTCGAGTTCCTCCTCGCCGACGCGCGCGCGCGCAAGTCCGAGGTCGTGATCACCTGCGGCGGATTGCAGTCGAACCACGCGCGCGCGACCGCGCTCGCCTGCGCTCGGCTGGGGCTCCGCGCGGTCCTCTATCTCCGCGTCCCCGATCCGTCGCGCGCCGCGGACGAGCTCGTCCTTTCGGGCAACGTCCTTCTCGATCGGCTCGCGGGCGCCGAGATCTGCTTCATCTCGCCCGCCGAATATCGCGAGCGCAACGCGATCATGGAACACGCTCGGCGCGAGCTCGAGGCCGAGGGTGCTCCTGCGTACGTCGTCCCGGAGGGCGGCTCGAACGGGCTCGGCTCGCTCGGCTATGTCGAGGCGATGCGTGAGGTCCGACGACAGCTCGATCTCGGCTTGTGCGAGGGCCTTCCGACCTTGTCGGGATCGCCGGCGAGGTTCGACGTCGTTGCCCATGCGTGTGGATCGGGAGGCACCGCCGCCGGCGTCGCGCTCGGCGCCGCACGTTTCGAGGTCGCAACCCAGACCTGGGCGTTCGCCGTGTGCGACGACCACGCGTACTTCGAGAAGACGATCACGCGCATCGCTACTGAAGCTCGCGGGTTCGACTCTTCGCTCCCCGAGCTCGCGGTCCTCGACGCGGCTTCGAGCGCGCTGCGCGGAGGTGTGTCGCGGGCGCTCGGCCCTGACGGAGCAGCGACGCTCGTGATCGACGATCGGGCAAAGGGGCCTGCGTACGCCGTCATGGATCCGGAGCAGAAGCGCTTCCTCGTCCAGGTCGCGCGGAAGACCGGCCTCGTCCTCGATCCGGTCTACAGCGGCAAGGCACTCTACGGCGTCGCGCAGGCAGTGGAGCGCGGCGACATCTCGCGCGACGCGAACGTCCTCTTCGTCCACACGGGCGGCCTTCCCGGCCTGCTCGCCCAGGGCGAAGAGCTTCGCGAAGTGCTCACGTAAGTGTAGGGTCTCCGCCGCGATGAGCACGGAGCGCAAACGCGACGAGCGCGAGCAGCGCGGGACCGAGGACGGACGCGTCCGCATCGACGTCGCCGCATGGGGGCTCGTGCTCGCCGTCGGCTGTCGAGCGATCGAGATCTTCCTCGAGGCGCAGTCGCTCGCCGGCGCGGTCGGACAGGCGGTGCTCGTCGAGTGGGGCGCGTCGCGGCTCGGTGTCGGTTGGAGCGATCCTTCCGTGCCAGGGATGACGAGCGGCGTCATCGCTCGTCGCGCCATCATCGGCGCGGGGATCGGCCTCGGCGCTGCTGCGCTCGTCTTCGTCACGCTCCTCGCGACGCATGGCGTCCGCATCGAGCCCGCGGCGCACGTCGAAGCTTCCATTCTCGGGATCGGGCTCGTCACGGCGGCTCTCCATGCGTGGCGCGACGAGCTCCTTCTCCACGGCATCGCGCTCCGCGCGCTCGGCACCTCCGTCTCGCCGCTCGGCCGCGTGCTCGCCTGCGGAGTGACATCCGCGGGCGCAGCGCTCGGTCGAAGCGATGCCACGCCGCGGTCCGTGTTCGTCGCTGCCCTGCTCGGAGTCGTCTTCGGAGCACTCTGGGTGCGCGATCGCGGCGCGTGGCAGCCCTGGGCCGCGCATGCGGGCTTCCGCTGGACCGTGGGGACAATCCTTTCCGGAGGTGTCGTCCACAGCCGGCTCGCCGACGACGCGTGGGCCGGCGGGAACGCCGGATGGCTCGGTGGTACCGCGGCGGTCGTGGCGTTGACGCCCCTCGCCGTCGGCGCGCTCGTATGGTCAGCGCGCCGACTCTCGCCAGGATCGTCCAAAGAAGGATAAGATCCACCCCGCAGAATGCCCGAGAGCCATTGGCCGTACGGTGACGAGCCGATCGAGACCGAATCACGTCGGCTGACGCCTTCGATTGGCCTCGCGCAGGAGGCCGAGCAGGCCGCGGACTCATCGAACGAGGACTTTCTCTTCCATCTGTACCGGGGGAGCGAGCTCCTCCAGGACAACCGCGTACACGAGGCAAAGGAAGAGCTCGAGCGCGCGCTCCACCTGCAGCCGCGCGACTCGAAGGGACAGGACCTCCTCGGCGTCGTCTATTTCCGCCTCGGCCTCTATCCGCGCGCGATCCACATCTACGAGCAGCTCCGTCGCAAGAACGCGAACGACACGGCGCTCCTCCTGAACCTCTCGCTCTGTTACCTGAAGACAGGGCAACCGCAGCTCGCGCGCCGCGAGCTCGAGCAGCTCCTCGCGCTCAACCCCGCGCACTCGCGCGCGTGGGGCTATCTCGGTCTCGCATGCGAGCGCATGGGCGATCTCGTCCAGGCCGAGCGCGCGTTCGCCCAGGGCGGCCATCACCAGATGGCGAAGCGGATCGGCGCGCGGCGCGAAGGAGCGCCCGCGGTCGCGGCGGTCGCCGAAGACATCCAGCCCTCGCAGGAGGTCCGTGAGGTCGCCGGCGCTGCGTACCAGGAGCTCGACGCCGGAGAGCTGTCCTTCGCGCTCGCCGAGCCGTCGAACGAACGGAGCAGCGATGGCCCCCTCGCGCAGAGCTGGCGTCCCGTGGAGCTCGGTCGCCCCGGCGATCGCGATGCCGGACGAAGCCTGTCGGAGCGCCCCGAGACGCGCAAGCCCGACACGCGCGACGGACCTCCACCACCGGTCATCGCTCCGACGTTGGCGGCGAATCTCGGCCCCGGTCATCAATCGCTGAATCGACGTCCGACGTTGATCGCGCCCGTCGGTGCACCACCTGCACACGAAGCGGGGGCGTACGCGATCGATCGCATCCCGTCGCAGAGGTCGCCTTCGATCGCGCTCGACGAAGGCGGCGTCCTGTCGACCCCGTCGGTCCGGCGCCCGGTCGTGGCGGTGCCAAGCCCGTTCGGCCCGGCGAAGTCGCACGACCCGATGCCGAGCGCGCACGGCAGGCGGACACTTCCGCCGCCGGCCGTGAGCCCGCCGACAGCACCTCCGCGAGCGGAGCACGCGAGCGTCGTCGATGAAGAAGCCGCTCGCGCCGAGAGGAGCTCGTTCGCGCCGAGCACGCCGCTCGGCATCGGCCCCAAGGACGGCGCGACCGAGATCGCGCGCGCAGAGGCCGCGCCTCAGCCGGCGGCGCCGAGCGAGCCGCGCGCAACGACGGAGTCGGTCCGGTTCCCCGACGCGGGAGCCGTCCTCCACGCATCGGGTCTCGCGCTCGTGCGCGTCACCGCGGACGCCGCGTTCGCGGCGCGTCTCGAGTCCATCCGCACGCAGCAGAGCGGCCTCGACATGAAGCTGCTCGAGCGGCACGTGAAGGGCAAGTCGAATGGCGAGTCCTTCGGTGGCGTCGCGAGCCCGATGGTGCTCGCGTCGGGCGATGGACAGCTCGTGCTCGCGCCGCGTCCAGGCCGGAAGATCCACGCGTTCCCCGTCGGCGGGACCGAGATGTGCTTCGCACGCGAGGACATCCTCCTCGGCTTCGGCGGTGGGCTCGTGTTCGAGAACGGCCGGCTGACGACCGGCGACGGCGAATCGGTGCCGGTGGTCCAGCTGCGCGGCGACGGCGCTGTCCTGCTCGAAGCGATGGGCGAGATCCTCGCCCTCGCCGTGCGCCCGGATCGCAGCCTCAGCGTGCGGCGCGAGGTCATCCTCGGCTGGTTCGGCCGGCTCGTCCCGCGCTCGCTTGCGCCGAGCGACGCGCCGTGCGGCCAGCGGGGTCTCGTCAGCTTCGCCGGCGAAGGTCGCGTGCTCGTCGCTACCGTGTGAAGGGGCCGTCCGCGAGATTCGAGGGTGACGCCGGGCGCGCACACGGCTAGACAGGCCGCGTGACCGAGGACGCGACCCGATCGCGTGCGGAAAGACGCCGATCTCTCCGTCAGGACGCGTTCAACATCCCGAATGTCCTGACGATGGGCCGGATCGTGATGATCCCGCTCTGCCTCTGGGTCCTCGATCTGGACACGCCGCGATCGGGCTTCTGGGCAGCGCTCATCTTCACTGCGGCCGCGATCACCGACGTCCTCGACGGCTACCTCGCACGCAAGCTCGGCGTCGAGAGCGTCCTCGGCAAGCTCATCGATCCGCTCGCCGACAAGCTCATCGTGATGGCGTGCCTCGTGTGGATGGTGAAGATGGGACGGATGCCCGCGTGGGCGGTCATCGTCCTTCTCGCGCGCGAGTTCAGCATCACCTCGCTCCGGAGCGTCGCGGCGAGCGAAGGGGTGATCATCTCGGCGGGTCAGGAAGGAAAAACGAAGACCGCGCTCCAGATGCTCGGCATCATCCTGCTTCTCTCGGGATATCCGTATCACCTGTCGTATCTCGGTCTGGACCTCGGCGTCGTCGACCTCGCAATCGTGGGCCGTGTGCTCGTCTATCTTTCGCTCATCTTCTCGGTCGCGAGCGCCGCGCAATACGTGTCGCTCTTCTCCGAGGCGGTCCAGGCGAAGGAGGAGAAGCAGCGGTCCGACGACAGCACCCGATCTCTGTAGCCGGGCGGGCCTGGGCTCCGCGCCGAGTTGCCGCTTGCCAGGTCGAGAGCTTCCGTGCCATCAAGGTGCCGTGGAACGGCCTTCATCCTCTTCTCCGCGTAAGCGGGCCCGCTCGAAGTCTCGCCGCGTCTCGAGCATCGTGCTCGTCGGGATCGTCGGTGCGCTCATCGCGGTCGCCGCCGCGTGCTCGAACCAGGGCGAAGGCGAGCGCTGCGAGGCCAACAACAACAACGAGGACTGCAGGACGGACGAAGGGCTGATCTGCTACCCGAAAGAACAGCTCAAGACCTCCAGCTCCGACCGTTGCTGCCCGCTCGATCGAACGAAGGCCACCACGACGGTCTGCAAGACCTCCGTCGAGGTCGGCGGCGGTGACGCGACGGCCCCCGCGGATACCGGGCCGCCCCCCACGACGGACGGCGGGACGTCGGACGCCGAGGCCGGGCTCGAGGACGCCGGCGGCGACGCCGACGCCGCTCAGTAAGAGGCGCGTGTCCCCCGCCGCCCTCCTCGAGCAAGCGCAGAACGCCCTGCTGCTCTCGGTGGCAGTGGCGCTGCCCGTGCTCGCGGTCGCGGCCATCGTCGGGCTGATCGTCGCGGCGTTCCAGGCGGCTTCTCAGATCCAGGACGCGACGATCGCGCATCTTCCGCGGCTCCTCGCCGTCATCGCTGCGCTCGTCGTCCTCGGACCGTGGATGGGAAGCCAGATCGGCGCCTTCGCCGAGCGCATGCTCGTCATGGCTGCTTCGCGCTGAGGCGGGCGAGCCGCGGCGGTGCCTCGTTCTGACGCACCGAGTTGACCGCCGCTCGGCCGTTTGATACTCGGCAGTGAATGAGTGAATCCTCACTCAGTTTGCGCCGACGCCGGACCGGGCGAGCGCAGCAGGAATCGCGAGCTGGGGCGGCGGAGCGACCGTCGACGCGAAAGGCCGATCGCGCGCGAGCGGAGAGCGCCGAAGGCGGCTCGAACGGCGACAAGCGGCGGCGCGCGGGCGACAAGCGCGACCGCATCCTCAGGGCGGCCGTCAAGGTCTTCGCCCGGAACGGCTTCCACGCCACGCGCGTGAGCGAGGTGGCGAAGGCGGCGGGCGTCGCGGACGGGACGATCTACCTCTACTTCAAGTCGAAGGAGGAGCTGCTCTTCTCGCTGTTCCAGGACCGCGTCGACAAGCTGCTCGCGTACATGCGCGAGGAGCTCCCGAAGAAGCCCGACGCTCCGGCCCGCCTCCGCGCGGTCATCGACATGCAGCTCGGCCTGCTCGAGGGCGAGCGCGACCTCGCGGAGGTCATCACCGTCATCCTTCGTCAGTCGACGCGCCTCATGAAGGAGTACGCCGCGCCTCACTTCAACGCGTACCTCGACGCGATCGCGAAGATCGTCGCCGATGGCCAATCGACGGGCGCGTTCCGTCAGGACGTTTCTCCGCACATTGCAGCGCGGGCGATCTTCGGCGCGCTCGACGGCATCACGCTCACGTGGGCGCTCGGACGCGCAGAGCAAGGCGCGCTCGGACGCGCGGCGACACAGCTCGCCGACGTGCTGCTCCGCGGTCTGGCGCCGTGAGCTCCCTGCCGAAGCTCCTCGCGGCGCGTGCGCGTGCGCTCGCCTCGGCGCGCTCGTTCTTCGAGTCGCGAGGCTACCTCGAGGTCGAGACGCCGATCGCGATCCCGTCGCCCGGTCTCGACCTGCACCTCGACGCCTTCGAGGCGATGCCGACAGGGGTGCACGGCTCGCCCGGCGCGCCGCGATTCCTCTCGACGTCGCCCGAATACCAGATGAAGCGCCTGCTCGCGGCAGGCCACGGGCGCATCTTCCAGATCACCCGGGCGTTCCGTGCGGGCGAAGCGGGCGAGCGGCACAACCCCGAGTTCACGATCCTCGAGTTCTATCGCCCGAACGCCGGTGTCGAGGCCGTAATGCGCGACACCGAGCAGCTCGTCGCGCGCGTGACCGGCGGGTTCGTGACGATCGATGGGCGCACGATCGACGTCCGCCCTCCCCTCCCGCGCATCACGCTGCTCGAGGCGTTCGAGCGCTTCGCGAAGACGTCGCCGGACGAGACGCTTCGCCTCGCCGACCACGACGAGGACACGTTCTTCGAGAAGCTCGCGTTCGAGGTGGAGCCGGGCCTCGCCACGCTCGACCGCGGCGTCTTCGTGACCGAATATCCGGCGTCGCAAGCGTCGCTCGCGCGGAAGAAGCCGGGCGATCCGCGCGTCGCCGAGCGGTTCGAGCTCTACGTCGCGGGCGTAGAGCTGTGCAACGGCTTCGGCGAGCTGACAGATGCGGCCGAGCAGCGGGCGCGGTTCGAGCGTGACCAGGCCGACCGTGCGCGGCGCGGCAAGCCGGTCTATCCGATCGACGAGCGCTTCCTCGAGGCGCTCACGCGCGGCATGCCGGCCTCCGGCGGCAATGCGGTCGGCTTCGATCGCCTCGTCGCGCTCGCGTGCGGCACGCGAGCGATTGCAGACGTCATCGCGTTCACCGACGCCGAGCTCTGAGTCATCGGCCGCGAGCGCTGACGTTCCCGCTGCCGTGTGGTACGCGTCTGGCGTGCTCCGCTTCGAAGAGGCCCTTTCGCGCATCCTCGCTCTCGGCGCGCCGGCGCTGCCGGTCGAACGCGTCGCGATCGAAGACCTCGACGGTCGCGTGCTCGGCGACGACCTCGTGTCTTCGGTGGACCTCCCCGGCTTCGATTACAGCTCGATGGACGGATACGCCGTCCACACACACAACCTCGTCGGACGCGAACCGCCGTTCCGCCTGCCCGTCCGTGGTGAGAGCCGCACCGGGGCCGTGCCCGACGCCCTGACGAGCGGCGCCGCAATGCGGATCTTCACCGGAGCGGCACTCCCCGCAGGCGCAGACGCGGTCGTCATGCAAGAGCACGTGACACGCGACGGCGACGTCGCCGTGCTGACGACGCGTCCCCGCGCCGGTCAGAACGTCCGGCGACGCGGTGAAGACCTCGCGAACGGAGCCGTCGCGATCGCGAAGGGCACCCGCCTTCGCCCCGTGCATCTCGCGCTCGCCGCCGCGCTCGACCAGGCCGAGCTCGACGTCGTGAAGCGGCCCGAGGTGGCGATCCTCGCGACGGGCGACGAGCTCCGGCGTCCTGGTACGGATCCCGTGCCGGGAACGATCCCCGAGTCGAACACCGTCGTCCTCCGCGCGATGGCGCGGCGTGCAGGCGCCCGTGCACGCGCTCTGCCGTACGTCCGTGACGAACGCACGGCGACCGAGCGCGCCTTCGCTGCAGCGCTCGACGAAGCCGACGTCGTCGTCACGATCGGCGGCGTGAGCGTCGGTGATCACGATCTCGTTCGTCCTGCGCTCGAGGCCGTCGGCGTGTCGCTCGATTTCTGGCGTGTGGCGATGAAGCCTGGAAAGCCACTCGCCGTCGGCCGCTTCCCGCGCGCCGGGCGCCGCGATGCGATCGTCCTCGGTCTTCCGGGAAACCCTGCGAGCGCCATGGTCACGTTCGCGCTCTTCGGTGTGCCGCTCCTCCGTGCGATGCAGGGCGATGCGCGCCCGTTCCCGATCGCGCGCCGTGCCCGGATGACGCGTGCTCATGCGCACGATCCTGGACGGCTCGAGCTCGTACGCGCGACCGTCGGCTCGGGCGAAGACGGCGTGCTGACGGTGACGACGCTCGCGAACCAGGCAAGCGGAGCCGTGACGACGATGGCCCAATCC
>JAEXCN010000314.1 GCA_023402175.1 Pseudomonadota bacterium | reverse complement strand
GGACGAGACCGCGCTCCTCGACGCGGCGCGCGCGATGGCGCGCGAGATCGCCGCAAACCCACCGCTCGTCGTCCAGGGCATCAAGCAAGTCCTCGCATACGGCGAGGAGCGGCGCATCCTCGACGGTGAACGCTACGCGGCCGTTTGGAACTCCGCGTTCCTCGCCTCGCGCGATCTCGCGGAGGCGATGGCGGCGTTCATGGAGAAGCGAGCGCCGCGCTTCACGGGAGCATGAACGGCGCAGTCACTTCTCGGACGCCATGAAGGAGACGTAGCGCGATATCTGCTTCACCGACTCGGCGCCCGGAGAGGTCAGCTCGATTCCGATCGCGCGCGCCGCTCCGGCGGAGTCGCCCGCCTGCGGCGCACGACTCCAGCGGACGATCCCGGGCTCGGCGACGACCTTGCCGTCGATCGGGAGCGCGAAGCGCACCGTCACCTCGACTCCGTCGTCGATCTTCCCCCGCGTCACGACGAAGAGCCCGCGCTCCGAGATGTCCTCGCTCCGACCGTCGACTGCGCCGATGCCGGGGACCTCGACGCGCACCGGCGTCCGGTACGCAGCGCGCCGATGACGGCGCATCTCCTCCGGCGCCTTGCGCGGCTCGGAGCGCTCCGTCTTCGCGGCAGGAGCTGCCTCGATGGTGTCGGCGGCAGAACGAAGGTCCGCCTCGGCCCCGGATGGCATGTCCGATGCTCTCGGCGCCGGACGTATCGATGTCCCGCGACGTTCCGGCTTCGCATCGAGCAGCCGCATGATCGAAGGCGGCGGGGGCGCCGCCGCGTCGAGCGCCTCGATGAGCTCCTTTGCGGAGGTGAACCGGTCTGCGCCGGCCCCGCCCAGCGTGCGCGCGACGACGGACGCGAGCGCAGGAGGCAGATCGTGCGGAGCCCACTTGCCCGAGCGGATCGAGCGGACGTCTTCGCCTTCGTTCCGCGTTCGTCCCGAGAGCGCGAGGAATGCGCACGCGCCGATCCCGGCGAGATCGATCGTCGTATCCGGCGTTCCCTCGGCGAGGTTCGCCGCCTCCCAGTTGACGAGCTTCGCGCGCTCGATGCCCCACGCATCGCGAACGACGAGCACGTTCTCCGGCCGGACCTCACCGTGGCGCACGCACGCCTCGTGCGCGGCGACGAGCACATCGGCGACCTGGCGGATCAGGGCACATGCCTCCGCCGGCGGCAGGGCGCCGCGCGCTGCGACGAGGCCTTCGAGCGTGCGGCCCTCGAGCATCTCGACGACGATGTACGGATCGCCGCTCTCGGTCGTCCCCGCGTCGCGCAGGTCGACGGCTCCTGGATGATGAAAGCTCGCGAGCGCGAGCTGCTCGCGACGGACCGCGTCGGCGTCCGACTCGTCGCTCCCGACGCGCACGCCGACCTTGAGGAGCGAGCGTCGCGCGGTCCGGAGATGGCGGACCTCCCAGCGTGATCCGGACACGCGTCCACCGACGTCGCGGAGCAGCTCGTATCGCCCGTCGACGAACGCGCCTTTCTCGTACGGAGAGCGACGCCACCGCTTGAGCGCGTCCTCGAGGAGTCCTTCGACCTGACGGCCTTCGAATGAATCGCTCGAGACGATGAGGAGCGCGCCTGCTTCGAGCGCGAGGCGATCGAGCCCGGAGCGCTCGTTGGCGTAGACGTCCTCGGTCACGATCACCGCGCACGGAGCGTGCTCAGTGGCGGCCTTTTCCGCGTCTGCGAGCGCGACTCCGATCACGTCGCCGCCGAGCTGCGCTGCGGTCGCACGCACCGCTGCCACGAGCGCGTCCTTGCCGTCGATGACGATCACCTTCGCAGCGGGCGGCGGCGAGGAGCTCGTGACGTCTTCGAGCACGTCCACGACGTCGAGGACCGACGCGTCCTCTTCCGACGGCGTAGGGGCACTCGGCTTCGGAGGCGGCGGTTTCGGAGGGCGTGACGGCGAACGCGCTTCGTCCTTCGCCGCCGCCGGCGGGAGCGACACGAACGAAGGCGAGCGCTCTTTCACAGGCGGAGGCGTCGAGCCGGTCGCTCCGACTCCGTAGAGCCGATCGAGGTGCATGCGGATCTCGCTCGTCAGCGCGACCATCGCCTTCACCGGCATCGTGGTCGCGGCGGTCGCGGCTCCGAGAGCGACGTCGTCCGTCGGATCATCCATCGCGACGTAGAGCGTCGTCGCGCCCTTCGTCGTCCGGAGGTGCACCGGGACCATGTGATGCCTCAGCGCGATCGACCGCGGAAGGAGGTCGACCGCGTCCTGCGAGATCTCGACCCGCTGGAGCGAAACCCACGGGCAAGCGAGCTGGTGAGAGAGGAACTGCGCGAGCTGATGCGGGCGAACGAGACCCTTCTCCGCGAGGATCTCACCGAGCCGACGCCCATCGGTCTTCTGGGCCTGGAGCGCCTCGTCGAGTGCCTGCTGCGTGAGGAGGCCTGCCTTCACGAGGAGCCGGCCGAGCGGGATTCCGCTGTGCATCGCCCCGAATTGTCGCCCTGCAGTTCGGCCGTTGCACTCGAAAATCGCCGCGTGCAGCGCTCGCGACGATCGCTACTTGACGAGCTTCAGCTCGAGCGCTTTCGGCGTCCCCTCGCCGAGGTCGATGGACTCGGACGCTTCCTTGTAGCCCGCGGCCCAGACGGTGACCTTGTACTTGCCCGGATTCACCGGTCGCGCGATGCCGAGGACCTCGTTCGGTACCGCGTTGCCGTTCAATTTCACGACGAGGCTCGACAGCGAGCTCGGCGCCGGCGTGATCTGGATGCGGAGCGTGGGGATGCGCGGCTTCATCTTCGCGAGCTCGCTCTTCGCTTCGTCCTGCGCGTGGTGGAACACGTCGGGCGCGTCCTTCGCCAGGTTCTTGAGGGCGAGCGTCTGGTACGTCTCGGCCGCCTCGACGAGCTTGCCCGTCGCGGCCTGGCATTGCCCGATGTGGAGGAGGTGCGTCGGCGCGTCGAACAGCTTCTGTGCCGCCTCGAGCCGCGGCAACGCCTCGGGGCAGTTTCCCGACTCCTGGAGCTTCACGCCTTCGAGGTACGCCGCGCGTGCGGTCGCCTTCCGCTCCGATTCGCTCATGTCGACCGCGGGCGCCGGCGGAGGCGTCGTCGAAGCGCCGATCGGGATCGAGCTCCCGGTGGGGGCGGCGGCTTCAGCGACGGTCGCTGCAGCCGTGCCCGGCTTCATCGTGGCGACGTAGCGCTTCTCGACGTCGTACCAGGCACCCGTGAGCGCATCGACGAGGAGCGGGACGCACGCCGCGATAGGGAAGACGCACGTGAGGATGTCGACCGTCAACCAGCCAGGGTTGATCCGCTTCTTCACCGTGCCGTGGTGATCTTCGTACCCCGGCTTCGCCAGCGTGAGCGGGGTCGGGTCGCCGCGATTGATGGTGACCTGGGTGGGCGTGACGCCGAGGTTGCGCTGGCCTTTCTTCGCCTCGGCACCGGCCGGGCTCGACTCGATCGTGACCGTGTCCTTGGTGCCGCGAAAGACGGCAGCGCAGCCGAAGAGCGAAAAGGAAAGCAAGATCACCGGGCCGTGTCGCATGTCCCTCGGAGGCTACGCGGACCAGGTGCGAGCGGCAACGCCGTCACGAAGGAGGGGAGCCCACGATGCGCACGGGCGCGGCGCGTGGATCGGGCGCGCGCTCGTTCGCGCGGAGCCAGTCGAACGTCGCATCGAAGACACGCTCCGCGTCCGCGACGTTGCCGTGGCGGCAGCCAGGCATCTCGAAGTACGTCGCGGGGACACCCGCACGCGAGGCTGCCTGCGCGGCCTGCTTCATCCGCGCGGGGACGTCGAGCGAGCACGACATCGTGACGACCGCCCGCGCGGGAGAGAGGCTCTTCGGCGATGGATCAGTGGGAGCGCCGATGAGGACGATGCGCGCGTAGCGGCCCGGCCAGCGCAGCACCATCTGCTCCGCGAGCGCAGCTCCCTGCGAATAACCGACGAGCGTGATGCCTTCGCGCGGGATCTCGGTGAGCCCAGCCGCTGCGAGCGCTGCCTCGACACGCGCGTGCTGCCGTCCGGCGTCCCACGAGAACGTCCGGAATCCTTCGACGCCGCACGCTTGATCGCCTTCGATCGCGACGACGCCGCCCTGCTTGCGAGCCGCCTCCGGGAACGCCTGGAGATAAGCGTTCGCGTTCGAGCACACGCCGGGCATGAACACAGTGACAGGAGGCGTCCCATCCTTCGAGCGCACGATCGACGCGACCGCGTCTCCCGGCACGAGGAGGCGCTCGACCTGCGCGGGCGGAGGCGCGGCGGGGACCGGCGGCACGGCGGGGACGGGCAGCTCGACGCTCGCTGGGCCCGCGTCAGCGGCGCTCAGCTCGACCATCGCCGCAGGCTCGGCCACTGCTCGGCGGCTCTCTGCGCTCGGACGACAACCGCCGACGAGCATCGAGCCCGCAAGGACGAACGCCATCGACACTGACTCGAACCTGCCCATCGCTTCCTCCGGCGCCTCGTCGCGAAGCGCCATCCGAGCATCGGCCCGTGATGGAAGACTGTGACGCGGGCCTCTACTTGAACCAGTCCTTCGGCGGCGGAACGTAGATCCCGCCCGGTCCGGTCTTCTTCGGCGGCGGTTGGTTCGGGCGTCGATGAGGGGCCGGCTTCGCCCGCGGGCTGCGCGCGGATGCGGCCGACACGGTGGGCGCCGG
>JAEXCN010000294.1 GCA_023402175.1 Pseudomonadota bacterium | reverse complement strand
CTTGAAGCCCTCGCAGCCGACGCAATAGAAGCCCTCGTACGAGCCGAGGTAGAGGTCACCGTTCGCTGCGATCTTCTTCCAGAGCTCGGTGACGAACGCCTCGTGGTCCGGATCCGTCGTCCGGATGAACCGGTCGTAGTCGATGTCGAGCTTCGGCCACGCCTCCTTGAAGCGCGTGCTGATCTGGTCGACGTAAGCCTTGGGCTCCGTCTTTTCCTCGGCCGCCTTGCGCTCGATCTTCTGGCCGTGCTCGTCCGTGCCGGTGAGGAGGTACGTCTCGTCGCCGAGCAGACGGTGGAAGCGCCGGACGGCGTCCGCGATGACCGTGGTGTACGCGTGCCCGACGTGCGGAACGTCGTTCACGTAGTAGATCGGCGTCGTGACGTAGAAGCGAGCCATGGCTGTGACCCGGGGTCTACCACGACCGCCCATGGCCGGGGAGAAGAGGAGCGATCGGTTTCGGCGCTTCGCGGCCGTCGAGAGGTCGAGCGTGCGCCTCCAGCGGAGGACGCGCCCCTTCGCGCGGCTGACCTCGGGCGATCAGACGATCGA
Source organism: Pseudomonadota bacterium (assembly GCA_023402175.1). Classification (GTDB taxonomy): domain Bacteria; phylum Myxococcota_A; class Polyangia; order Polyangiales; family Polyangiaceae; genus Labilithrix. The sequence continues at coordinate 35,724 of JAEXCN010000294.1, read as the reverse complement.
GTCGCGGCCCTGAGCCGCCGCCTCTTTCGGCGCCGGCAGCGCGATGCGAGAGGCAAGGGGCGCTTCGTCGAGGATCCGACGCACGGCCATCATGAACGGACGATCGATCGCGACGCGCACGTCACGCGGAGGTGGCGGCTCTGCCGGCGACTGGAGGAGCCGGAGATCGCGCGTGAGCGTTCGCCCCAGCCGTCCGCTCGCTTCGCGATGGGCGTTCGGCTCGCGAGGAACGATCGACGCAGGCATCGGCGCGACGAGCACGACCTCGGCGCCGTTCTGGCGGATCCAGGTCGCCTGGTAGAGCGCCGCGGCCTGACCGGTCGACTCGTGGAACATGAGCGCGCGCCATTCGAGGTGGCTCGTCAGATCGAACGAGCGGCTCGCGATCGACAGCGTCCCGCGATCGAGCGCGATGGGCGCGCCGCGGCCATCGCTCAGGTACACGCGGCCGAGCGCGGCTCGATCCTGCTTCTCGACGTGGCGGATGAGAGCGGCAGCATCGGCCGCGGTGAGCGCGGCGTCGTGCGTGATGCCGTCGACGAGATCGAGGTCTGCGAGCACGGCGATGCGCGCGAAGAGCTCGTCCTCGCCGTCCGAACGTCCGTCGATGCGCATCGGGACGTAACGGGTCTGCGTGGGCGTCGTGAACGCGAGCAGCCCGTGCGGACGCCCGTACGACGCGAGCAACGTGACGCCGAACGGCGCGTCCCACCTCACGATGGGCTTCACCCCGTCGGCGGATGCGCGCGAGAGCCCCGCTGCATCGGCGACGATCGCAGCCCCCGTCGCGCGAACGGCCATCCGTCGACGCGTCGCGGCGAACACGAGCACCCCAACCGCAACGATCCCGATCGCGATGCGTGCGGCGAGCGGAAGCCCGGGCACGAGCGACGCTGCGGCGAGCAGAAGAGCCCCACACGCCACGAGCGCCACGCGCAGACGTGACGTCCGGTCTTCCGACCCGTCGGCGACCACGAGAGGCCACGAGGAACCCATGAGTCCATGGGGCCCCCACGCCTTCGTGGGAAAGAGATGCCCGATGCTCGAGAAAAGCCGACGCATGTCACCCCGAGGAGAAACGGCACACGCGAAGTGCGGGGCTAATCGTGTTCAAGGTAGCACCACCCTTCCATAAGTCTCTGCCAATCCCGACCCCGCAGGGAATTCCCGGCATCTCTGCCGCCTGGTGTGTGTGCGTGCGAGCGTGCGAGCGGGTGTGGCTCAGGGATCGTTCGTTGGGTTTCGGAATCTCGTTCGTCGTTCGTCGTTCTTGCAGCGCGGCGTTTGCGGCGTTCGCTCCTATGACCCCACCGTATCGTCTCGCCTCGCTTCCATGACCCCACCGTCTCGTCTGGCCCCGCTCCCGACCCGCGGGACCGGACGTCGGAGGCGGTCGTGTCCTTCGTGCTTCCTCGTCTCGTTGTCTCGTTGTCGCTTCGACTCGCGACTCGTTCCACTCGTTCTGAGCCAATCGTTCCGTTTCCGTCTGACGCCCTTGCATCAACCGTTCTTGGGGCGGGTCTTCCCTACGGGCGTCTCCGGCGGTCTTTCTGTCGCGCTTCATGGGCGCGTTCTCGTGGGCGCGCTCTGTGGCGCGTTCTCGTGGGCGCGTTTGTGGGCGTCTCTTCGGCGCGTCGTTCTGGACCGTGTGCTGCGGACCGGCTCCGCGCGCGCCGGTTCGTCCAGGTCGTTCGCGTCGTCCAGGCAGCGCGCCCGAGTTACCGCGCCGCGGGGCTCCAGAGCCTGAGCACCGAGCGTCCGGCGCTCTCTTCCTCGAGATCGAAATGCGATGGACGCAGCTCCGTCACGGCGGCACTTCGGCCGAGGCGCATCCGCAAGGGGCCACGCAAAACACGACGTCCCAGAGCTCGCGGTACAGAGCTCGCGGTACAGAGCTCGCGGTACAGAACGGGAACGGGCGCGCGGCCTGACGGTCGAGCGCGAGGCAGCTCCGGTCGACCATCAGCCCGCGGTGAGCGCCGTCGAGCGCATCGGGCGTCGGATCATCCCGGCGCTCGCGCGAACGGCGTGCGTGGGCGACCGTCGGTGCTGGCCAGCCGGGTTACCGGCGCTGAGTGGCGCGGGAAACCCTCATGATGTAAACACTCCGCCTTCTCGTGGTTGGAGGGTGGAGGAGAACATGAGAGCTCGTTTCTTTGTCGTTGCCGGTGGTATCGGCCTCGTCGCGACGGCGTTCGTGATCCAGGCGTGTGGTGAGACGGAGCCGACGCCCGCGACGTCCGCCGACTCGGGAGCCGACGTGGTCGTCGACAGCGGCGAGCAGAAGGACACGGCGCCGCCGGACGAAGACGCGGCGACCTGCGATCCCTCGGCGGACTTCACGAAGGGGATCCCCGACGCGTCGATCGCGGATGGCGCGTCGACGTCGGGTCTCTGCCTCCAGTGCGCCCATGCGAAGTGCAAGAAGCAGATCGACGCCTGCAACCACGACTGCACGTGCCAGGAGCTCGCGGCCGACGGCCTCGATTGCTACGTGAAGAACACGACCAACCCGATGGTCTGTGCCGGCGCCTTCCTCGGCGTGGACCAGAACACGCAGACGCTCGGCCTCGCCGTGCTCGGTTGCATCAACCAGGGTTGCAAGGAGGAATGCGCGACCGAGGCATTCCAGCCCGGCGACGCAGGCAAGGACGCCGACGCAAACTGATCCACACCGTCGCCGTCTTCGGCGCGATCGGGTGCATGTTCCGACGCGTGGTGCTTGCTCGTTGCGGCTCGCGCGGAGTATGTCGCGGGCATGCCTGGCCTCCAGGAGAAGCTCGCAGCTCTCGTTTCTTCCTTTGCAGACGACGTCATCGCGGCGCTGAGGAGAGCGCCGCTCGACGAAGTAATGGCGCTCACCGGCAACCGCAGCCGCCTGGAGGCGGCTCCGGAGCCAGCGCGAACGAAGCAAAGGCGCGCCCCGAGCGCCGCCCCGCGCCCGAAGGAAGCAGCTGCGCGCCCGAAGGAAGCAGCTGCGCACCCGAAGGAAGCAGCTGCGCGCCCGAAGGAAAGAGCTGCGCGCCCGAAGGAAGCAGCTGCCCCCGTCGTCGACATCTCGCCGCTCATCGGCGCGGCGGAGCGCGTGTTCGCCGAACGGGGCTCGCGAGGAGCGACCGCCCTCCAGCTGCAGGATGCGCTGGCGGCCGAAGGCCTGTCGCCCGCCGAGGCCGCCGGCGACGTCATCCGCCTGCTCGTCGAGCGCGAGATCATCCGCGACGCGGGCTTCCGCCGAACGACGGGTCAGGGCACGGCACCTGTGTTCGTCTCGTGCCGATGACCACGGCGCGCGTGTTCGCCCCGAGCCGGTGATCACGGCGCCGGTTCGTCTCGAGCCGGCGATCGCGGCACCGGTTCGTCTCGTGCGGATGACTTCAATCGAGGTCGGAAGTGAGAGCTTCCGTCCGAGCGATACGCTGCTGCATGAGCGCGACCGACACGCGCCGCGTCACTACCAGCAACGCCTCGCGGAGGATCGTCGAGCGAGGCCGTGTCCGCATCGAGCCTCGTCGCGACGATCGGGAGCGCCGGCGCAGTTCGGCCCCGGCGAAGTTCAGGGGCCTGAGCGCCCGCGCCGCGGTCTCCAACGAGGGCGGTGCTGGCGGGCGTGGACTTGCAGCGTTGCAAGTAGACGCGCCTACGGCCGGGCGATCTCGGGCTCTTCGGAAGGCGTGCTCGCCTTACGTGAGTACCAGCAACGCTTCGCGGATGATCGTCTCGAGCGAAGCCGTCTCCGCATCGAGCTTCGTCGCGACGACCGGGAGCGCCCGACGCACTTCGGTCTCGGCGAAGCCCATGAGCCGGAGCGCTCGCGCCGCGGTCTCCAACGCAGGCGGTACTGGCGGCGTGCACTTGCGGCGTTGCAAGTAGACGCGATGCTCGACGTGCGCACGCCCGAAGACCTGTTCGGCGTAGAGGGCGTTGTGGGCGCGGCAGCGGACTCTCAGGTTCTCTGCGGTGTCGCCGCCGCCGAGCGCTCTCGCGTGGATGTGATCGAGCTCGAGGTACCCGCGCGCATGGCAGCGATGGCCGCTGGCATCGCGGTAGGTGCACTGCTCCCCGTCACGGGCGAAGACCTCACGGCGGACCTCTCTCGAGATGTATCCCGGTCGCGTCGTCTTCCTGGACCGGGCAGGTTCGCCGCGCCCCTGCGCGTTCGCGTCGTGCGCGGACTGGTCTCGACGGCGAGCGCTCACCTCGGCATGCGCAGTGGTGCTCGCCACCAAGCGGCCGTGGTCGTCGGACGGATTCGTTCCCGCCGTCTGCGCACTATCGGATTCCGCCCGAACACTCTCGCTACAGACCTCGCCGCTCATTCCCTGTCGCGGGTGGGATGGCATCCCGTTTCGCGGGCCGGATGTCGTTCCACTTCGCGGGCGGGATGTCTTTCCGAGCCGCTCCTTCTCCAATCTCGCGAGGAGCAGCCCGAGCGATGCATCGAAGATCGTCTCGAGGTCGCCGGTCGGGTTGCGATGGCGCATCAGGTCCTTGATGCGTTCGAGGTTCGCCCTGGTCTCGGCCGAGACGGTCAGCTCGATGCGGTATCTCGTCGACGAAAGCGGTTCGACCTTCGCACGCGATTCGATCGGGGACGAGTCAGAAAGCGACAGCGACCACGCTTGCTCCGTCGATGCAGTCGCGACTGGCAGTGGCGCCTGCGGCTCCACTGGCTCGACACGCGGAGCTACATCCGGCTTCGGGAATCGTGAGGCGACCATCTGTTCGACCTCGCGCGTTGTCTTGCCGCAGGCCTCGCGCAGCAGCTCGTCGAAGCACTCGCTCTTCACGAACTTGCGAAGTGCGTAGAGCCCGCAGATGTGGATTTCGCCACGCTCGATACACCCGAGCACGTGCGGGAAGCGGCGAATGATGCGAGCAGCCGTGATTCGACGATGTGCCTCGCTCTCGCTCATCCCGAGCTTACCAATGCAGAAGTCCCAGATCGACGAACAGGCATGCAGTCGATCGAGTCGCCGATCTTCGACCTCGGACAAATATGCAATCAGCTGGGCGTGCCAGACGTGCCCTTTGCCGACTTTCTCACGCAGGCGCGCGAGCAGCTCTTCATCGGATAGATCCCCCACCTTGTTCATTTCGCCCTTCTAACACGCGCCTTTAAGGCTCGCCTGGAGGCCCCGCGCGCAGGCGAACAGCGTTCGGATCACCTCGGGAGGTCCCTGGCGCTCGCTCGTGGCGCAATACGCGAATCTGCGCGCGTAAGCGATATTCATCGAGCGTAGCTGTGGTTTGGTGGCGTCGAATTAGCCAAAGTGCGTCAATGATAAAATGCGAAATCGTGTTCGCCGGAATCGCCCGGGCCGGTCGGCAGCTCACGTCAGGCCGACCGCGGATTTCCTGCCCGGTCGGTGGCCGACCGCTTCGGATCCCGGCCGGTTCACGGCGATGGGACGAATATGTAAGTTGAGTGTTCGGCATTTGAACGATGGATGGCTGACACCAACATTTCCGGTGGGTCACGAATCGCGGGTCGAGGTCGAGCCCACCACAGCGAACGAGCACCACGACGCGGACGCGCGGGAAGCTTCGGAAGCCGAACGCGTGCCCAAATCAGCGCATTCGCATAGCCGATATCGCGCTCGCAATACCGAACGAGCGGCTGGCGCATCGATTGCCTCGAGAGCTCAAATCACTCTCGAGGTGCAATCGGTGCGACAGCCGCTCGTCCCGACGCGGACCGCCAGGGTGGAAGACGCGCCACCGCATCCACGGCCGCGCACGGCGAAGAGCACCGAGTCCCCCGCGAACACCGCGCGCGAGGTCGGCCCCGTCGACGTGCTGTTGCTTCCTAGCGCGCCGACGGGCGGACCAGGTCCGTTTGCTCTCCAGACCAGACGGAGTCGTTACGAGCAGCGCTCGACGACGGCTCGATCGGCCGATCCACGAACCCTCGCGCGTGATGTGTCGTCGCGACGAGCAGGCAGCGGCCGCGTGCCGGCACGCGCTCGATGCCACCGCATCACCACCGCATTCACGGCCGCGCACGGCGAAGAGCACCGAGTCCCCCGCGAACACCGCGCGCGAGGTCGGATCGGTCGACATGCAGGCTGTTGGCTTGCTAGCGCGCCGACGGGCGGATCCGGTCCGCTTGCTCTCGAGACCGGACGTCGTCGTTGCGAACCGACGCTCGACGACGGCTCGATCGGACGAAGCCTCGCGCGTGAGGACGAGCAGGCAGCGGCCGTGTGCCCGGCGCGCGCTCGAATCCCGGACCGCGCGCGCGACCTCGGCCGGTGCTCGTCAGCGCAGCGTGCGCGCGCGGTGCTGCGCGACCCACGGGGAGAGGCGCGAGCCGCTCTCGCCCGTCTGGGCTGCGCTTGCGCCGGTGGCGCGCTCCATCCGCGCTGCAGCGATCGCGATCGCGACGGCGACCGAGTCGCGATCCGCCTCGGGGACGCTCGGATAGCCGAGCAGCGCGTCCTTGTGGCGGTCGATGAAGCCCGTGTCGTAGCGGCCCGCCACGAACTCCGGATGCGAGAAGAGCTTCTCGTGGAACGCGAGGTTCGTGCGGATGCCCGTCACGATGTACTCGCTGAGGGCCCGGCGCATGCGCATGACCGCGCGCTCGCGCGTCGGCGCCCAGACGCACAGCTTCGAGACGAGCGGGTCGTAGTAGCTCGAGACCTCTGCGCCCTGATAGGCGCCGCCGTCGTCACGGACGCCCGGACCCGACGGCGTCACGAGGCGCTCGATCTTGCCCGGGGAGGGGAGGAAGCCGCTCGCCGGATCTTCCGCATAGACGCGGCACTCGATGGCCGCGCCGCGCGCGACGAGATCGTCCTGCGCGAAGCCGAGCTTCTCGCCCTGCGCGACGAGGACCATCTCGCGAACGAGATCGAGGCCGGTGATGAGCTCCGTCACCGGGTGCTCGACCTGGAGACGCGTGTTCATCTCGAGGAAGTAGAAGCTGCCATCCTCGGCGAGGAGGAACTCGAACGTCCCGGCGGAGTGGTAGCCGACCGCCTTCGCGCCCTGGACGGCGATCGCGCCCATCTTCGCGATGAGCTCGCGGGTGGCCTGCGGCGCGGGAGAGGGCGTCTCCTCGACGACTTTCTGGTTGCGGCGCTGGATCGAGCAGTCGCGCTCGAAGACGTGCACCATGTTGCCGTCGCGATCGCCGAGCACCTGGATCTCGACGTGGCGCGGCCGGATGATCGCTTTTTCGATGTAGACGGTGTCGTCGCCGAAGAACTTCTTCGCCTCGCTCCGGGCGCGCTCCCAGGCATTCGCCATCTCGCTCTCGTCGGTGACGAGACGCATGCCCTTGCCGCCGCCGCCGGACGCGGCCTTCAGCATGACGGGATAGCCGATCTTCTTCGCGGCGGCCTTCGCCTCGTCCGTCGTCTCGCACATCGCGCCGGGGACGATCGGGACGCCGGCCTCGGCCATCTTCGCGCGGGCGGCCGTCTTCGAGCCCATCTGCCGCATCGCGCTCGCAGGCGGGCCGATGAACGTGATGCCCGCCTGCTCGCAGGCGTCGGCGAAATTCGGGTTCTCGCTGAGGAAGCCGTAGCCCGGATGGATCGCATCGCAGCCTGCGCGCTTCGCGACGTCGATGACCTTGTCGATCCGGAGATAGCTCTCGGCCGCCGGAGCCGGGCCGACCGGATACGCTTCGTCCGCGACGCGGACGTGGAGCGCGGCGCGATCGACGTCGGAGTAAATCGCGACCGATCGAATGCCCATCTCGCGAAGCGTGCGGGTGACACGGACGGCGATCTCGCCGCGGTTGGCGACCAGGACCTTCTTGAACGGAGGGCGAGCCATGCAGTGCGGGATCGTTATCCGAGATGGGCGAGAATCGCGAGGGGAGATCGTGCGCCAGGTCCCTGGAGGGCGCCTCGTCTCGATCCCATGAGTGCGACCCCCACCGAGCTCCGGCGGGGCTTGCCTGCGCAGGCCGGACGGGGAAAGCTAGCGGCATGTCGCAGCTCGCGCCGCCGCGTGAAGGCTTGATGCCCGGCTCGTCCGGTGGCGAAGAGCTGCTCTACGCGGGGCGCCCTGCGGTGATCCAGGGCCTCGGCGGCCTGCTCCTCGCGATCCTGACGCTCGGGGTCTCCGCGCTCGTCATGTGGCTCAAGTCGAGGGGCACGCACTACAAGATCACGACGCAGCGAGTCGTCGTCGAGGAGGGCATCTTCTCCAAGCGCATGGAGCAGATCGACCTCTACCGCATCGTCGACTACGTCGTGGAGCGCCCCTTCGCGCAGCGGCTCATGGGGACGGGAAACCTCGTCCTCGAGGCGATGGACAAGACGACGCCCGAGATCCGCATCGCGGGCATCAAGACCGACGTGGTCGCGCTCTACGAGCGTCTTCGCTACTGCACCGAGCAGGAGAAGAAGAAGCGTGGCGTGCGCGTGTTCGACGTCGAGCAAGCCTGAGGCGCGTGCCCGAGAAGCGTCCGAGACCCGGTCAGTCGCTCTCGTTCGGTTGGGATCTGCCACCGATCGAGAAGAAGCCGTCCGCCGATCCGCCCTCGGCCGAGCCGTCCGCCGTCTCGACTCCATCGCCGGCTTCCGCTGCGCCGCCGCCCTCACTCTCGCCCGACACGGTCCGCGAGGCGCCGGCGCTCCTCGAGCCGCCGCTGCCTGCGTCGCCACAGGTGGCTCAGCCGCAAGCCTCCGTGGCGCCGGCCGCGATCGATGCGCGACCGCCGTCGACGAGCACGTCGCGAAGCAACGCGACCGCGCCGTCTCCCCCTGCGGCCGAGCCGTGGTCTCCACCGCCGCTCCCCGCGCGTCCCGCGCCGGCGCCGAAGCCCGAGCCTCGCATCCTCAGCGTCGCGCAGCTCGGGCGCGTCGTCGGGCGCACGCTCGAGCGGACGTTCGTGTCGGAGCTCTGGGTCGAAGGCGAGGTGAGCGGCGCGCGTCCGGCATCGAGCGGTCACGTCTACTTCTGCATGAAGGACGAGAACGAGGACGCGGCGATCGACGTCGTCCTCTATCGCTCACAGGTCACGCCGCGCGGCCGTGCGCTCATCAAGGACGGCGCGCGCGTTCGCGTACGCGGGAAGCCGACGTACTGGTCACCGCGCGGCAAGCTGCAGTTCGTCGGCGATCGCGTAGAGCCGACCGGCAAGGGCGCGCTCCTCGAGGCGCTCGAGAAGCTGAAGGAGAAGCTGCAGGCCGAAGGGCTCTTCGCACAGGAGAGAAAGCGCCCGCTCCCCCACGATCCGCGGGTCGTCGGTGTGGTCACGAGCGCGCAGGGCGCCGTGATCCACGACATCTGCAAGGTCGCGTTTCGGCGCGGCGGGGCCCGCATCCTCCTCGCGCCGGCGCAGGTGCAGGGAGCAGGCGCCGCGGAGTCGATCCGGCGCGCGCTCCGCATGCTGCAGAAGGTCGAAGAGGTCGACGTCATCGTCGTCGGACGAGGCGGCGGCTCGTCGGACGATCTGCTCGCGTTCAACGACGAGCAGCTCGTGCGCGACGTCGCGGCGTCTCGCGTGCCGGTCGTCAGCGCCGTCGGTCACGAGGTCGACGTCACGCTGGTGGACTTCGCCGCCGACGCGCGCGCAGCGACACCTTCGCAAGCCGCCGAGATGATCGTCCCCGACGCGTTGGCTCGACGAAAGCTGCTCGAGGAGCGCACGGGACGGCTCCGTCGCGCGATGCACGCGAAGATCGCGGAGGACCGCGTGATCACCGGCCGACTCGCCCAGGCGTTCGGCGATCCGCGCCTTCTCATCGCGAGCGCGCAGCAGCGCGTCGACGAGCACGTGATGCGTCTCGGCCGGATCCTCTCGAGGCGTCTCGATCGCGAGAAGGACGCTGTTTCACGGCTGGGCGCGCGCCTCGGGGCCGCTCACCCGCGCGAGCGCATCGCTCGCGATCGTGCGCGCACCGCCGAGCTCGCGTCTCGCCTCGCGAGCGTCGAGCGCGCGAACCTCCGCGACCGGAGCGATCGTGCCCGTGCGCTCGCGACCAAGCTCGACGCCATCGCTCCGCGGCTCGTTCGCGATCGAACCGACGGCGCGAGCAAGCTCGCCGGTCGCCTCGATGCCATCGCTCCTCGCCTCGTCCGCGACCGCGTCGATCAGCTCTCCGGTCTCGCCGCGCGCCTCGACGCGATGAGCCCGCTCAAGGTCCTCGCGCGTGGGTACGCGATCGTCACGCGTGCCGACGACGGTCACGCCGTCCGCGATGCGAGCGAGGTCGCGCCCGGCGATGCGCTCCGCGTGCGCGTGGCGCATGGTGCGTTCGACGCGGAGGTCACGCGCGTCCCGGCCGAGCCGAGCGCGAACGCCACGAACGCCACGAACGCCGCGAATCCAGGCGACATCAGCGGCAAGAAGACCGACGAGGCGAAGAGTCGGAAGAAGGAGGGCGAGTGACGCTCCGCTTCGCCGTCATCGGCTCTCCGGTCGCGCATTCGAAGAGCCCTGCGATGCACGAGGCCGCGTACCGCGCGCTCGGCCTGCCTCACTCGTACGAGAAGCTCGAGACGACCGCCGAGGAGCTGCCCGCACGTGTCGATGCGCTCCGCACGGGGACGCTCGCGGGGATCAACGTGACCGTCCCGCACAAGACCGCGGTGCTCGGGCTCGTCGATGCGATCGATCCGAGTGCCGCCGCGACCGGCGCCGCGAACACGCTCGTCCGCACGTCCGAAGGCACCGTCCGCGCGTACAACACCGATGCTCCGGCGCTGCGCGGCGAGCTCGTCGAGCTCGCGAACGACGCGAGCATGTTCGAGGGCCGGAGCGCGCTCGTGCTCGGCACCGGCGGCGCTGCGCGAGCGGCGATCTTCGCGCTCGGACAGCTCGGCATCGCGCGGGTGATCGTCCGCGGCCGGCGGGAGAAGAAGGAGCTCGCCGACGTGCTCGCGACGAGCAACCCGCGAGCGGCGCTCTCCTTCGAGCCTCTCACCGCGCCGCGTGAAGAACCCGACGACCTCGTCGCGATCGTCCAGGCGACGACGGCTGGAATGAACGGCTCCGAGGTGCCCGGCGATCTCGTCGCCGGCGCGGTCTCGTGGGCGAACGTTCCGCCGGACTGCGTCGTCTACGACGTCGTCTACGCACCTCCGAGGACCCCGCTCCTCGAGCGCGCGTCGGCGCGCGGGCTCGCGAACGACAGCGGGCTCGGGATGCTCGTCGGTCAGGGCGCCCTCGCGTTCGAGCTCTGGCTCGGCGTGAAGCCCCCGCGCGACGTGATGCGAGCGGCGCTCGCCTCCGGTGCTATAGCCCGTCGGTGATCATGGGCACGACGGACAGGCCTTCCTCGGCGGGCGCGACGGAACGCATCCGCCAGGTGACGGCGAAGAACCTCCAGCGGCTCGGGTACCGCCGCATCGTCCAGCTCCTCGTCTACCTGATCATCATCCCGACCGTTCTTCTGCTCTCGATCGGCATCATCCTGATGTTCCTCGAGGCGCGTATCAACCTGCTGTTCGGGATCCTGACGGTCAGCTTCGTCTCCGTCGTCATCACCGGGATCGTGCTCGTCCTCGTCTTCGTGCGGCGCGAGGCGAACCTGTCCGAGCTCCAGGCCGACTTCGTCTCGAAGGTCAGCCATGAGCTCCGGACGCCGCTCACGGCGATCCGTCTCTTCGCCGAGACGCTGCAGCGTCCCGATGCCGACGCGGGCACGCGCGAGAAATGCGCCACGCTCCTCGTCGCGGAGTCGGAGCGGCTCACGAAGATGATCGAGCGCCTCCTCGACTGGGGACGCATGGCGGCGGGACGGAAGATCTACGAGCTCCGCCTCGAGAAGGTCGCCGACATCCTCGAAGACGCGCTCCGCGCTTACGCACCTCATCGCGAGCTCGGGGGCGATCTCGACTTCGGCGTCGAGGCCACGCCGGATCTCCCCGACGTGGTGGTCGATCGCGCGGCGATGGTCGACGCGATCGTCAACCTACTCTCGAACGCGCAGAAGTACGGAGGCTCACCGCCGCGCGTCCGGCTCGGTGTCACCGCGGCGGACGGAAAGGTCACCATCGCCGTCACGGACAACGGCAGCGGGATCCCTCGTCCGGAGCACCGGCGGATCTTCGAGAAGTTCTATCGCATCGACGATCGCCTCTCGCGGGCGAAAGAAGGGTCGGGCCTCGGCCTCGCGATCGTGAAGCATGTCGCTCGGGCTCACCGAGCGCGCGTCACGGTCGACAGCGTGGAGGGAAAGGGGTCGACGTTCTCGCTCGTCCTTCCGGCGGTGCCGCGCGAGGCAAGATCGAAGCCTGCGCTCGAGGCAACGCGGTCCGCGCCCGAATCGGCCGAGTGAGAAGCCCGCGTGCTCGTGGGATCTTGGAAGACCGCGGCGCCCTGAACAGAAGAAGCACTGGCGGCCCGCGCCGGCTTCGCGGTAAAGCCGGTGGTCGAAGGTGAGGCTCTTGCAGACCGGCTCGCGACCAGGAAAGACGCTCAGTCTCCAGGGACGCCGCGTGCTCGTCGTCGAGGACGACCCGAGCATCGCGATCGGGCTGCGCATCAACCTCGAGAGCGAAGGCTACGAGGTCCACGTGGCCGAGGACGGCGAGCGCGGGCTCGACCTCGCGCGCACGATCGAGCCGGACCTCATCGTGCTCGACGTGATGCTGCCGAAGCGAAACGGCCTCGAGGTGCTGCACGATCTTCGCTCGGAAGGTCGGACCGTTCCGATCATCATCCTCTCCGCAAAGTCGGCAGAGATGGACAAGGTCGCCGGCCTCGAGCTCGGGGCCGAAGACTACGTCGCGAAGCCGTTCAGTCTCGCCGAGCTCCTCGCGCGCGTGCGAGGAGCGCTTCGTCGAGGTGCAGCCGCCGCCGCGCAGCACGCCCCCTCACGCGCTCGGATCACGTTCGGTGACGTCGAAGTCGACGTCGCGGCGCGGACGATCCGGCGCGCCGGCGCGCCCGTCGACGTGACCGCGACGGAGTTCGACGTCCTCATGTGCCTCATCGGCGAGCGCGGAAAGGCGCTCTCGCGCGACGACATCTTCCGCCGGGTGTGGGGGCCGAATCACCACGGCACCCCGCGAACGGTCGACAACTTCATCCAGCAGCTCCGGGCCAAGCTCGAACCGGACCCGCAAGATCCCGTCTTCATCCAGACGGTGCGCGGCGTCGGGTACCGCTTCGATCTGGTCGAGCCCGGCAAGCCGTAATCCGAGTCGAGCAGTCATGGATCACAACCTTCTCCGCCAATATCTCTCCACCGTCTACGACCTGCCGTCCACGAACGGCCCGCTCCGGGTGTCACTCGACGGCGACGTCGTCCAGGACGTGGCCATGCTCCCCGAGCTACTCACGAAGCCGTTCACGATCCTGACCGCGTTCAATCCGCGGTCGATGCTCCTTCCGCGCAAGGTCAACGACGCGCGTCACTCGGTCCTTCGCGACATGCTCGTGCTCGGCTGCTACCGCGTCGAGCAGTGCGTCGGCTACGAGGAAGATCCGGAGGGGACCTGGCGTGAGCCGTCGTGGCTCGTGCACGGAATGGATCGCGACGAAGGGGTCTCGTTCGGGCGCGTCTTCCGGCAGAACACGATCGTCGTGAACCGCAACGGTCGTCCCGAGCTCGTCGTCACCGATCCGACCTGCGACGAGGTCGGCAAGAGCTTCGTCGGTAACTGGCGCGTCCGCGGCTGACTTCCTCCGGCGCGTGGCCCGCCGACTGCACGCCTCGGCGCGCAGGAGGTCGTCATGCGCGCAGCACTGCTCATCAGCTTCGCGGCGACCGCGGCGGTCGCCTGCGGTGGCTACGGATACGAGGCCCGGACCACGACCATCACCGGGGCGTCGATGATCACGAGCGGGCCCGCCGTAGGCGAGCGGGAGCTGTCTCGCACGCTCAGCTCGACGGAGCACCGTCTCGCGACGGCCGTCTGCCAGCGCGAGAACCACTGCGGCCGCGGCGAAGTCGCGCCGTGCGTGAACGCCACGATCGGCAAAGCACGCCAGGAGCTCACCAGCTGGGACTGTCAGCCTGCCGCGACCCGCGCGCGGCTCGAGGAGTGCCTCGCGGGCATCGACGAGGTCGCCTGCGACGTCGACATCCGGAAGGACCGCATCAGCTTCTGCCCGCAGAACGTCGCGTGCGACGATTTCAAGGGGCGGCTGATCTCGCCTGGTCCGGAGCTCGCGAAGATCTGGCGCTGACTAGAGCGAGAACGGTCGCCGTAGGACCTGCTCAGGAGCGGTCGCACGCGCGAGAGACACATCGCGACGTCACGCGTCTTTCGCGCAGCGGACGCCCGTCATCCGCAGCTTGAAGCGCGCGGGATGGTGGATTCGGTTCGTGCTTCGGAGACCCTGCGCCGGGTAGTTGTATGCGCCGCCGCGGATCGATTTCTCGCACTCCGTCGGGATCGGATTCGTCCCGGTGAAGCCCTGTTTGCCTTCGGCGCGCAGCTTGTCCTGAGCAGCGACGATCTCGTCGCAGCCGCCCGGCTTGCCCTCGTTCGCCGTCGATCGTGTGTAGGCGAACGGATCGTAGTCGTCGTCGATCCACTCCCACACGTTGCCCGCGAGATCGTCGTGGCCGTACGGACCGCGTCCTGCGGGATGGGTCCCGACGTCCTCCGGCGCGTTCGTCGAGAAGACGGTCCGCTCCTTCGTCGGCGACTCGCTACCCCAAGGAAAGCGGCGGCCGTCTTCACCGCGCACCGCGCGCTCGAACTCGGCCTCGCGCGGGAGGCGCTTGCCCTTCCACTTGCAGTAGTCGCGCGCCGAGAACCACGAGATGCCGACGACGGGCTTCTGCGGGCCGCGGAAGAGGCCTCCGAACGTCGCGAGGATCTCGGGATCGGCCGGTGTGCAGACCTTCGCCGCGACGCACTCTTCGTACGCCGCCTGCGTCACCTCGGTCTTGTCGAGCCAGAACGACGCGATCGTGACGTCGTGCGCGGGGCGTTCGTCGCCTTCGCCGCCTGCGTCCGCGCCCATCTTGAACGTGCCGCCTTTCACGAGGAGCATGCCTTCGGGAGCGGGCGTCGCTTCCGCCGTCGGAGCCGCTGCGTCGGGTGTTGCTGGCGCAGCGGCGTCCGCGTCGGAAGCAGCATCCGAGGCCGGGGCGCCGACGTCGGCGGGCGCGGGCGGCGCAGCGGTGCTCGGCGCGCTCGGGGAAGGAGGGATCGGCGGCTCGGTCGCGCCGGAGCGACACGCGGCCGTGGACAAGACGAGAAGGAGCGTGAGGGAAGTGCGCACGAAGAACCTCGCGCGCCGTCCTGGTTGCCGGCGCGCCGGGCTCATCGAGCATGCCTCGTCTCGCGCGCTCCTGGAAGCATCGTCCTTCGGACATGGGCTGCGCTCGGATGAGGGCATCCGCCCGCAAACCACGCGCCCGCGCTGCGCTCCTCGTGGTAGGAAGGCCGGGGCGCCGTCCGGCGTCGTTCCGGTCGGGAGGCCCCCTCTCTCGTCTCTTGTTCTGGTCGGGGGACACCCCCGACACCCCCGAGTAATTCCTCAGCCTCGCTGTCGCTCGGCTTCGTCATGATCTCCGTCCAGCACCTCGTGAAACGGTACGGCTCGAAGCTCGCGGTCGACGATCTCTCGTTCGAGGTCGACAAGGGCGAGGTCGTCGGCTTCCTCGGTCCGAACGGGGCCGGAAAGAGCACGACGCTGCGCGTGATCGCCGGTTTCCTCGGCCTCACGAGCGGGACGGTGAAGGTCGCCGGTCACGACATCACGAAGGAGAGCTTCGAGGCGCGCCAGAAGCTCGGGTACATGCCGGAAGCGGTCCCGCTCTATCCGGAGATGCGCGTCGTCGAGTACCTGACGTTCCGCGCCGAGCTCAAGCGCGTCGGCCGATCCGAGCGCAAGAGCGCGGTCTGGGACGCGATGGGAAAGGCGAATGTCCGGGATGTCGCGAACGTCGTCATCGGGCATCTCTCGAAGGGGTATCGCCAGCGCGTCGGACTCGCGGACGCGCTCGTCAGCAACCCGCCGCTCCTCGTGCTCGACGAGCCCACGGCGGGGCTCGACCCGAACCAGATCCGCGACGTGCGCGAGGTCATCCGCGAGCTCGGAAAAGAGCACACGGTCTTGCTCTCGACGCACATCCTGAGCGAGGTCGAAGCGAGCTGCAGCCGCGTGGTCGTCATCGCCGGCGGGAAGCTCGTCGCTTCGGGCACCATGGACGAGATCGCGAAGAAGCGTCGCTCGGCGGGGCTATTCGTCGTCGTACGCGGGAATCTCGATGCGGCCTTGGCGGCTCTGCGCGGCGTGGAGGGCATCGCGAAGGTGACCCCGGCGGCGCATCCGGAAGAGTCCGTTCACGCGGTGCGCTGCTCGTGGCAGAAGAAGCTCGACGAGGTGCAGGTCGCGCGTGCGACCGAGCAGGCCGTCGCCGCGCTCGTCGGCGCGGGCCTCTCCGTCCGCGAGGCAAGCCCGGTGAAGAGCACGCTCGAGGAGCTGTTCGGTGAGCTCACCGGCGCGCACAGCGGCGACGCTACGGAAGGTGACTCGGACGAGGCGGCCGCATGAGGAGCTTCTGGCCGATCTACAAGCGCGAGCTCTTCGCGTTCTTCGTCACGCCGCTCGCGTGGGTGCTCATCACGGTGTTCCTGCTCGTGCAGGGGATGCACTTCTTCCTCCTCGTCGATCACTTCGCGAGCGCCGGACAGCAGATCAGCGATCAGACCCCACTGCAGGCGTTCTTCGGGAACACCGTTCTCCTCTACCTCGTGCTGTTCCTCCTCGTGCCACCGATGACGATGCGTCTCTTCGCCGAAGAGCGTCGGAGCGGGACGATCGAGTCGCTCATGACGGCGCCCGTGTCGAGCGTCGGCGTCGTGCTCGCGAAGTACGCCGCGGTCGTGACGACGTACGTCGCGATGTGGCTCCCGACGGTGCTCTACCTCGTGATCCTGCGCCAGACGGGCGAGATCGACTGGAACGTCGCGGCCGCTGCGTTCCTCGGCGTCCTGCTCGTCGGCGGCGGCTATCTCTCGCTCGGCATGCTCATGAGCGCGATCACGAAGAGCCAGTTCCTCGCGCTCGTGCTCACGGCGATGGTGATCCTCGCGCTGTTCATCCTCGGCGTCGGCGAGTTCGTCACGCGCGAAGGAACGTTCATGCACGACGTCTGCTCGCACGTCTCGGTGTGGGCCCACATGAACGACTTCGCGTCCGGCGTCGTCGACTCGCGGCGGCTCGTCTTCTACGGGTCGCTCATCCTGCTTCCGCTGTTCGTCACCGTGCGCGCCGTCGACGCGTGGAGGTGGGGCTGATGGCCGGCGAGAACGAGCGCTCGTCCGCGAGCGCGTCGAGGGACGAGCGCTCGTCAGTGAGCGCGTCGAGGCGCGAGCGCTCGGGCGCGTCCAGAACGAGGTTCGCGCTTCCGCGGATCGACCCGGCGCAGGCGTCGGTCCTCGTCGGGATTGCGCTCGCGGTGATCGTGGTCGTGCTGGTGAACGTCATCGCGACGCGCCGGTTCACGCGGTGGGACTGGACGTCCAACAAGCGTTATTCGCTGACCCCGGCGACGATCCAGACGTTGAAGGAGCTGCCGGAGCCGATCCAGATCTGGGTCCTCCTCGGTCCCGCCGATCCGCTCGAGCAGAGCGTCAAGCAGCTGCTCGTCGCCTATCAGGCGGAGACGACGAAGCTCGACATCCGCTACGTCGATCCGGATCGCGACGTCGTCGCGCTCGAGGACGTCAAGAAGCGCTTCAAGATCGAGACGGGCCGAACGGAGCAGGGGCACGTCGTCACCGACGCCATCGTCGTCGTCGCCCGCGGCGACAAGCACTGGTTCCTCGGCACGTCGGACATGGTGGAGATCTCCGCCGGCGACGAGACGCAGGTGAAGCCGAAGGAGGAGCGCGCGCTGACCGGCGCGATCCGCAGCGTGCTCGGCTCGGAGAAGGCGAAGCTCTGCTTCACGGCGGGGCACGGCGAGATGAGCCCCGACGATCCCGGTCGCGAAGGCGCAGGGATGCTCCGCGACGTGCTCGAGAAGGACAACTACGAGCTCACGACGGTCGATCCCGGCGCGCCGAACGCGAACGAGCCCTTCAAGGGGTGCAGCGTCGTCGTGATCGCGGGGCTGCGCGGCGGCTTCACGCAGGACGAGACCGAACGGCTCCGGACGTACCTTCTCGATGGAGGCAACCTCCTGCTCGCGGCGAGCCCGATCACGGGCGCGAGCGAGACCGGAATGGTCCCGGCGAACCTCGACCGGGCGCTCGCGCCGTTCGGGATCGCGCTCGACGAGGACCTCGTGATCGAGGAGGACCCGGAGCTGTCGTTCCCGGGCACCGGCGGGATCCGCTTCGTCGCGCAGCCCCGGCCGCACGCGCTCACCGCAGCGCTCGTGCGCGGGGACGACAAGCGCGACGTGCCGCGCACCGTCGTGCACTTCGCGCGATCGATGCGGAAGGTGACCGAGCCCGGCAGCGCGACGCCGTCGGACCTTCTGCTCACGTCCCAACATTCGTTCGGGCTCGTGAACATCGCGGGCGCATCCGAATGGAAGGACGCGCCGCAGAAGAAGACCGGTGACCTCGGAGGTCCGCTCGCAATCGCTATGGCGGCCGAGCGTCCGAAGACGGCGCCGTCGGCTGCGCACGGCGCGCGCGTCGTCGTCATCGGAAGCGCGAGCCCGCTCACGTCGCCGACGTTCCGCGAGCCGCTGCCGCTCCGCGGCGCCGCCCTCTTCGTCGAGAGCGCCATCTCGTGGCTCGCGTCGAAGCCGCAGGTGCTCGACGTGCCCGACCGCACCGCGGTGCCTGCCGGGATCCGGATCACCGAAGACGATCGCGCTGCGGTCCGGCGCTACGTCGTGTTCATGATGCCCGGGACGGTCGCCGTCCTCGGTATCGTCATCGCGCTCTGGCGCCGCCGCACCGAAGGCGCGCCCCCTACCGAACGAGAGCCGAAGCCGAAGGCGAAGTCGAAGGCCAGCGCGAAAGCGAAGACGAAGGTGAAGCGCGAGGACGCGTGAAGCCGTGAAGGCGTGAAGCCGTGAAACGACATGCGAGCACGATCATCCTCTTCTTCGTCGCGGTCGCCCTTGGCCTGTGGCTCTGGCTCGATCGCGACAAGGTGACCGAAGGCGAGCGGAAGCGGCGCGAGAACAACGTGTTCTCCGCGTGGCGCCGCGAGGACGTCTCTCGCCTCGAGATCGCGCACGAGGGCGAGACGATCGTGCTCGAGCGCGATGCGAAGGACGACAAGCCGTGGCGGATGACGTCCCCACGCTCGGAGCGCGTCGACCAGGCCGCGGCGGAGCGTCTGATGACGACGCTCGAGTTCGCGACGATGGTGCGGAAGGTCGGCGACGACGCGAACCTCGGCTTCGATGCTCCACGTGCGAGCGGGTCGGTGACGATGGGATCGCTCGCCTTCCGCTTCGTCCTCGGTGGGTCTTCGCCGCGGCCCGAGGGATCGAGCTACTTCCGTGTGGACGACGGCGAGCCGTTCGTCACATCGAGGGAGCTCACCGAGGCGCTCCTTGCCCCGTCGGATACGTATCGCGATCGGACCGTCGTTCCGTACCTGTCGCTCGAGCTCGCGCGGTTCGAGGTGAAGCATCCAGGCGGCGGCTTCGTGGTCGAGCGCAGCGACGAGCGATCGTTCAAGGTGCAGGGACCCGGCGTGCTCGCCTCGCGCGTCGCGCTCGACAAGGTGTGGGGAGCGCTGGCCGAGATGCGCGCCGAAGCGTTCCCGAAGGACGCGGACGCCGATCGGCTCACCGCGAACCCGCAGCTGACGGTGTCGATGACGCCGAAGGATCCCGCGAAGCCCGCGGGCGAGCTCGTCGTCGGCGAAGCGTGTCCGGGGCATCCGAACGACGTCGTCGTCTTGCGGAAGCAGCCCACGCGCATCGCCGCGTGCGCGCCGAAGGGCGCGATCGACGCGCTGCTCGCGATCACGCCGGACGTGCTCGTCGACGCGAAGCCGTTTTCGTTCCGGCACGACGAGATCGAAGAGCTGCGGCTCGAGGCGCTCGGCGCAGGCGCAGGCTCACCCGCGGCGAGCGTCGATGCCGGCGGAGCGCCGCGGACGATCGAGCTGGCGCGGCGTGGGACAGGCTTCCATCAGCGCGAGCCGGTGGATCGGGAGCTCACGACGGAGGAGGCCGACGCGGCGAGCGAGCTGCTCTCGCTGATCGAGTACGGCACCGCCGACGCCGTCACGCGCGGTGGCGGGCCGTTCACGTCGATCGCCCGGGCGCGCGTGCGCTCGGGAGATCACGAGGAGGTCGTCGAGGTCGGGCCGTTCCCCGATCCCTCATCGGCAGGAGCTGTCGATGGGGGCGCGTCGAGCCATGGATCCGTGTCGCTGAGGCGCGTGCGCGACGATGCGCGGCTCGTCGTCTCGCGCCCGATCGCGCGACGGCTCGTGCCGCGAGCGACCTCCGTGCGGCCGCGCACGCTCCTCGCCGAGACGCGTCGCGTGCAGCGCGTCGTGCTCCGATGCGGGACCCCGCAGGAGCTCGTCGACGACGGCACTGGCCTGAAGCTCATCGAGCCATCCGGGTACGAGACCGATGGATCCATCGTGCAGCTCGTCGACGGTCTCGTGCGCGGAAAGGTGCTCGCGTGGGTCGCCGATTCCGACGACGGCTCGTTCGGGCTCGGCTCGCGCGACTCGAACGACGCTTGTCGTGTCGTCCTCTCGTTCGTCGACGGCAACGCGCCCGCGACGGTGCGCTTCGGCGCAGAGGCGGAGGGTGGTGTCTACGGCATCGTCGACGGTCGGCCGGAGGTCTTCGTCGCGCCGCTCGCGCTGCACGAGCTCGCGAAGCGCATCTACGTCAGCCACGGAGCGCTCCGCGCCGAGCCAGCGCGCGTCGAAAGCGTGAAGGTGACGTCGAAAGGCAAGCAGGTGACGGGGCGCGACCCGGAGGCGCTCCGGGCCGCTGCGGGGGCGCTCTTCGCCGATCGCGTGGTCGCGCTCGGAACGACCGACGTCGGCCCCGTGGACGTCGAGATCACGATCGCGCTGGAGGAGGGCGGCGTTACGAAACGCGTCGCCTGCAGCGCGCCGCGTAGCACCTCGTCCGGCGCATTCAGGCGCTGCGCGACCGCGGGGATGAAGGCGGTGTTCGATGTCCGCCGGAGCCTCGTGGACGCGTTCCTCGAGGGCCCGCCCGACGCGTCGCGCCCTGACGCGGATCGCTGACTGCACCTGGCTTCAGCGGACGCGGTCGTCGATCAGCGTCCGGAACTGGGCCACATCGAACGGCTTCTCGAACCGTCGGTTCGGAGCGTGGTCGAGGAATGCCCGTGCACGCGGCGTGAACGCGCCGCCGGTCATGAACACCATGCGCTCCGCCTGATCGGGCGCGACCTTCGACAGCTCCGCATGGAGGTCCATGCCCGTCATCTGCGGCATCATCAGGTCGCAGACGATGACGTCGTAGCGTTCACCGGCGTCGATGCTCTCGAGCGCCGCTCGAGCCGTCGAGACGCTACGCGCATCGTGGGCCGCTCCGAGGCTGCGGAGGATGGTCTTGCCGATCATTGGATCGTCGTCCACGACCAGGATGCGGCCGCGGCGCGCCGGAGGGCGGCTCTTCATCTTGGAGGGAGGCGGCTCCACCGCGTCGGAAGGCGGCGGCGGAAGCCGCACGCGGAAGATGGTGCCTTTCCCGACCTCGCTGTCGACGGAGATCTCGCCGCCCATCTCGTGGACGATGCGCTGACAGATCGGCAGGCCGAGCCCCGTGCCCGAGCCGATCTCCTTCGTCGTGAAGAACGGCTCGAACAGCCTCGGAAGATCGTCGCGCGCGATCCCGGTGCCCGTATCGTGCACCTCGATCAGCGAACCACCGCCCTCGCGCGCACGCGTCACGATCCGGATCTCGTTGTTCTCGGCGTTTCCCTCCGGGATCGCGTGCGCTGCGTTGATCACGAGATTGAGGATGACCTGCCCCAATCGCGCGTCGTTCCCGTACGCGGCGGGAACGGAAGCGTAGTCCTTGACGAGACGGGCTCGGTGTCGAATCTCCGTCCAGGCCATCTGGAGCGTCGACTCGATCACGCGCCGGATGTCGACGGGCCCGCTGCGCCGGTCGTCGGAACGCGAGAACATCTTGAGGTCGCGGACGACGTTCCGGATCCGGTCCGCGGCCATGCGCGCGTCGTCGACGGCCTCCGTGATCGCGCACATCGCCACTCCGCAGTCGCGCTCGAGCACCGTGACCTCTCGCGCGACGTACTCGAGGTTGCCGGCCACGGACGCGAGGGGATTGTTGATCTCGTGAGCGACGCCGGCGGCGAGTGTTCCGATCGACGCCATCCGGTCGGCGATCGCGAGTCGGCGCTCGAGCTCCCTCGTCTCGGAGAGGTCCCGGGCGATCACGCTGACGCCGACCTGTTCGCCGTTGATCGTCGTCGGAGACACGGTCATGGCAGCTTCGAATCGCGAGCCGTCCTTGCGCCATCTCACGCTCTCGAACCGTATGTGCTCGCCGCGACCAATCCGCTCGAACAGGGCCGGGAGCTCGCCGCGGCTCTCCGGCGGGATGAGCAGGAGGCACGACTTCCCGATCACCTCCTCGGCCGTGTAGCCGTAGATGCGCTCGGCGGATCGACTCCAGAAAGAGATGAAGCCGTCGACGTCGCCGCCGTAGATGGCGTCTCCTGCGGAGTCCACGATCGCCGCCAAGCGGTGCTCCGTGTCCAAGGCCCGCCGCCGCTCGGTGATGTCGCGGATCAGCGTCAGATGGCGTCCGGGGATCACGTTCGCCAGCGTCCGAAACTCGATGACACTGGCCCGACCGTCCGACCGCCGAAACCCGAGCTCACCCTCGAGCTTGCCGCTCTCGAGCATCTCCGCCATGAGGTGGTCGGTGACCGCGCGCTCGAGCATGACGTGATCATGAACGCACTCGCGGCAGAGCTCCTCGAGCGTGAGCCCGGTGAACTCGAGCGCCGCGGGATTCGCGTCGACGTACCGGCCCGCATCGTCGAGGAGCACCATCGGATTGAGGGCATTCTCGAAGATCGTCCTGAACAGATCGGCCGATCGAACGCACGAATCGCTGTCACCCATGTCTGACCGCCCCGGAGGATGATGTGGCGCCGTCCGCGGCGCCGGAGCACCACGTCGTTGGAGGAACGGCAGCCGTCATGGAAACGTTCAGGGCGGGATCCCCGGCCCGTGGGCGAGCTCGTGCGTTGACGCGCGACCGGAGGCGCCACTAGCGTGTCGCACACGAATGGGACGTACCGTGAACCCCGCTGCTGCGCGTTCGGTTGCGCCGGGGGCTGCCGAGAGGAGCGAGCCGGCGCCGCGGCCGTTCCTCAAGTGGGTCGGTGGCAAGACGCAGCTGCTCGATCAGATGAAGCCGCTCTTGCCGAAGGCGTGGGAGCGGTACTTCGAGCCATTCGTAGGCGGGGCGGCCCTCTTCTTCGAGCTCCGGGCGCAGCGCCCCGAGATGCCGGCGTTCCTGAGCGACGTGAACGCCGAGCTCGTGAGCTGCTACAGGGCAGTGCGGGACGACGTCGAAGCGGTGCTCCGCGCCCTGGGGAAGCACGTCTACGAGAGCGACCACTACTACGCCGTCCGTGCGCTGAACCCCGCGGAGCTACCGCCCGCGGAGCGCGCGGCGCGGACGATCTTCCTGAACAAGACGGGCTACAACGGCCTGTATCGCGTCAATCGCTCCGGGCAGTTCAACGTCCCCTTCGGCCGCTTCACGAAGCCGCTGTTCCGCGATCCCGACAACCTGCGGGCGTGCTCGCGCGCGCTACGTGACGCGTCGATCCTGCACGCTGACTTCTCGAACGTCCTCGAGCTCGCGAAGAAGGGTGACTTCGTCTACTTCGACCCGCCCTACGTGCCGCTCTCGCCGACGTCGGACTTCACGGCGTACATCCCGGGCGGCTTCGGAGAGGCCGAGCAGCGCAAGCTCGCCGAGGTCTTCGCGAAGCTCGCGCGTCGAGGCGTGAACGTCATGCTCTCGAACTCCGATACCGAGCTCGTCCGCGAGCTCTACGACGGCTTCGACATCCAGGTCGTCTACGCGTCGCGCAGCGTCAACTCGAACGCGGCCAGGCGCGGCAAGCTCGCCGAGGTCGTGGTACGGAGCCACGGCAGGAGCAAGAAGTCGTCGTGAATCCTCACCGTCGCGGCACCGATCCCGGGCCGTCCGAGCCGCATTCCCATTCGCTCGCGCCCGAGGAAGTGATCCGCGTCAAGGTGAAGGCTGAGCTGCGGAAGCGCATGCGTGGTGTCCGCAAGACGGCGCCGCTCGAGGCGTGTGCGGAGCGTTCGGCCAAGATCGTCGCGGCGCTCGAGGAGCATCCGGCCGTCAGGGCGGCGAAGAGCGCCGCGCTCTTCTGGCCGATGGTCGAGCGGCACGAGGTGGATCTCCGTGAGTTCGACACGAAGCTTCGCGCGCGCGGAGTCCGCGTGGCGTATCCGTCGATCGATCCGGACACCGGCGACATGGTCTTCCGGTTCGTCGACGACGTCTCGAAGCTCGAAGAGGCCGGCTACGGCTTCTCGGAGCCCGCGAAGGACGCGCCGGCGGCGACGTCCGGCGAGCTCGACGTCGTCATCGTGCCCGCGCTCGCGGTCGATCCGACGGGACACCGCATCGGCTACGGCGCCGGTTATTACGACCGCACGCTGCCGAAGTACGCGCCGCCGGCGGTCGCGATCGCGGTCGCATACGACTGGCAGCTCGTGGCCGAGGTCCCGGCGACGCCCGGCGACGTCCAGGTCGACGCGGTCGTCACCGACGTTCGCGTCCTGGACGCGCGCGCATCGCGCTGAGCGGATCAGTTCCCGCGACGCGGAGCGGCCGCTCCGGCGCGAGCGGCGAGCTTCTGCTGGCACTCCGCGCACGTGCCGTACATCTCGTGCTTGTGCGTCTTCAGCACGAAGCCGTAGCGCGCAGCGATGCGCTCCTGCAGCTCTTCGATCTGCGGCTCCTCGAACTCGATGATCTTCCCGCACTCGACGCAGATGAGGTGGTCGTGATGGGACGATTCGTCGGCGAGCTCGTAGCGCGTGAGGCCGTCGCCGAATTTTCGCTCGAACGCGACGCCGCACTCCGTCAGGAGCTTGAGCGTGCGGTACACCGTGGCGTAGCCGACGCGCGAGTCCTTCTGGCGGACCTCGGCGAGCAGCTCCTCGATGCTGATGTGATTCGGGGCCTTGAAGAACGTCTCGACGATGAGACGCCGCTGATCGGTCGAGCGAAGCCCTCGCTTGACCATGTGCTCATGGAGCAAGGCGCGGAAATGCTCTAGATTCGGCGCTTCGGCCGAATCCTCGTGAGCCGTCTTGGCTTTCAGGCCGCCTCCCATCCGTCCAAGAGATGTCGCGCTGCCCTCGCGAGCCGTCAAGTCGGAACCGATCCATGAGGGGCCGAGGCGCATGCTCCTGGGTCGTCGGGCTCGGCTTCCTTGCCGCGGCAGGGGGCGATGCACGCGCCGCGGGGCCCGAGCCGCTGTCGCCCCCCGTCGAGCTCCGCCACGATGTCCGCGTCGATGGTGCGGTCACCGCGGGGCTCGCGGCCTCGGCGATCACGGTGATGCTCGTACAAGACGAGCTCCAGCCGGGAAAGTGCCGCTGGTGCGACGGCTCGAAGCCTTCCGACCTCAATGGCTTCGACGACTGGTTCCGCACCGCTCTGCGCCGTCCCGACCCCGGGCCGGCCAGCGCCGTGAGCAACGTGCTCGCGTTCGGGCTCGCGCCGGTGTCGCTCGGCGCGCTTCTCGTGCTCTCGTCGGTGGTCGATCACCGCGACGAGGGCATTTTGCCCGATCTTCTCATCGCGGCTCAGGGGGCGATCTCGGCGACGCTCGCGACCGAGGTGTTGAAGCCGATCATCGTGCGCCCCCGGCCGTTCGCGCACGCCATCGAGGACGACGAAGCACGCCGTGAGCAATACGCGGTTCCCGAATCGATGCGGTCCTTCCCATCCGGGCACACGACGGCCGTGTTCGGAGTCGCGTCCGCAATGGGGACGGTCGCTTCGATGCGCGGCTATCGCCTCGCGCCGCTGATCTGGGCGACGGGGATCATGTTCGGCGTCGCGACGGCGTACACGCGGATCGCCGCGGACAAGCACTACATGACGGACACGCTCGGAGGCGCGACGATCGGCGTCGTCATCGGAGGAGGTGTTCCGCTCCTCTTTCATCCTCCGACGACGAACGAGCCGAGCGCGTCGATGCGCTTCCTTCGCAGCGCGAACGTCTCGACGACGCCGGTGGCCGGCGGGCGAATCGTCAACGTCGGCTGGATCTTCTGAGCGAGCCCGCGCGGGGGATCAGGGGCGCTCGACGGGGAGCCCTTCGGACTCCCACGCGAGGATGCCTCCCTCGAGGAACGCAACGGGCGTTCCCTGATCGGCCATGCGCTCGGCGAGCTCCTTCGTCTTGTCGCCCGAGCGATCGTAGAGGGCGGGCTGACCGGGGAGCATGTAGAGCTCGGCGAGGCGCGACTCGAGCTCCTCGAGCGGCATGCTCTTCGCGCCGGGAAGATGCGCTCGCGCGTAAGCGGCGGCATCACGGACGTCGACCGGCACGACCGCGCCTTGCCTGATGAGCTCAGCGAGCTCACGCGGCTTGAGCGCGCCCGCCGACCGCGGGAGGAACGGTTCGACCATCGCGCGGAGCTGCTTCTTGCCGAGCGCGCCGACCTGGACGTCGCCGAGGCGCTGATCGACGAACAGCATGAACGTCGGGACCGACTGGATCCGCAGCTGCCGCGCGAGCGCCTGCGCCTTGTCGATGTCGACGCGGAGCACCTTCAGCTTGCCCTCCATCTCGGCCGCAAAGCCCTCGACCTCGGGAGCAATGGTCTTGCAGGGCTGACACCAGTCGGCGGTGAACTGGACGAGCACCGGCACTTCCGACATCAGCACTTGCTGCTCGAAGTCACGCTCGGTGACGAAAGCAATCGTCCCCTTGCCGCCGCCGGGACCACCCATGCCTGCCTTGGATCCGCCGCGCGGCCCGCCGCCGAAGATGTGCATATCGGCGGAGACGTAACGCATCATCACGTGGCCGCCAAGCCCCTCCGGCGGAGGCCGAGTCTGCGGCCGGATTGTCGGTGCCGAAGAGCTCGTCCGCTCATCGAGAGCGCGGATCGAGCGCGGTCCGCAGCGCCTCGCCCATCAGGTTGAAGGCGACGATCGTGACGACGAGCAAGGCGCCCGGGAAGGCGAGGAGCCACCAGGCAGAAGGGGCATCACGGAACTGGCTCATCGTCTCGCCCCACGAAGCGGCCCCATTCGGAGGGCCGACGCGGAGGAAGTCGAGCGATGCCTCCGTGAGGACGACGGCGCTCACGCCGACCGCCGCAGCTACGACGAGGGACGCGAGCACGTTCGGCATGATGTGCCGGCGAAGCACGCGAAACGGAGAGGCCCCGAGCGCCCGCGCCGCGAGGACGTAGTCGCGCGTCGTCGCGAGCATGACCTCGCCTCGGACGAGCCGCGCCACCTCGGGCCAGCGCGTGAGCGCTATCGCGAGAAAGAGCGTGAGGAGCGTCGGCCGAGGGACGGCGGCCTGTATGCCGAGCACGAGGACGAGCGGCGGGAAGGCCGACACCGACTCGATCACCCGGCTGACGATCGCATCCGCGGCGCCGCCGAACAGGCCCGCGATTGCGCCGAGGAGCACGCCGAGAGCGAGCGAGGCGGAAACGGCAGCGAGCGCGAAGACGAGATAGCTCCGCGTCCCGTGCACCGCGCGTGCGAAGACGTCGCGCCCTTCGCGATCGGTCCCGAGCGCGTGGCCGTTCTTTCCCGGAGCAAGAAGCGGAACGAGCTCCTCACCGGGCGCGAGCGTCGGGCCCTGCGCGACGAGCGGCCGGATGATCCATTCCGCCTCCGCCGCCAGCGTTCGGCGGTCCATCGTCTCGAGCGTGGCGGGGCGCGTGACGTTCGGCAGGACGAAGACCGTACCGTGTACTTTGCATGCAATCGGTAGATCGCTCGCGACGAGCTCGGCGAAGATCGAGAGCAGGAGCAGCAGTGCGGCGACGAGCAGGCCCGCCTTGCCGAGCCGGAGCGTGCTCGCGCCCGGATTCGTCCAGTCGACGCCCGCGAGCGGCGGGGATGCGTCCTTCGGGACGGCTTTCCGACGCGGCGGGTCCGGAGGCGTGACCGGCGGGAGCCGCGACGTCCGCGCGAGCAGGAGCGGGACGCTCTCGCGACCGTCTTCCTCCGGCAGCGAAGCGTCGAACCTCGACGAAGGGCGGTCCGTCACGCCGTCCGCCTCCTCGTCTGCGTCTCGCGCACGCGCGGATCGAGAAGGCCATAGGCGATGTCGCTCGCGACGAGGCATGCCGTCGTCACGATGGCGCAGAGCAACGTCACCGCCACGATCCATGCAGCGTCGTGGGACTCGATCGCGCGGAGCGTCTCCCAGCCAATGCCGCGGACGTCGAACACTTCTTCGACGACGAACGCACCGCCGATGAGGGCGGGGAACTGGACGCCCGCGATCGTCACCGTCGGCACGAGCGCGTTCCGGAGCGCGTGGACGATCGCGACGCGCAGCGTGCGGGCGCCCTTCGCACGTGCCGAGCGGACGTAGTCCTGCTCGAGCGCCTCGATCATCGATGCACGTTGCTGCTGCGTCATCACCGACAGCGAGACGGTCGAGAGAGCGATGACGGGCAGGACGATCCCTGCGCCCGTCGCACGGCCGAAGGTCGCGAGGAGCTCGGCGACGAGGAACGTCGGGACCGAGTAGACGAGCAGCACCGCTCCTGCGGTCCCGTGATCGATCGCGTGGCCGCGCCGCCACGCGGCGATGACGCCGATCGGAACGGCGACGAGCGCGCTCAGGAGCAGCGCGAGGAGCGCCATCCCGAGCGTCACCGGCGCACGTGCGAGGAGCTTGTCGAAGATCGGCAGCCCGTCGCGCGTGCTGAGGCCGAGCTGGCCGGTCACGGCGCCGAGCACCCATTTCGCGTAGCGGGTCTGGGCGATGCTCGCGGTGACCTTCTCGCCGCCTTGGAGGATCACGTAGTCGGTCTCGTGCACGTACCACCACGAGAGCCACTCGGAGACGACTGCGCGGACCCGTGCGCGATCCGCCGTGGGCTCGACGACCTTGCTCGCTCCGCCTGTCGTCGACCCCGAGGTCCGGCCGGTCACGTGCGCCGCGAGGCGCGTCAGGCGTGAGAGCGCTCCAGGATCGCGCGTCGTCTTCAGCGCCGCCATGAGCTGCTGCAGCGCGAAGGAATCGACGAGGCGGATCTCCTGCTCGATGAGGTCGCTGTCGCGTGCGGTGATGCGCTGGACGGAACGGCGCACCGCAGGCTCGGTGAAGTCGACGGAGCGGTCTTCCCAGAAGCGACTCCAGAAGAGCACCGCGCGATCCGGCTGGGTGAGCTCCGTTTCTTCGCCGATCCCCATCCTGCGTGCGACCGGAGCAAGCGCGAGCGCGATCCGGCCGCGCGATGCCGGCGGGATGTCGTCGAGATGCGGAAGGAGGTGGGGAAGGGCAGCGCCGCCGATGCCGGCGATTCGCTCTTCGCAGAACGCGGCGTCGGCATCGTCCGCGACGATGTGGGCCGTACACTCGTCGACGGTCGTCCGCACGTCGCGTGGATGGACGTTCACGAGGCGCGGGAGATCGAGGAAGCGCGCTCGGCGGAGCTCGTCGAGGCGAATGCGGGCGATGACGTCGCTCGCAGCAATCGCGGCGTCCGCCTCGGGATCGGGCAGGAGCGTCGTGAGCAAGAACACGACGAGGCTCACCCCGAACAGCGTCGGGACAGCCCAGATCGCGCGCCGCAGCGCGAACGCCAGCATGCGGGGACACTATACCGACCCTCGGCCGGCGCGACCTCTATCCGGCGGGTGGAGATGGTCGTGATAGTCTGAGCCGTGGATGCGCCGACGCGGCCGTACCTGGGGGCTCATGCTTGCGCTCTGCGCTTGCGCTCCGGTCTCCGCGTGCTCGCTCACGACCGACTTCGGCGGTTACTCCACGGGAGCGATGGTCACCCCCGGTGACGACGGTGGCCCCGACGGACCGGGCCATCAGCCGGCTGACGACTCGGCCGCGCCGACCGGGTCCGCGCCGACCGGGGCCGACGCCGACGCGCCGGATGCTGCCCACGAGATCTGCCGCCCCGGACGGAGCGGTCCGTCGTGCGAGATGCCGTGCCCGGACGGGAAGGCGGGCGAGGCTTGCGATTTCAGGCTCGTGCTCGCGCTCCCGATCCCGCGCCTCGCGAAGTGGAACGTCCCGGGCGACGTGCCTTACTCGATCGATCGGACGAGCAGCACCGGAGCGTTCAGCCGGATCGCATACCGCCTCGTGCTCGATGCGGAGGAGGTCTGGGTCGAGCTCGACGCGTTCACCAACGATCCGAAGCGCCTCGGCGTGCCGGTGGACTGGGTCTTCGACCAGCCCGTCACGAACGTCATGGTCCATTCGTTCTCCGCGAACCAGCCTCACGTCCTCGTCCCGAGCGCCGGGAACATCGAGCTCTGGAGTCATTGCTACAACGAGGGGCCAGACGGGCTGTTCGACGCCCACGACGTCATCGGCAGCGCGCCTGACTGTTACGGCTCGATGCAGGTGCACGTCGGCGACAAGCCCGTCCTCTGCGTCAATCACTGGAGCGAGGGAGGAACGAAGAACCTCGACATCGGGATCGGCCCGTCACCCGGCAAGCACCCCGACTGGACGTTCGCGGAGAACGCGGGGACCTACCAGAAGCGAACGCTCGAAGTGTACGTCCGCTGAAGCGGCGCTCAGTCGGCCGCCGCGCCGGGACCGAGCGTCGAGAAGGGGAGCCGCGCGACCTGGTGCTCGTCGCCGCGTCGCAGTCGGACGATGAGCTCGTCGCACGTCACGGCGAGCGGAGACGTCACCTGCCATGACGCTCCCGCGTCGGTCGCCTCGTTCGAGAGCATCCACGACTGTCCGTCGGTCAAGCGTACGAGACGCACGCCACTCGTCCCGACGGCGTGCGCCGCGTAATTGCATCCGACGACGAATGGCGCTTGGTCGAACGAGATCTCCGAGCGCAGCCGCCGCTTGTGGATCGTCGGACCGATGAGCTCCGGAAGGACGGTGTAGGGTGCCGTGACGATGTCGATGCGCGACCACGGCTCTCCCGGCGCGTCCGCGCGCCCGGACGCTTCGGTCCACACCATGTCGCGTCCGTCGGTTCCGAAGTCGGCGGCTGCCGGCACGTCGCTTCCGAAGCCGAGGAAGTCGCGCACCTGTCCCGAAGCGAAGATCTCGATCTTCGGTCGCTGCGGGGCACCACCCGCGAAGAACAGCACGTCATCGCGGAAGACGACGTTCTCGAGCACGCCGAGCGCCGGAACTTGCTCGTGCGAAACGGCATACCCGCCGCCGTCCCACTCGTACTTCGTGATGATGTTCGTCGGGGTCGTGAAGAGGTTGCGCTGACCGGCGAAATGGATGGGCTCGCCGCCGTCCGCAGTCTCTCCCGGGTAGGGCACGTACTCGCGAGGAAATCGGAGTGCGCCCGTCTTCACGATGCGCTCACCCTCTCTTCGCGTCACGGTGAAGACGAAGCTCTGTCCTCGCAGATCGCCGTGGGTCAGCGAGCAGCTCGGCCGGGTCTCGCGAAACGCAGCTTCGACCGCGCCGTCGTCGACCCGCACGATCATGCGGTAGATGGCGGGCCCCATGACGCGGCTGATGACGAGACGCGCCGTACTCGACTGCTTGTCGAACGAGCCGGCCTGGGCCTCGTCCATGCGCCGGCCCTCGTAAGGACCTTCACCGGCGGGCCAGTCCACGCGGACGAAGCTACATTCCGGCCACCGACTCCGCAGATCTGGACTGCAAGGTTCCCACTCGATGGGGGCCGCGGGCTCGCCGCCGCCGTGGGCGAACGAGAGCCCGCACTCCGCATCGAACGTGAGCTTCATCCAGCCCACATCGTCGAGGGGCGCAGGGATGCAGCACCTCGGACCGTCGTAGGTCGGGCCCGCGTTCAGGTCGCCGCATTCTTCCGTTCGCGGCGTGGATTGGCACATCACGGCGGACGGCGCACATGCCTCGCGCCCGTACTCGCACGCGTTTCGCTGGCAGCTCCCGCCGAATGGCGCGCAGTCCCGCTCAGGAGGGAATGTCTGCGTGGGGGCGGGCGGCGGCGGCCACGGAGGGTCGGGCTCCGTCCTCCCATCACCGCCGCCTTTGCAGGCCGCGAAGGCAAGCGTCACGAGCGACGTAGCGACGGCGGCGATCGCAGCGCGAGATCTCATTGCCCTCCGTCAGGCTGACTGCCGAGCCCGAGGTCGTCGAGGCGGATGCGCACGACGTTGTCGCTGAAACCCATGCCGTGGACCGTCACGAAGACCTCGTCGCACGTGATCGCGAGCGCCTTCGTGAAGCCGGCCACGAACCCGCCGTCGTCGCTCCGCAGCTGTTCCAGCGTTGCGAATCGTCCGTCGCGAAGGCGGGTGATCGTCGGACCCAGACGACCCACGGCGTGCCCGCAGCCGACGACGTACGGTTCCTGCTCGAGCCTCTCCATCGACCGGAGCTCCCGCTTTTCGAGCTTGCTCGGGTCCGTCGTGTACGGCGCGGTCACCAAGTGGACGGCCGACCAGTCGTCGCCGACGTAAGCGCGGCCGAAGGCCTCCGTCCACACCATGTCCTTCCCATCGGTGCCGAAGTCCGCAGCTGCCGACGCGATGCCGTCGCCGTACCAGAGGAAGTCGCGCACGCCCGAGCCTGCCTGGTAGATGCGAACGCGGTGATGCTCGAAGCTGTCGTTCGTGCGAAAGAAGAACGCGTCGCCGACGAAGATCCCGGGGTCGGCGTAGTAGGCGTTTTCGCCGAGTGAGCTCAGGACCGGCGCATTCGGCCCCCACGCGCGGAACGCGCTCCCGTCGAGGAACATGTCGGGTCCCGCCGAGTAGCTGCGGTAATCCGCGACCAAGCTCTCGAGCACGACGGCAGCCTCGTCGAACGCTCCGCCGATCGCGCCCCTTCGAGAGGTGCTCGAGCGGTCGTCGTTCCGCGTTTCGACCGGATAAAGCGCTCTCCCCTCGGCGAGCCGCGGCGTCCCGGTCCAGCACGATCCTGCGCCGTCGTGGAGCCCGAGCCGGATCGCCCCGTCGGCCTCGCCAACGAGATGATGGGTCACGTTCGCGGAGCGGCGGGTGAACGCCAGGACTGTCTTCCCACTCGCATCGACGCGGCCCGCGGTGCCTCCGACCACGAAGCCGTTCAGCCGTCCGTTGAACGGGCCGTCCGTCTTCATCGTCCTGCACGAGGGATAGAGCGCGAGGATGGGGGCCGAGCACGGTTCCCACACGATGCCCGGCGGCATCTGGTCCGGTCGCGTCGCCGTGTAGGACGGACACCCGTAGCTCGGATCGACGTCGATGCGGAGCCAGCCGTCGTCGTCGTACTCCGGTGGGCGTGGCCCAGCGTCCTCACTGCCATTGCCGACGGGGCGTCGACCGGCATCCGGAGCGGGGACGAGAACGTCCGCATCCACATCCGGCGGAGCGTCGCTGCCCGAGCCTCCAACGCACGAGAACGCGAGCACCGACGCGGTGGCCGTCGTCGTCGTCGTCACCAGCGCCAAGAACCTCTTCGCGAGCGCCAACGGGAACGCACGTTACCAGATGGGCTTTCTCGCGCGATGTATGCCTCAGGCGACAGGGGACGGTCGAGGTCTCGACGGACGGTCGCGCTCCGGGCGAGGGTCTGCGAGTCGTGCTATTGAGCCACGCCTTTCATGATCTCGTTCTCGAACGTCTCGAAGCAGTACGGCGGTCAGATCCTCTTTCTCGAAGCGAGCTTCCACCTCGGTGACGGCGAAAAGGTCGGTCTCGTCGGCCCGAACGGCGCCGGCAAGAGCACCGTCTTCCGCCTCATCACCGGTGAGGAGCAGCCGGACGACGGCGTCGTCGATCGTCCGAAGCGCACGACCATCGGCTACTTCCGCCAGGACGTCGGCGATCTGAAGGGACGCAGCGTGATGGCCGAGACGCTCTCCGGAGCGGGCGAGGCCGGTCGCCTCGGCGAGGAGCTGAAGGAGCTCGAGGCGAAGCTCGCCGATCCCGAGGATCCCGGCTTCAACGACGCCGTCGAACGTTTCGGCGACGTGCAGGCGCGCTACCAGGAGCTCGGCGGCTACGATCTCGAGGCGCGCGCGCACGCGATCCTCGCCGGCCTCGGCTTCTCTCCCGAACAGGTCGCCGGCGACGTCGGCAACCTCTCCGGCGGATGGAAGATGCGCGTGGCCCTCGCGCAGATCCTCCTCGCGCGACCCGACGCGCTCCTCCTCGACGAGCCGACCAACTACCTCGACATCGAGTCGATCCTCTGGCTCGAGAACTTCCTCCGCGATTATCAAGGCGCGGTCCTGATGACGTGCCACGACCGCGACGTCATGAATCGGGTCGTGAAGAAGATCGTCGAGCTCGATGGCGGCGAGGTGAAGAGCTACTCGGGCGACTACGAGTTCTACGAGCAGCAGCGCGCGCTCGCCGCCGCACAGCAGCAGGCTCAGTACGAGCGCCAGCAGGCAATGCTCGCGAAGGAGAAGGCCTTCATCGAGCGCTTCAAGGCACGCGCGAGCCACGCCGCGCAGGTGCAGTCGCGCGTGAAGAAGCTCGAGAAGATCGAGAAGGTCGAGCCGCCGCGCCGGATCATCGAGAAGACGTTCGACTTCAAGAAGGCGCCGCGCAGCGGTGACGACGTCATCAAGGTCGAGGGCGTCAAGAAGACGTACGGTACGCGCGCCATCCACGACGGCCTCGACCTCCTCGTCCGGCGCAACGAGCGCTGGGCGGTGATGGGCGAGAACGGATCGGGCAAGACGACCCTCCTCAAGATGATGGCGCGCGCGCTCGATCCGGACGCAGGAAAGGTCGCGATCGGCGCGTCCGTGACGATGGGCTACTTCGCGCAGCACCAGATGGAGCAGCTCACGGCGGATCGTACGGTGATCGAGGAGCTCGTCGCCCACTCGCCGACGACGAACCTCGGAACGCTCCGGAGCCTCGCCGGCGCGTTCGGGTTCCACGGCGACGATCACGACAAGCCGATTCGCATCCTCTCCGGAGGCGAGCGGGCACGTCTCGCGCTCGCGAAGATTCTCTTCGACGCGCCGAACCTTCTCGTGCTCGACGAGCCGACGAACCACCTCGACATCGTGACGAAGCGCGCGCTCGTGAAGGCGCTCGCCGAATACGAAGGCACGATCGTCTTCGTCTCCCACGACCGCGCGTTCCTCCGGTCGATCGCGACGCGGATCCTCGAGCTGACGCCGAAGGGGCCGCACGTGTACGGCGGCACGTACGACGAATACGTGGCGACGACGGGACGCGAAGCGCCGGGCATGCGCCAGCTCGAGAGCTGATCGCCCCGCCGCCGGTCGACGTGCAGGCGCGACGGCGGGTCGCCAGCGTCGAGATGCGAGCATCGTTGCCGCAGCGAACGGTCGCGCCTGCGACGCCGACTATCGTTGTATAACCGGGGAGATGACCGACCTCGCCGCCGTCCTCGAGCAGGCCCGCGCATGGGCCGCCGCCGATCCCGACCCCTCCGCTCGCGCCGAAATCGAAGGGCTGCTCGCGTCGCCGGATCCCGCGAAGACCGACCTCGCCGATCGCTTCGCCGGATCGCTCGAGTTCGGGACCGCAGGTCTCCGGGGCGTCATCGGAGCAGGTCCGAACCGGATGAACCGTGCCGTCGTCTTGCGGACGACGGCGGGGCTCGCGCAGTACCTCCTCGAGATCGGCGGTCCGAACGCCGCCGAGAAGGGCGTCGCCATCGGCTACGACGGCCGGCGCATGAGCCGAGAGTTCGCGGAGGACACGGCCTGCGTGCTCGCGGCGGCAGGGATCAAGG
>JAEXCN010000287.1 GCA_023402175.1 Pseudomonadota bacterium | reverse complement strand
ACGGCTACCCGGTGGGCTCGGTCTACACCGGCACGCAGATCCCGCACGGCATCAACCGCAACGAGACGTCGGGCCCGGGCAAGACCGGCGACAAGGCCGGCGAGGCCTGCGCGACCGGCATCCTCGGTCTCGCGGCGTTCGGCGATGCGTCGCTCGACGCGGCCAAGAAGGCCGGCGGAATCTCCGAGGTCCACTCGGTGGAGTTCCACGGCACGAACATCCTCGGCATCTACAGCCAGGGATGCACCGAGGTTCACGGCAAGTGATCTCGTCTCGTCTGCGCTGACGCGCAGGCGATCTGGTCATGCCCCGTCCGCGCAGGAGCGCAGGCGGGGCATGTGCCTTTTGTCGGTCGCGATCTCGTCGCAGGTCGATCAGTTCGGCAGCGAGCGCGGCGAGACGCGCAGCTCGGAGAGCCGCTTCTTGATCATCGCGGCGTCGGGCGCGTTCGGCTGGAGCTCGAGGACGCGCATGAAGTCGGAGCGCGCGAGCTCGTTGATCCCGAGACGGAGCGCGACGCCGGCGCGTTCGCGCAGCATCCGCGGCGAGTCGGGGACGAGCGTCACGATCCGGTCGAGCGCGATGAACGCCTTCGTGTGATCACCGCGGCCGGCCCAGACGGCCTTCAGGTTCGTCAGCATGCGCACGAGCGTCGCGCGTGAGGTCGCCGGCTCGAACAGGGCAGGATGGACCTCCGCGTCAGCGCCGAGCGTCCGCTGGAGGAGCGCACGCGCATCGGCATCGTCGATGATGCGGCCATCACCGAATGCATCGACGATCACGGGCGGGCTTGCCGAGCGGCCGCTCAGCGCGGGAAGGTTGTCCACGCGCGCGAGGAAGTGACCGGGGAAGCCGACGCCGCGCGCGAGCACGCCCGCGCGCCGTGCGATCTCGCACCAGACGAGCGTGAGCGTGATCGGGATCCCCGTCCGACGCTCGAGCACGTCCGGCAGGAGCGAGTTCCGCGCGTCGTAATAGTCCTCGACGTTCCCGTGGAAGCCGAGCTCGCGGAAGCGCGCGCTGACTTCCTCGGCCTGCTTTCTGAGCGGCAGGCCCGCGAGCGCGCCGTCCTTCAGCGGGCCGGCGAGCTCGTCGAAGCGCCGGACGAGCGCGTCGACGTCGAGGTCCTCGTACACGTCCTTCGCGATGAGCGCAGCCCCGAGCGCGACGTCGATGCGTTCGTCGGGCGTGCGCGCCAGCGCGTCGAAGGTGATCGTGCAGCGGGGGGAGCTCGAACGCATCGCGCCCTCTTTCTGCCGCTGCTCGAGAACAATCGCAAGCTAGGCCGTAGTCACGGCCGAGCGGGGCGCCACGGGATTTCCGCTCGATCGCGCGATGCGCGACGCTTCACTTCGTGTCGGCGAGCTCGACCTGCCGGCCCTCGACGAGCTCGGCGCTGGCGATCTTGACCACTCGGTCGTTCTCGCTGATGCCGGTCGCGATCTGGATCGTCGGGCCGGTGTCGCGCTCGATGACGATCGGCGCGAGGTGGATGCGATTGTCGGCGCCGACGATCGCGATGCGCGTGCCATGGGCGTCCGTGAGCAGCGCCGTCGCCGGCACTTCGAGAACGCGATGAGGCATCGGCAACGACAGCTCGACCTGCGCGTACATGCCGGACAGGAGCTCGCCCTTCGGATTCGGGACGTGCACGACCGTCGTCATCGTTCGCGACTGAGGATCGAGCGCCGACGCGAAGCGCGCGACCTTGCCTTCGAACGTGGTGCCTGCGAACTCGCGGACGGTGACCTTTGCAGGGACGTCGTTCTTCACGCTCGGCGCGACGTCCTGCGGGACCTCGATGAAGACGCGCATCGGGTCCGTCGTGGCGATCTTGAAGAGCTCGACGCTGGGGTTCACGAGCGTGCCCTTGTCGACCGTGCGCGTGATGACCGTGCCGGCAAAGGGCGCGATGACGCGCGCGAAGGATTTCTCCTGCGTCAGCCGGCGGACGTTGGCGCTCTGCGCGTCGAGGTTCGCCTGCGCGACAGCGACGTTCGCTTCGGCGACCGTGGCCTCCGAGCGGCTCCTCTCGACCTCGTCGACGGACGTGACGCCGGTCGGCGCGAGCTTCTCGCGTCGGTCGAGGCTCGACTTGGCGTAGTCTCTGCTCGCCTTCGCGTGCGACAGCGCCGCGGTCGCCTGCGCGAGCTGGGCGCGCGCCTGATCGAGCTGCTGATCGAGCTCCGGGGTGTCGACTTCGAGGAGGAGCGCGCCCGCCTGCACCTTGTCGCCGATGTCGACGAGGCGCTGCCGGACGTAGCCGTTCGCGCGCGTACGGATCGACGCTTCCTCGAGCGGCCTCAGGCTGCCCGGAAGGAGGAGCGAGCGATCGCTCGAGAGGACCTTCGGCGGAGCGGTCACCACGCGAAGGATCGAGCTCGCCTCTTCCTTGGTGCTGGCCTCGACGTCGTGTCGCGCGCGCTTCTTCGGCAGCCAACCGACGACGAAAGCTGCCGAGATGATCCCGGCGCCGACGAGGGCGTAGGCCGCCGCGCGCGTCCCGGAGATCTTGGCGGGCTGCGGCAGATCGAACCCGAGATCGGTGTCGTCCCGCCGGACTCCTTGCGTGCCGGTCTCGTGCGGTTCGAAAGAATGGCTCATAGGGCCTCGATTTCTGCATCCACCTTGGGCGCCTTGCGCCGCAGGATGCTGTACATCACGGGAACGAAGAACAGGGTGGTAGCGGTCGCCAGCAGCAGACCGCCGATGACGGCGCGTCCGAGCGGCGCGTTCTGCTCACCGCCCTCGCCGACGCCGAGAGACATCGGGAGCATGCCGATGATCATGGCGGCGGCGGTCATGAGGACCGGGCGAAGGCGCGTCATGCCTGCCGCGAGCGCGGCTTCCGTCGCATCGCGACCGACCTTGCGCTGATCGTTCGCGAAGGTGACGACGAGGATGCTGTTCGCGGTCGCGACGCCGACGCACATGATCGACCCCATCTGCGCAGGCACGCTGAACGTGGTCTGCGAGAGGAAGAGCATCCAACAGATACCGGCGATCGCGCCAGGTAGCGCCATGAGGATGACGAACGGATCGAGCCAGGACTGGAAGTTGACGACCATCAGCAAGTAGACGAGCACGATCGAGAAGAGGAGGCCGTACGCGAGGCCGCGGAACGACGACTCCATGCTCTCGACCTGTCCCTTCACCTTCACGACCGTTCCGCGCGGGAAGGTGGGGCGTAGCTCTTCGATCGCCTTGTGCACGCCGGCGGCGACGGAGGCGAGATCGGCGCCGTCGACATTGGCCTGCACGTCGTAGGTCCGCGTGGCGTTGAAGTGCGTCACGTTCGCGGGCGTCGTCGAGCGAGACATCGTCGCCACGTTCGAGAGCAGCTGCGGAGTCCCGTTGGGCGTCGCGAGCGGCGTTGATCCGAGCGCCTCGAGCGAGTCGTTCGCGTATTGCGGTGTGGAGACGGCGACCATGTACTGCACGCCGCGCTTCAGATCGAGCCAGTAGCTCGGCGTCACCTGCGAGCTCGACGAGAGCGAGACGAGGAGGTCGCTGGCGACGTCACGTTCGGTGAGGCCCACCTGCCGCGCCATCGTCCGGTCGACGTCGACGCGCACGCCCGGCTCGTCGGGGACCTGAGCGAGGTGCACGTCGACGGCTCCGGGCACCTTTCTGATGCGCTCGGCGAGCTTCTGCGCGAGCTCGAGGGTCGCGGCGTCGTTCGCCGGCGCGCCGACGACCTGCACGTTGATCGGCGCGGCGAGACCGAAGTTGAGGACCTGCGTCGAGATGTCCGGCGCGAGGAAGAAGAAGGTCGTGTCCGGGTACGAGGCCGCGAGCTTCTTCCTGAGCTGACGCACGTACCCGGCGGTCGGCTTGTGGCCGTGGTTCAGAGAGATGAGGATCTGCCCGTCCGCCGGCGAGATCGCCGCGCCCTCGCTGAGCGAGAGATTGATGCCGCTGTACGGGGTGCCGATGTTGTCGATCATCTGGGCGATCTCCGCGGGCGGGATCACCGTCTTGATTGTGTCCTCGATCGCGGCGAAGCGCTTCTCGCTCTCCTCGATTCGCGTCCCCGGCGGCCCGCGCACGTGGAGCTTCACGAGCCCCGCGTCGACCGTCGGGAAGAAGTCGCGTCCGATGAGCGGGAAGAGCATGAGCGAGAGGCCGGCGAACGCGAGGAACGCGACGGCCGTGACCCTCCGATGCGCGAGCGCCAGCGCGAGGGCGCGGCCGTAGCTGGCGCGGAGACGCTCGAAGCCACGCTCGAACGCCGCGAAGAACCTGCCCGCGATGCTCGTCGGCGGCCCGTGGTGCGGGTTCATGTGCGCATCGGCCTCGCCGCGCAGCAGGTAGCGCACGAGCGTCGGCACGAGCGTTCGCGAGAGGACGTACGACGTCAGCATCGCGAAGACGACCGCGAGCGCGAGCGGGACGAACAGCGACTTCGCCGCGCCAGTGATGAACGCGACGGGCACGAAGACGATGCAGATGCAGAGCGTGGAGACGAACGCGGGCGTCGCGATCTCCTGCGCGCCGTCCATGATGGCCCGGTAGAACGGCTTTCGCTGGGCCATGTTGCGGTGGATGTTCTCGATGGCGACGGTCGCGTCGTCGACGAGGATACCGACCGCGAGCGACATGCCGCCGAGCGTCATGACGTTCAGCGTGTGTCCGAGCGCCGCGAGGATGATGATCGAGACGAGGATCGACAGCGGGATCGAGATGACGACGATGAGCGTGCTCCTCCAGCTTCCGAGGAAGAGCAGGATCATGAGCGCGGTCAGCCCTGCCGCGATCGCGGCCTCGTGGACGACACCGTTGACGGCCGCGCGCACGAAGAGCGACTGATCGAAGAGGATCGAGAGCTTCAGGTCCTTCGGCAGGCGCGCCTCGATCGCCGGGAGCATCTCCTTCACGCTCGCGGCGATGTCCATCGTGCTCGTGTTGCCGTTCTTCAGAATCGACATGAGCACGGAGCGCTTGCCGCCGACGTGGACCATGTTCGTCTGCGGAGACGAGCCGTCGCGCACGTTCGCGATGTCGCGCACGTAGACCGTCGTGCCGCGGACGTCCTTCACGGGCAGGGCGCCGATCTCGGCGAACGCCTCCGGGCTCGCGTTGAGGGAGATCGAATACTCGTTCGTCCCCATCTTCGCCGTGCCGGTCGGCAAGATGACGTTCTGGTTGGCGATCGCCATCGTCACGTCACGCGGCGACAACCCCCACGCGTAGAGGCGCTGGGGATCGATGTCGACCATGATCTGGCGCTGCTTGCCGCCGTAGGGCCACGGGATCTGCGTGCCGCGGATCGTCGCCATGTCGGCGCGCACGAAGTTGGTGCCGTAGTCGAACAGCTCCTGCTCGGAGAGCGAGTTGCTCTCGAGCGCGGCCTGCATGATCGGGACGTTCGACGCGCTGTAGCGGATGATGAACGGCGGCGTCGCGCCCGGCGGCATCGCCCGAACCGCCGACTGCGAGACGGCCGTGACCTGCGCGGTCGCCGCCTCGATGCTCGTGCCGGTCTGGAAGAATATCTTCACGACGGCGATGCCACGCAGCGACTGACTCTCGATGTGCTCGATGTCGTTGACCGTCGTCGTGAGCATGCGCTCGTAGTTTGTGACGACGCGCTTCTCCATCTCCTCGGGCGACAGGCCCTGGTAGTTCCAGATCACCGAGATGACCGGGATGTCGATCTCCGGGAAGATGTCGGTCGGCATCCTCACGATGGTGAAGATCCCGCCGATGAGGATGAGCATCGCCATCACGATGAACGTGTACGGGCGACGTAGTGCGATTCGGACGAGCCACATGGCGTTGTTGGGATGACCGACGTCACGTTCGCGATGCGGCGCTCGTGAGTCCAATATATGAATCGCAGCCGTGTGATACCCTGCGGGTATCGTGGAGCTCCGGCATTTGCGCTATTTCGTCGCGGTCGCGGAGGAGCGCCACTTCGGGCGCGCCGCCGAACGCCTGAAAATCGCGCAGCCGCCGCTCAGCCGGCAGATCCAGCTCCTCGAGAAGGAGCTCGGCGTTCTGCTCTTCGATCGGTCGCCCCGGAACGTCGATCTGACGGACGCGGGCGTCACGCTGCTCGAGCATGCGCGTCGCGTGTTCGATGCGGTCGAGCTTGCCGCGCGCGAGACGCGGCGTGCGGGGCGAGGCGAGCGCGGGCGGCTCGCGATCGGGTACCCGTCGTCGCTCGCGTACAGCGGTCTCGCCGAGCTCCTCCGCACGTTTCGCGGGAAGTACCCCGACGTCGAGATCTCGCTCTCGGGGCTCGCACCGCAGGCGCAGATCGAGGCGCTCAAGGACGGTCGGCTCGACGTCGGCTTCGTTCGTGCGCCTCTCGAGGAGCCGGCGCTCACGACGTTGCCGGTCCGCCGCGAGCCGCTCGTCGCGGTGCTGCCGGCCGATCATTCGGCCGCATCACGGGCGCGGATCCCGCTCTCTCTGCTGGCCGAGGAGCCCTTCGTGCTCTTTCCGCGGTCGCGCGGGCCGGGGATGTTCGATCAGCTCATGCGTCTCTGTCACGACGCGGGCTTCACGCCGAGGATCGTCCAGGAGGCTCAGCAGCTCGACATCGTGAGCCTCGTCGCGGCCGGTTTCGGCGTGTCGATCCTGCCGTCTTCGGTACGTCACGTCCGGCGGATCGGCGTGGTCTTTCGGCCGATCGTGGGAAATCCGATGACGGACCTGCGGCTCGCTTGGAAGAAGGACAACGACGCGCCCGTCGTGCGCGCGCTCGTCGACGTGGTCCGGCGCGTCGGGATCCGTCGAGGGCGGCGCAAGGCTTCGTCCCCTGCGCCCTAGCTCGGCTCGTTCCATGCGCATCTTTGCCGCGCATGCCCTTGACG
>JAEXCN010000280.1 GCA_023402175.1 Pseudomonadota bacterium | reverse complement strand
GCACACGCGTCGGCCGCGACGCCGGCGCCTCCCCCGAGCGCAGCTGCGCCTGCTCCGGAGTCACCGCTCGCCGCGGCGGCGCGCGCCTCGATCGTCGCGCCTGCGCCTGCAGCTCCTGCAGCAGTGCCGGTCGCGACGCATGCAGCGCCTGCAGCCGCTTCGCCGCCCGCGACCGCGCATGCGACGACGAAGACGATCGCGGCTCCGAAGAAGATCGCCTCCGCGCCTGCAAAGGCGAATGCGAATGCAAAGGCGAAGTCGGCCGAGCCGAACAAGGCCGCGCCCGCGAACAAGGCTGCACCCGCGAGCAAGACCGCGCCGACGAACAAGGCCGGCGCGCCCGCGAACAAGGCCGCCCCCGCAAACAAGGCCGCGCCGGCACAACCGCGCCACCGCGCAGCGCACCACAAGCCTGTTTCGACGCATTCGCGAACGCACGCAGCCCCACGCGCGAAGGAGAATGCGAAGGCGCCCGTCGCGGAGAAGAAGAAGTAGAGCCTCGGCTCAGTCCACCGTGTGCTCGCCGCCGCACGGGAGCTCGATCATGCGCGGCTTGCCTGCGGAGCCGATCTGAATCTTGTGCATCCCGCACTTGATCTTCATCGGCGCGGGGCCGTGACCGACGGCACGTCCATCGACGAAGATGCGATGGCCCTTCGACGATCGAGGCAACGTCACGAGTGTGAGCTCCGGGTCGACGGCGGGCTTGGGAAGCGCATCGACCGGAATCGATGGCGTCGTCGCGACGGGCGCGTCAGGAGGCGCAACGGCCACCGGTGCCGGAGCGGAGATGCTCGGCGATACCGAAGGCGCGACGATCACGGGTGACGAAGTGGCGACGCCCGGCGCTGCTGTCTGCGTGCTCTCCGTCTCGTGCGTTCGGCCCATCAAGCGATCGACGAACGCGATCGGGTGACCGCCGAGCGTTCCGCCCTGCACGACAGCGACGAGCGCGACGACAGCACCTGCGAGCATCGCAGCAACGACGAGCGAGAGCGCAGCGACGACGCCCGCAGACCGTCGCGTCCGAGGGCGGAGCTGCATCGTCGGGTCCGCCGCGCGCGAGGGGAGCACGAGCGACGTCGACATCGCCACCGGCGCGAGGCTCGGCGTCGTCTCGAGCGTTGCTCGTCGCGTCGGTAGCCCGAAGGGCGAAGCGACCGGCGCAAAGTGCGAGGTCGGAGGCAGCTCGAGCTCAGCGCTCACGTTGTCCCCACTCGCGGGCCGCCCAGCGGCCACGCTTGTAAGCATCGGGAGCGTCACGGGTGCCGGAGGTACCGCGCGCCCCGCAGGCTCGAACGACGCGGCGCGATCGCTCGGGAGGCCGAGCGACGAGAACGAGATCACCTGCGCTCGATCCTGCGCAGGGAGCGGTGGAGGTGCCGGGCGCGCGTACGCCGATGGAAGAGACGGGCGCGGCCGCGCCGGTCGCACGGGCTCGGCGTACGCCTCGAGCAGGATGTCGCGCGCATCGACCTCGCTCGTGATCGGCGGCGGCTCGTCGTGCGCCGTGCTCGGAGGCGCGACCTTCGTGCGCGGTGGCGTGACGGGGACGCGACGGATGCGGACGGGAGGTCGCTCGACCGTCTGGACGACCTCGCTTTCGTCACGAGGATGAACGGTCTCTGACGGAAGTCGGAACTGCGGCAGCGCTCGGGCGTCGGTACGCTCGACCGTTCCTCCGCGCTTGGGTCTGAAACCGCTGTGGTTCAATGTACGACCTGGTCCGAAGCCCAGTGTGTCCCATCAAGGCCAAGACGCAAGAGGTCTATCCGCCTACGGCAGAGATGCCGCATCCGTCCGACTCGGTAAATCCCTGGAAACCCCCTAGAGTACCGCCCCACATGTTCCGGCCTGGCTCTCCCCGCCCTACATCATCCCGGCAGGCTGTCCCCTCCTCTCCGCACCGACGGAGTGGCGTGTTCGTCCTCGGGGCGCTCGCTTTCCTGAGCATCCTTCCAGGCGCGTCGGTCGCGCGCGGCGAGGCTCCGGCAGCGGGTACGGCCGCAGC
The DNA here is from genome assembly GCA_023402175.1 of Pseudomonadota bacterium. Lineage (GTDB taxonomy): Bacteria > Myxococcota_A > Polyangia > Polyangiales > Polyangiaceae > Labilithrix. The sequence goes on along the minus strand of JAEXCN010000280.1, from coordinate 21,755 downwards.
GAGCGGACGTCCCGCGGCGACAGCGGATGCACGCACGAGTGCGAGCGCTCGCTGGACCGGCGAGACGCCCGACGCGACGATCGAGGCCTCGAAGAAGCGCGCGATCGCAGCGACGAACGACGCCGATCGCCTCGCAGCGCTCACGGTGATCGCGTCGGTATCGGATCGGGCGACGCACGGAGCCGCGCTGCAGGCGACGAAGGACATCATCGCGTCGTTGCCCGCAGGCTCCGAGCTCCGAGGCGAAGCCGCGGCGCTCGCGCGCGCGTACGAAGCAAACGAAGGCACGCCTCCGGGCGCGGGCCTCGCGCAGAGCGAAGCGGGGATCCTCACGGACGTGTCGATCCTCGGACCGTTCCGGGACACGGGCGGCGGCCTCGATGCGCACGACGGTCCGGAGGCGAAGAAGAGCGCAGCCGCGTTCGGCGATCCCAAAGAGCTCTATTCGTGGGGCACGGTCGAAGTCTCGTGGCGTCACGTCCCGCCGACGTTCGCCCAGGCGCGAGGCATCCCGCTCGACCTCCTGATCCATCCGCGCAAAGAGAGCTGCACGTGGGTCGCGTCGAAGATCACGCTCGATGCGAAGACGCCTCTCATCGTTCGCCTCGCAGCATCGGGCACGGCGCGCCTCGTCTTCGACGGCGTCGACGTCGACAAGAGCGACGACGTGCACGACATGATGCGGTTCGACCGCCTCGCGGCGAAGGTCGACGCATCGGCCGGCCCGCACATCGTCGCGGCAAAGGTCTGCACGGGCGCGCTCGACGATTCGGGCCGCGTGCGCCTTCGCATCACGGACGACAAGCACCAGCCGGTGAAGGTGAAGGCGAGCGCCGACCTCGCGCTCCAGCCCGGCGAGGCGATCCCGTGGGGCACCGCGCGACCGACGAAGCTCGTCACGCCGCTCGTTCGTACGGCGAACGGCAAGGGCACGCCCGACGCGCTGCTCGCGGCTGCAATCGTACGAACGCTGAGCGGCGCCGACGACGAGAAGAGCCCGCGTGCTCCGGGACAGCTCGATGCGCTCCTGCAGAACAAGGACCTCGATCCCGACCGGCTCGCGACGGCGGCGTGGATCACGCCGTTCGGCGCGAACAAGAGCTCACGCTTCTATCGCGCGCGCGCCGCTGCGGAGAAGGCCGGCGATCAGGTCACGAAGGCGTTCGTCGATCGTCGTCTCGTCGATCAGCATCTCGACTCCGACACCCCCGACTGGGCGATCGCGACGCTGCGTGGGGCGAAGATCGAGGGCAAGGGCGACGGCGAAGCGCTCCTCCAAGCCTCGAGGATCGCACGCGCGCTCCGCGTCGATACGCTCGGCATCAAGGCGATGCGCGACATGACCGCTGCGTTCAGGGCGGCAAAGGAGAAGCTGCCAATCGCGGTGCTGTTCGAGCTCGCGAATTCGTCGCGCGCGAACGATCCGAAGACGTGGGTCGAGGTCAGCCAGGAGCTCGCGCGCCGCGGCGTGCGCGGTGAGGTCCTCGTCGACGCGATGGGGACGCGAACGAAGGCGGACGTCGAGGCGGCCGCGAAGGATGCGTTCGCCGGCGGCATGGACGACGCCGACGAGGCGCTCAGCGTCGTCCGTCACGTCGTCGAGGCGGGGAGCCACGAGCTCGCCGCGCTGCTCTATCGCGCGACGTGCAAGTGGGCGCCGAACCGTCCCGAGGCGTGGGCGGGTCTCGCGCGCGAGGTCGCGGCGGCGTCGAACGATCCGAACGACAAGCAGCTCGTCCTCGTCGCGCTCCGGCGCGCACGCGAGCTGTCTCCGGGCGACGCGAAATACCGCGCGGAGCTCGCGATGCGCATCGGCAAGCCGAACGGATCGAACGCTCCCGTGCAGAGGGAGCCGGGGCTCGACGACGAACGCTACCTCGTGAAGAGCGAGACGATCCTCGCGCGGCGCAAGGGCGTTCCTGCCGGCGCGCCCGACGTCGCCGATCGCGAGCTTCACTGGCTGCGTGCGGTTCGCATGCACGCCGACAGCCGCGTCTCGCAGCTGATCCACTACGCGCGCGAGATCGTCATCGCACCGCGCAGCCAGCAGGAGCTCTTCGAGCCGATCCCGCCGGAAGGCGATCTCACCGAGATCCTCCGCGCGCGCGTGCACCGCAAGGGCGGCGGCGTCGCGTTCCCGGTCGAGGAGCACAACGACGGATCACGCCCGCGGATCCGCTGGCCCGAGCTCGAGCCGGGAGACACGGTCGAAGTCGCGATCCGGCAGTGGACGAGCACCGCCGTCGGCGGACGAGGCGACGCGCCGTACTACTTCATGGACTACGCGGGATCGGCGGCGAGCCACCCGCTCCTCTACAACGAGGTCATCGTCGAGACGCCGCCCGGGCATCCACTCCATGTCGACGTCCTCAACGACAAGCTCGCGCCGTACAAGCGCATCGAGAAGGACGACAAGGAGCGCGGGCTCCACGTGCTCCAGCTGATCTGGGACAAGCCGCTCATCGTCCCCGAGGAGCCGCTCGCGCCGCACACCTCCGAGGTCGCGCCGGTGATCGTCGGCTCGACGTTCAAGAACTGGGCGGACTTCCGCAAGTGGTACGCGGAGGCCATACGCGGCTTCACGGAGCCGGACGACGAGGTCCGCCGTCTCGCCGCCGAGCTGACGAAGGGCAAGAAGACGCGCGAGGAGAAGCTCCGCGCCCTCTTCGAGTTCGTCGCCGACGACATCCGGTACGTGAACTACGTGTCCGGCGAGTGGTGGCTCCCGAACCGCCCGCAGCAGCTCCTCGCGCGCCGCGAGGGTGACTGCGACGACAAGGCGATCCTCCTCATCACGCTCCTTCGCTCGATCGGCATCGAGGCGCAGGAGGTGATGGTGCAGACGCGGCTCACCGGTCAACCGTCGGTGCTGCTCGCGAAGAACGCCGCCGTTCCGTTGTTCGATCACGGCATCGCGTTCCTTCCGGGACCGAACGGCGGCATGTACCTCGACGCGACGAGCCCGCAGTCGCGGCTCGGTCCGATCCCGTCGATGGACGCGCGCGCGGTCGCGCTCCGAATGGACAACGGCCCCGCCGAGATCGTGCAGCTCCCGCCGAGCTCGCCGGACGATCACGGCGCCGACGTGAGCTGGCAGCTCACGCTCGCGCCCGACGGCTCGGGCGAGCTCGCGGGCGAGGAACGCCACTCCGGTGACGGCGCGTTCTGGCTGCGCACCAACCTCTCGCAGGCTGAGGCGCGCGCACAATACGTCGAAGACGCGCTCGTCGCGCCGTGGTTCTCGACGGTCGATCTCGACAAGTCGATCGACTTCAAGGGCGACCTCCCGAACGGGCAGGCCGTCGTGAAGTACAAGGCGCGCTCGCGCGCGATGGCGCGTCGCGAGGGCAAGGACCTCGTCCTGTCTCTCTCGCCCGCCGCGACGTACGGCTCGCAGCTCGCGCCGCTGCCGACGCGCACGCTCCCGGTGCTCTTGCCTTCTTACTTCGCGCCGAGCCACCAGAACCGAACCGTACGCGTGGTCGCTCCGCCGGGAATGGCGTGGGGCGAGCTCCCGCCGGGCGGCGACGCGAACGGCGGCGACTTCGGCAAGGCACATCTCGAGATCACGCGCGATCCGCGTGACCCGCGCGCGCTGATCATCAAGCGCAGCGTCGTCTTCAATCAGCACCTCATTCCCGTCGAGAAGTACGCGGCCTGGCGCAACTGGGTGCAGCAGGTGGACTCGCTCATGCACAAGGAAGTGCGTCTCGCCGACGCCGCGGAACGAAGTGGAGCGGCGGAGGCTCTTGGTGGGGGGTTTGGGGGGCGGCAGCCCCCCAAGGAAGTGGAGGCGAAGTGATTAGGCCGATGAAGAAGGCTCTCGCACCGTGCATCCTCGGCCTCCTCGCGACGGCGCTTGCTGCGTGCGGCGGCGGGAACAGGCCTGCAAATGCTCCAGGCGGGCTCGCCGATCTCTCGCACCCGCTCGTGGCGGCGTTCCGCGAAGAGGCGATCGGCGATCCGGTGAAGGCCGTCGATCTCTACACGAAGGCGCTCTCCGTCGCGGCCGCGTCTCCGGACAACCCGTCGAGCGTCGCGATCGCGATGGCGTCCCTCGACGCGCTCGTCCATCACGACGTGACCGCGTTCTCCGACACGACATCGTCGAGCGCGCTCGTCGATCGGGTCGACCCTGCCCTCTTGAAGAAGAACGGCGGCACGGTCGAGGAGCGCCTCGCGAAGATCGCCGCCGATGCGGAAGGTCCGTTCGTCCCTTCGCTCGTCGCCAACGCGCGCCTCGCGCTCGCGGAGCGTCGCGGTGATGCGAAAGCAGCTGGCGAGCTGCGTGCGCAGACGGGCTGCGCTCGCGAAGCGGCGGTGATCGGCCCCGTCGCCTGGATGAACGTGAGCGGCGCGCGAGAGCCGGCGATCCTCGACAAGCCCGGCGCGCCGATGCCTGCCGAGGTCCCGGGCCCGGGCCCGTTCACCCCGAAGCTCAGGCCGATGAAGGTCGCCAGCTTCGGCTGCCGCTTGCCGCTCTACGCGGAGACGAGCGCGCCGGGCGTACGCGAGGTGGCGGTCGACGTCGACGTCCCGAAGGCAGGATGGATCGGCGTCGGCCTCCGCGCGGCAGCCGCCGCGACGATGCGCATCGGCGGGCAGGTCGCGATCGATCGCCCGCACTCGCTCGGTGGGCGTCCGGTTCCGCGGCACGCGCGCGTCGAGACGTCTGCCGGGACGCTCCGCTTCGTCGTCCGCGTCGGCATGGATCAGGACTTCTCGTCGGTCGAGATCGGCGCGTGGGATGCGGACGGAAAGCCTCTCCGCGCGCATGCGCCGGCTCCGGGCGCGAAAGCGAGCGCGACGGTGAAGCACGTCGCGGCGGTGTTGCCGCCCCATCCGCGGACCGATCCGGAGCGGGTCGCGGTCGCGCTCGGCGCGCTCGCGGCGAACGATGGGCGCCTCGCGGAGAACCTGCTCTCGCCGCAGGTCGCACGAACGGACGCCCCGCCGGAGCTCTTGCTCACCTATGCACGTGCAGTCCGCAACGCACGCGATCTGCCGGCAGTGAAGGCGCAGGAGCGTGCGCGGGCCGCGTACGATCGCGTGCTCGAAGCATGGCCGGCGTCGTGGGAGGCTGCCGTGGAGCACGCCGTCCTCGCAGGCGCACGGCGCGGAAGGGCGGAGGCGAACATCGAGGCGCTCTCCGACCTCGACGCCGTCCGCGCGAAGGCGAAGCCCGCGCAGCCCGCGCTCCTCGATGCGTTCGAGGCGCAGGTCGCCGGCCGCGAGCGCCTCTACGATCGCGCGCGGATCGCGTTCGAGCGCATCAAGGCCCCGCTCGCGAACACCGCGCTTCTCTCGGACACGGACCGGATGGTCTTCGAGCGCACGGGGCGCGACCTCGTGTCGTTCGATTGCAGCGACAAGGTCGCCGATCGCACGAGCCTCGCCTGCCATCACGCGCTCGCCTCGGCGGGCGATCGCGATGCTGCCGAGAAGGAGCTCGAGCGCCTGCGCGCGCTCGGCGGAGCTCCGCAGCTCTATCTGTCTCTCTCCACGCGGAGCGCGCTCGAGACGGGCGATCTCGCCCGCGCACAGAAGCTCATCGACGCGATGAACCCGGGCGATCGCTCGCTCGCGTCGGTCTACGCGGCGAAGGGCAAGGCCGCGGTGCCCGAGCTCCTTCGCCTCGCAGCGACCGCGCGCGACGCTCCCACGTCCCTTCCGTCGCTCCTCCGGGACGCGGGCGACGATCCGCTCGCGCAATACGACGGCATCGCCGAGAAGGTCGTGCACGATCCGAACGTCGGCTCACTCATCGCGAACGCGGCGACGGCGGTGCTCGCGCATCGCGAGCGCTACGACGTCGACCCGACCGGCCTCGTGCACTTCACGATCTTCGACGTGCGTCGCGTGATGGGAACGACGGACGTCGAGGCGAACGCACAGGCGTCCGCGCCGATGCTCTTCGGCAGAGACACGATCCGCATCCTCCGCCGGCGCATCTTCAAGAAGGACGGCCGCATCGTCTTGCCGGACCGGACGCCGAACGCGGCGCAGTCGCATGCCGATCTTTCGCAGCTCGAGGCCGGTGATGCCGTCGAGGCCATCTACGAAGGTTGGGGCATCCCGAACGAGACCGGCAACATCGGGATCGACACGCCCGACCTCCTGCCCGAGCGGACGGCCGTGCGCGAGGCGAGCATCGAGCTCGCGATGCCGCCGGGTCTCGAGGGCTCGCTCTGGAGCCATTCGCTCCTCGGCAAGGCCGAGGAGCGCACCGAGCGCGGAAAGCGCGTCCTCACCTGGCGCGTGAAGGACCGCACCGTGCGCCGCCTCGAGTCGGGCGTGCCGAAGATGGATCGCAACGTCGGCGTCAGCTTCTCGACGACGAAGTGGGAAGACGTCGCGCGCGGGCTTCGCGAGACGCTGCTCTCGCTCGAAGCCGTGAGCCCGGAAGTGACGAACTGGGCGCGCGAGGCCTCGGGCGGACATCCGGTCTCGCGCGAGCTCGTCGACAAGATCGTCGCGGCGTCCGGTCAGGCCGTGAAGGAAGCCTCCGGGATCATGCTCGCCGACGTCGACATCGGCCGCGGCGGAGGCACGACCGCGCGCGGCATCCTCGTCACGCACGAGGGCAGCCGCACGTGGCTCATCGTGCAGGCGCTCCGCGAGCTCGGCATCGAGACCGACGTCGCCGTCGCCGAGAACGAGCCGTTCTCGGACAGCCCGTCGTTCCCTCCGCACTTCGGTCGCTTCATGCATCCGCTCGCGATCGCGCACGTGCCCGATCCGTCGAAGCCCGGATCGACGACCGACATCTGGATCGACGCCGACGTGCCGGGCCCTCCCCTGCCCGCGGGTCGGATCTCGCCGGAGCTCCGTGGTCGGAACGCGATCTATCCGGACGGAAGGATCGCTCCGCTTCCTTCGGTGGCAGGCGACGCCGAGCGTGACGAGATCGACATCCGTCTCGCCGTCGACGAGAAGGGCGACGCGAAGGGCACCATCACGGTGCTGCTCCGCGGACGCACCGCCCAGGACCTCGCCGAGGCGCTCGTCCGTCTCGTCGGGCTCGAGCGGCAGCGCGCGCTCCGCGGGATCGCGCTCGGATGGGTGCCGTTCGCGACCGTCGAGAAGGTCGAGCTGTCGTCGAGCGAAGGCAGCTGGCAGGTCGCGATGCGCGCCGATCTGACTGCGCCTGGTTATGCGCAGCTCGAAGGGACGAAGCCCGAATCGCGCGTCTGGGTCCTCCCGGGCATGGATCCGGTGCACTACGTCTTCCCGCGTCCGTTCGTCACCTCGCTGAGCTCGACGTACGCGACGCAGGCGGCGCGCGAGAGCGCGCTCGCGATCAACCACGCGACGCAGTACCACGTGCGCCGTCGGATCGAGCTTCCGGCGAACGCGCAGATCGCACGGCTCCCCGGCCCGTTCGAGGGCAAGGGGCCGCTCATCAGCGCATCGCGGAAGATCTCGGTGAACGGCAAGTCGATCGAGGAGGACTTCACGCTCGACATCACGACGGGCACCGTCCCGCGCGATCAGTACGAGTCCTTCGTCTCCGCCACGCACCGCGCCGACGATGCGTTCCGCGCGAGCACACGCGTCAAACCATAGGAGCAGAGCATGAGCGACCGAGTCATCGTCATCACGGGCGCGAGCGCCGGCATCGGCGCGGCGCTCGCAGAGATCGTGGCCAAGCGGGGCTACAAGCCCGTCCTCCTCGCGCGCCGCGAGAAGGAGCTTCGCGAAGTGGCCGCGCGCTGCGGAACGAGCGCCGAGATCTTCGTCACGGACGTGACGAAGCGCTCCGACGTCGAGCGCGCGCGTGATGCTGCGATCGCGCGCTTCGGCCACATCGACGTGTGGGTCAACAACGCGGGTCGCGGCATCAGCCGCAATGTCTCGGAGCTGACCGACGGCGACATCGACGACATGATCCTCGTCAACGTGAAGTCGGCCCTCTATGGCATGCAGGCCGCTCTTCCGCACTTCAAGGAGCGCGGGAAGGGACACATCATCAACGTGTCCTCGCTGCTCGGCCGCGTGCCATTCGCGCCGATCCGATCGGCCTATTCGGCGTCGAAGCACGCGCTGAACGCGCTGACGGCGAACCTCCGCATGGAGCTCCGCGCGACGCATCCGGCCATCCACGTCTCGTCGGTGCATCCGGGCGTCGTCGCGACCGAGTTCGGCATCAACGCCCTTCACGGCGGCTTCGACTCCCGCCAGCTCCCGAACGCGCAGGACGTCGGCGAGGTCGCGACGGTGATCGCGGACGTGATCGAGAAGCCGCGCGCGGACGTGTACACGCGTCCCGACGCGCAGCAGATGATCGCCGGCTACTACGCGGCCGAAGACATGGCCAAGGCGGAGGAAGGCTTCGGCCCGCCTCCGGGCGCGCGGCGCTAGTCTCTCGATGCCGACGGCAGGAACGCGCGCTTCACTCGGCGCGCCACTTGCCGTTCCTCTCGATGAGGAGGACTTGCTCGCCGCCGCACGGCAGATCGAGATCGCGCGAGACGCCCTTGCCGCCGATCTTCACCGAGTGCGTTCCGCATTTCACGCGCACCGGCTTCGTCGTCGTGCCCACCACGATCCCGTCGACGATGACGAGCCTCGGCGAGAGATCGCCCTCGAAGCGGAAGCTCGTCTCGGTCGGCGGCGCATCGCTCGCCGAAGGCGGTCTCGCCGATGCCGCGACGGATGCTCCGGGAGCCGGAGCTTTGGCGGGCGCGTCATCGACTTCGATCATGTCGCGGCCCGCGGACGCGCTCGCGGCGGGTGCCTGCGTGGCAGGCGGCGCCGCGATCGTCGCCACGCCGCTCGCGGCCTGTGTCTGCGTGGCCGACGCCGGCGGCGTGATCTCGGACGTCGCGACCATCACCGCGCCGCTCGCTGCCTTTGCTGCAGGTGGAGGCGGCGCGATCTCGCTCTTCCTCGAAGCAAACAGCGCGACGACGCCGATCATCGTCCCGACGAACGTCAACGTGGCCGCTGCTCCGGCGATCACGAGCCCGAGCGATCCCCGCGGCTTCGGAGACGAGCGCTCCGGCCCGATCTGCGCGAAGGCAGCGACTGGAGAGACGTCGCTCGGCCTGCTGGGAAAGCTCGCTCGGTCGAGAAGGCTCGGTTCTTCGGCAGGCTCGCGAACCTCGCCGGCGTCCAAGACGTTGCGCGAGCTGTCGACGAGGTCGCGCGGATCGAAGAGCGGCCTCGACGCGCGAGGCAGCACGATGAAGTCGAAGTCGGCAGGACGTGCCGGCGGATCGCTCGGCTGGGCCATGCCGGGCCCTCCGCCGAGGATCTCGTCGATGTCGTTTCGTCCGATGGTCGCCGCTTCGGGAGCGACGCTCGGCATCGGCTTTCGCGGTCCGAGCCAGTCGGGCATCGATGCGCGGAGGGCGCTCCGGAGCTCGGCGATCGTCGTGAAGCGTCCGCGCGCGGCGTCGTCCACGGTCATCGTCATCGGTCGAGGCAGCTCGGGTGCAGCTTCGTGGAGCGGCGTTCCGTGCGCGAGGCACGGCATCCCGGAGAGCATCTCGTAGAGGACGCGCCCCACGCGGACGACGTCTTCTTTCACCGTCGCGGGCGTCGCGGGCCGCACGTGCTCGAGCTCGAGCAGGCACATCCCACCCTTCGGCAACACGATGATCGCGTCCGCGCGTAGGACACCGACCGCGAACCCTGCGCCGTGCATCGTGCCGATCGCCTGACACAGCTCGTCGCCGAGCCCCATCGCCTCGTCGGGCGGGGCGCGTCCGCCGGACGCCTGGCGCCAGTGATCGAGCCGCTGCCCCGTGACCGGCTCGAGTACGAGGTAAGGCAGGCCGTCCTCGGTGACGCCGTCGTCGCGGAGGTTGACGGCCTTCTTGCCGAGCGCGTTCGCGACGCGGGCCTCGGCGAGCAGCGCGCCGCCGTGCTCCGGCGTTCGCGGCAGCTTGATCCAGGCCTCGGCTCCGTTCCGATGCTTCGCTTCGTACACGACCGCGACCCCGGACTCACGGATGACGCGGCCAAGACGGAAGCGCTGGTCGATGACGATGCCTTCGGACACCGGCGACCTCCATCGTAGCGCGCGCGGAGCGATCGACCCAAAGAGTGGGCACAACGAACCGGTGTCGGTGCACCTACAAACGCCCCTTCGCCGGCACACGAGGAGGCTCGTGATTTCGGCGTCTGGGCGGAACGGTCGCGCTGTATGGTTGCTTCGATGCGCCGACTCCATGCCGCAATCGTGGCCGTTTCCTTCGTCCTCGCGCTCGTCGCCGCGTGCGGAACGGACGACGAGAGCCTGTTCTCGAACGGCGGCAAAGACGACGGCGGCGCGAGCAGCTCGGGCGATCCGCCGTTTTTTCCCCCGCCGGATGGCGGTGTCGATCCGGACGCGCAAGCATCGCCGATCGAGATCACGCCGGCCGATCAGACGCTGACGTACGTGAGCGGGCAGCCCACGCCGACGACGCTGCAGCTCGTGGCGAAGATCATCGCCACCGGCGAGGTCGTCCCCGCGGCCTTCACGATCGATCGCGGTGAGATCGGCGCGATCGGCCTGTCCTCGGGCCTGTTCACTGCATCCGGCAACGTCGGCGGAAAAGCGCGCATCACCGCGACGTGGAACGGAACGACCGCGAGCACGTCCGTCACCGTGAACCTCAAGGTCGTCGAGAACGGCGGAACGAACGTCCCCGACGCCGGCGGCGGCGCTGGTGGCAACGGCGGCGTCGGCGGCGACGGGCCCGGAGGCGCAGTCAACGCCGCCACGCTCGCCGTCCTGAAGACGGCTCCCGTCTCGGATCCCGGCCTCTCGCTGCTCTACCCGTACGACGAGACCGTGTGGCCGCGCGGCATCCTCGCGCCGCTCCTCATGTGGAAGGCAGGCGCGAAGGCCGACTACGACGCCGTCCTCATCCGCATCAAGGAGGCGAGCTTCGAGTACGAAGGCACGTTCGCGAAGAACGCCGCTCCCTTCAAGAACCACCCGTTCCCGCAGCAGGCGTGGAAGCAGATGCTCTCGTCGAATCAGGGCGACGACGTCACCGTGTCGCTCGTCTTCGCGAAGGGCAACGTGGCCTACGGCCCGCTGAGCGTGACGTGGAAGGTTGCCTCCGCTCCGCTCAAGGGCATCGTCTATTACAACTCGTACGGCACGCGCCTCGCGAAGAACTTCGACGGAGCGAAGCCGGACGGCTCGAAGTTCGGCGGCGCGACGCTCGCGATCAAGGGCGACTCGACCGATCCCGTCCGCATCGCGGGTGGCGACGGCACAGCGAACGAGTGCCGCGTGTGCCACTCCGTGGCCGCGAACGGCTCGGTGCTGATGACGCAGCGGAACACGGGCGAGAAACGGCTGTTCTCGACGTACGACCTGAAGACGAACGCCGAGACGACGATGCAGCCGGAAGGCGGCGATGCGAGCGGCACGAACAAGTATTCGTGGCCCGCGATCTATCCCGACGGATCGATGTTCCTCGGCGACTCGAGCTCGGCCGAGGGCTCGCACAACACGCCGAATCAGCTCTATCAGGTCGCGTCGGGCACCGGGCCGAAGACGCCCGCAGCGCTGTCGATGAACGGCTGGCCCACGGGCCTCCGCGCGGCGTTCCCGTCGTTCTCTCCGGATGGGAAGAACGTCGCGTTCACGATGTTCGCGGGCCCGACGGGCGCCGACAAGAAGACGATCGGCGTCATGACCTTCGACAAGGCGACGAACACGTTCGGTCCGCTGCGCGAGCTGCATCGGCCCGCGAGCTCGCGGACCGCGGTCTATCCGGCGTTCCTCCCGACGAACGACGCCGTCGTCTTCCACGTCGAGACGCGTTCCAACGGTCGCGACTATGGAGGCACGCGCTCGGACGCCGACACGTCCGATCCGGCGAAGGCCGACGTCGGTGCACGCGCCGAGCTCTGGTGGGTCAACGTCCCGCCCGCGGGAGGAACACCGGTCGCGAAGCGGCTCGACAAGCTGAACGGCATCGGTTACCTGCCGAGTGGACCGAACGGCCACGACGACGACACGACGCTCAACTACGAGCCGACCGTCAACCCGGTGCCGTCGGGCGGCTACGCGTGGGTCGTCTTCACGAGCCGCCGCCTGTACGGGAACGTCGCGACGATGAACCCGTTCCACAGCGACCCGCGCTACTTCGATCTCACGAAGGACCCGACGCCGAAGAAGCTGTGGGTCGCCGCGATCGATCTCAATGCGCCTCCCGGGACCGATCCGAGCCACCCGGCGTTTTATCTGCCTGCGCAGGAGCTCCTCGCCGGCAACGCGCGCGGCTACTGGGTCGTCGATCCGTGCAAGTCCGACGGCAACGACTGCGAGACCGGCGACGAGTGCTGCGGCGGCTTCTGCCGACCGAACCAGTCGGGCAAGCTCGTCTGCAGCAATGTCGTGCCGGCGTGCGCGCAGGAGTTCGAGAAGTGCACGACGAGCGCGGACTGCTGCAACTCCCCCGCGATCCAGTGCATCAACGGCCGCTGCGCGACGCCCGCGCCGAAGTGAGCCCCATCGACCGATCTCCTCGAGACCGTCACGGTTGATCATCGCGCGGAGCTGGTCGGGCGCGACTCAGTTGGGGCCGACGAGCTCGGCCGCGAGCGGGCCCGCTTCCCCCTCGAGCCCCAGCAACGTGCGCACCGCCCCGGCGACGTGCGCGAGGCGGAGCGGGCTCGAGGTGCACGTCGCGCCGCGACGCGCGACGCCCGCTCCGAACGCGGCCACGAAGACGCGCTGTGACTCGGGGAAGCTCGCGCCGTGGCCGCGGAACGAGTGCGCGCGCCCGTGATCGGTCGTGACGAGCACGGCGGTCTCTCGACCGTCTTCGCCCATTCGCTCGAGCGTCCGATCGAGGTCGGCGATGAATTCGTCCGTACGACGCAGCGCGCGGCGATAGCCAGCGTGATCTCCGCGATGCGCGTATTCGTCGGCGTCGCCGAGACCCACGACGAGGAGGTGAGGCCGCTTCGTCTCGAGGTAACGAAGCGCGATCTGTGCAGTATGCACATCAGGCCGGTAGTCTCCGTGTCCGGGATAGCCGGCGGACCTCGCGCCGGCCTCCGCGTAGGCGCGAAGCTTGGCGTCGTCCTTCGGTCCGAGGCTGTTCGTGCTCGCGCCCGCGGAGACGACGATGGCCTTGCGATCACGAGCGACCGCCAGGGCGTAACGTCCCCACGACGCGAACACCGCAACGTCGCTCTCGGAGCTCGCTATCGCGCGAGCTTCGTCGATCACCGTCGGCACGTCGACGCCCGGACAGCCGTTATGCGTGCACGTCGTCGGCTTCCCCGTGAAGATCTCGAGGTAGCCGGGCAGCGAGACGAAGCTCGGACCGCTCGCGCGCACGTCGTGCTCGCATCCCGGGCCGCCGAGCGCGATACCGCGATCGCGGACGAGCCGATGGAGGTGCGGCATCATCATCTCGCCGCCGGTGGGCTCCGCGAGGGAATTTGCGGCCACGCCGGCGAAGACGTCTTCCCACCGCACGCCGTCGACGGTCACGAGGACGACGCGCGCCGCGTCCGGTGAGGTGTCGACGTCGGAAGGGGCCGTTGCCTGCGGCGGCGCGATCTCGAGCGCCTCCGCAGGCGCTTCGGGAGCGGGCGTGTTCGCGATCGCGGGGACCGCCGGCACCGATGGCTCGCGGGCCGGATCGCTCATCGGCGATCGCGCGAGGGCACTGTCACAAGCGACGAGCGCGCTCCAGACCAGCAGCGCGGCGCGCCCGCCGACGACTCGGGCTTCCACATTTTTCACTCTGTCCCGGACCACTGGATGGGGCAAAGTTCTGTGCGTCTTCTCAGGGATCGGAGCTGCGCGCGTCCCGACTTCCTTGCCCCATCGGAGGCCCGAACCGACGCGAACAGTGCTTCGCGCCTTGAAGCGGGTCGCGGATTTAATTACGGTTTCGACCGAACTTTCACGGGCGAGGCGACGATGAGCGGCCATTCGAAATGGGCGACGATCAAACACAAGAAGGGCGTTGTCGACGCGAAGCGCGGCAAGCTCTTCACGAAGCTCATCAAGGAGCTCACCGTCGCGGCACGTCTCGGTGGAGGTGAGCCGGGAAACAATCCGCGCCTTCGCAAGGCCATCGCGGACGCGAAGGGCCAGTCGATGCCCGGCGACACGATCAAGAACGCGATCAAGCGCGGCACGGGCGAGATCGAGGGCGCGGCCTACGAGGACGTGCTCTACGAGGGCACCGGCCCGGCGGGCACGCTCTTCCTCGTCGAGGGACAGACGGACAACCGCAATCGGACCGTCGCCGAGATCCGGAAGATCTTCGAGAAGAACAACGGCAACCTCGGCGGCGCGGGCGCAGCCGCATGGGCGTTCGATCGGAAGGGCCTCATCACGATCGACAAGAGCGCCGCGAACGAAGATCAGCTGATGGAGATCGCCGTCGGCGCCGGCGCCGAGGACTACACCGACGACGGCGACGTCTGGAGCGTGACGACGCCGCCGGATGCCCTGAACACGGTCCTCGACGCGCTCGAGAAGGCGAACATCGCGACGAAGGGCTCGCAGCTCGGGTACCTCCCGAAGACGAAGAAGCCCGTCAGCGGCCGCGATGCCGAGGTGCTGCTCCAGCTCGCCGAGGTCCTCGACGATCACGACGACGTCGCGAACGTGTACTCGGACTTCGACGTCTCCGACGAAGAGCTGCAGCGGCTGTCGTGACGGTCGTCCTCGGGCTCGATCCTGGCACACGCCATTTCGGCTGGGGTGTCGTGCGTCGCGTCGGGACGCGACTGTCGCATGTCGCTCACGGCGTGTTCGACGTCGAGCGAAAGGGCGAGCTCGGTGATCGCCTCGTCGCGATCGAATCGGAGCTGATCGAGGTCGTGCGGACGTACCAGCCGGCGCAAGCGAGCATCGAGTCGCTCTTCTTCGCGAAGGACGCGCAGGCCGCGGCGAAGCTCGGTCATGCACGCGGCGTCGCGCTCCTCGTCTGCGCGCGCGCGGGTCTCGCGTCGTTCGAATACGCCCCGGCGCGCGTGAAGCGTACGGTCGCGGGCGGCGGGCGCGCGGACAAGGCGCAGGTCGCGCAGATGATCCGCGTCGTCCTCGGGCTTGCCGAGGTACCGCGCAGCGACGCTGCAGACGCGCTCGCGATTGCGGTCACGCATCTCCAAGGCTCGCGCTTGCCAGCGCCTCCACCGAAACGCCCCGTCATCGCCCGGTGAAGGCCGCGCTCACGCTAGCTCGTGCGGCCTCTCGCGCTTCGGAACAGCGCGGATGCGCATGAATCCGCGAGGAAGGAATCATCCTCGCCGGCGGTTGATCGAGGCTGTCCCTGTGTCAGAGGTCGCTTCCGGTGAGGAATGGGACCGCTTCGCGCTGATTTCGTGCGTACTTACGCTCAATATTGCGCAGGGGTGCCCCGTCCAATAGAAAGACTGCGGGTTCGACCGTAGCGACTCGCCGGACCCCGTTTCATCACGGAGAATCTCGCTCATGCCTCGCCTTGCACCGTTTGCCGTCGCCGCGCTCCTCGCTGCTGCCGCTCCCCTCCTCGTATCGGACGCGAGCGCCCAGCCGGCCCCGGCGGCGTCAGCTCAGCCGCAGCCGGCCTCCCCCCAGGCGACGGCCGATACGGTCGCGAAGGTGCAGGCCTTCTACGACTCGACGACGTCCTTCGTCAGCCCCTTCACGCAGGAGTTCTTCGTCAAATCCCACAACGTCCGGAAGGAGTCGAAGGGCAAGGTCACCTTCGCGAAGCCGGGCAAGATGGCGTGGGACTACGAGACGCCGGCGGGCAATCGCGTCGTGTCCGACGGGACGATCCTCAAGGTGTACGAGGCGGCGAACAAGCAGATGTTCGAGCAGAACATCGACAAGTCGCAGTACCCGGCGGCCCTCTCGTTCCTGACGGGCACGGGCAAGCTCTCCGACTCGTTCTCGTTCGTGATGTATCCCGGCGCGTCGATGAACTTCCCCGGCGGCAACGTCCTCGTCGGCACGCCGAAGAAAGAGAACGCCGCGTACACGAAGGTCCTCTTCTACGTCGACGCCTCCACGTTCCACGTCCGCCGCGCGCTCATCGTCGACGCGCAGGGCAACCGCAACCGCTTCGACTTCGTCGAGCCGAAGGTCAACGTGCAGATCGACGAAGCGACCTTCAAGCTCGTGCCGCCACCGGGCACGCAGATCATCAAACCCTGATCGCTCCAGCGCGGGTCTCACCCGTGCTGTGGCCTTCACGTTTACCTCGGAAGGAAGTTCTCACTTCCGAGCTCGATCCTCGTTCCGCAAACGGCGCGCTCTCCAGGCTTCAGCCCGAGACCTTCGGGAGTAGGAGAGCCGCGAACGAGTCTCGAGCTCGCATGCGCGCTCTCGGAACGCCGACGATGATCGCCTGCAGTTTTGCGCGCTGGGCACAACGCTCTCCGTCCGAGTCATGCAGCCGGCAAGGGCGCCAGTGCCGTGCGGATGGCGGCCCGCAGGTCGCAACGGAGGCTCAAGATTTTCGAGCGAAACGCGAAGCGTTTCGTGAGAGGCGACGAGGGTCCAGGTCGAGATCGAAGGAAGGCCCACTCCCTCTCGGCTGACTGTCTTCCCGTCTCCTTGTGAATCTCGATCTACTGGCGCCCTTGGCGGCGTGGCGGTTCCTCACCTCGCCTTCGGTGCTGTCTCGTTGCGAATCTCGATTCTGGCGCTCTTCGCGGCGTGGCGGTCCTTCCGCACGAACGGCCGATCTCCGAGCCAGAAATTCCCGTTGCGCCGATGCGACCGATCAGTCATATGACTGGCCGGTCGCATGCCGAAGCCCACCTTCTTCCGGTTGCCCGCGGACCGTCGCGATCGCCTCGTCGAAGAGGCGATCCTCGAGTTCGCCGATCGTACGTACGCCGAGGCTTCGCTCTCGCAGATCGGGCAGCGCGCGCGCATCCCGAAGGGCAGCTTCTACCAATACTTCGAGGACAAGCTCGATCTCTATCGCTGGCTCCTCACCGAAGAGGTGCCGCGCCGGAAGCGCGCGTTCCTCGGCGCGCCCGACGACGACGAAGGCTTCTGGGCGCGGCTCGAGACGCAGATCGAGCGCGGGATGGGCTTCCTCGTCGAACATCCGCGTCTCGCGCGCTTGTCGGCGGCAGCCGCCGATCCGACGGCGCTGCCCGAAGTGCGCGGACTGCACAAGGCGATCTGCGATGCAGGCCTGAACGAGCTCCGCGAAGTGCTCGCACGAGGGAAAGCGAGCGGAGATCTCGACGTCGCCGATCTCGACATGGCGACACGTCTCGTCTCGACCGTCATCGGTCCGGGGCTTACCGACGTCGTCCTGCAGGAGCTCGGCGCGGAGCTGCACGAGGTGCTCGCATCCGATTCGCTTCGAAAGAAGCTCGGGCCGAAGCGCCGTCGCGAGCTGGCTCGGGACGCGGTGCGCTTCATCCGCCATGGCCTCGGCGGAGGCGCGAAGTCCGACGTGCAGGCGAATCCGAACGTGGGGGCCAAGTCGACTGTACGGACGACGGTACGAACGAAAAGGAGCTCGAGATGATCAGGTACGACTACTCCGGACGGGTTGCGCTCGTGATCGGAGGCACGTCAGGCATCGGCCTCGCCACGGCGCGCGGCTTCGTCCAGGCGGGCGCGAGCGTCACGATCGCTGCACGCGGAGAAGAGGCGGGCGCCGCCGCCTGCGCGTCGCTCGAAGCGACCGGGGCGAACGTGATCTTCGTCCAGACCGACGTCGCCGACGAGGCGTCCGTCGCGCGCGCCGTGCAACGCACCGTCGATCGCTTCGGACGACTCGACTTCGCTGCCAACATCGCGGGCGCGGGCGGAGACATGGCCCCGCTCGAGAGCGCGAGCCAGGACGTCTGGGACAGTGTGATGGCGATCAACGCGCGCGGCACCTGGCTCGCGATGCGCAACGAGATCCCCGCCATGCTCGCGTCGGGCGGCGGCGCGATCGTGAACATGAGCTCCGTCTACGGGCTCGCAGGCAAGGCGGCACATCACGCCTACGTCGCCTCGAAGCACGCCATCGTCGGGCTGACGCGCTCGGTTGCGCTCGAATACGCGAAGCGCGGCATCCGCGTGAACGCAATCTGCGCCGGCGTCACGCAGACGCCGAGCATGAAGCAGGCGGAGGCCTTCGTACCCGAGCTCGTCCGGAGCCTCGTGGCGGAGCACCCGATCGGGCGCATGGCCTCCGAGGAAGAGATCGCGGCGGCGGTGCTCTGGCTCTGCTCCGAAGCCGCGGGATACGTCACGGGCACCCCGCTCGCCGTCGACGGCGGCTTCCTCGCCGCCTGAGCCGCGCGCCTCGGCGCCGGCCCGAGGGATTCGTGTAGACTCTCGCGAGCTCCGAACCGGTGAACAGCGAGACCAGGACGCACGGGAGATGCAGAGACAGACGAGCGCACGCGCGATGCGGGAACACGGCCCTCTTCTGGGCCTCGAGCGCTGACGTCGGACTGCCGTGTCCACCTCGACATGTCCGGCGTGCGGAGCGAACGCGTTCGTCACGCTAGGTGACGGCGGCACCTGCTCGCGTTGCGGCTACTCGTCCGGCGAGTCGAACCGCTGCCCGCACTGCAGCGCGGTTGCGCGCGTCGAAGGCACAGGCATCGACGCGCGCTGCGCCGCATGCGGAGGCCCGCGCATCCCGGGAGGCTTCGGAGGTGTGACGGCCACGGACGCGCTGCGCGAGCAGAAGAAGGCGCTCGCGAACGCGCGGATGGCGTCGATGGCGACGGTCATCCAGGGGATCTTCGCGACGGCGGTCACGCTCATCGCGCTCGCGATCATGCCGGCTTCGATCGTCGGCAAGGTGATCCTGTTCGCGCTCGCGATCCTGCCGCTCGTGCTCGCGATGCGGTCGCGCGTTCGAGCGGCGAAGGCGCGCACGCACGCGAACGCAGCGGGCGAACGGGCGTGGCAAGCCGCGGCCGAGGATGCCGCGGCACGCGCCAAGGATGGGATCACGTCCGCGGCGCTCGCGAAGATGCTCGGCGTCGACGCCGAGCGCGCAGACAAGCTCCTCACGTCGCTCACCGTGCACGAACGGACGAGGATCGACGTGGGCGAGGACGCCGAGGTCCGCTACGCGATCGGCCCGGATCCCATCGTACGAATCGGACCCGAGCCGTCGGCGATCGAAGAAGGGCTCGCCGACGCGGCGAAACCGGGGCAACGTGAGGGCCGCCCAAGATGACCGAGCACCGGACCAAGCGCCCGTCGCCCCGACGAGGCGGACGAACGCGCGATTTCGAACGTCCCGAGACGACCACAGATGCAGCAAGCGACGAGGCCGCGCTCGGGGTGATCTCCGCGCAGCCGGCGAAGCGGCGCCGCTCGCTCACGAACGTCGGCGGCGAGGTCGAGACGAGCGGCGATTCTGCGATGGCGCAGGTCCTCGCGCACGCGCTCGATGTCGCTCCGACGATGGATGAGGGCGCGGAGGATCGCGCGCACGTGCATGGGTTCCACGCCTACCCGGCGCGCGCGCACCCCGTCACGGCACGAAGGCTCATCGAAGACCTCGTTCCGGCGGGCGGGACCGTGCTCGATCCGTTCTGCGGCTCGGGCACCGTCCTCATCGAGGCGATGCTCGCGGGACGCTCGACGATCGGATCGGATCTGAACCCGATCGCGGTCATGCTCGCGCGGTCGAAGACGTACCCGCGTACGCCCGAGAAGACGAAGGCGCTCGTCGAGGCGGCGCGCGGCGTGGCGGCGCATGCCGAGGCTCGGCGAAAAGCGAAATCAGGAGCATCGCGGCGGCTGCCTCAGGAAGACGTCTCGCTCTTCCCTCCGCACGTGCTCCTCGAGCTCGACGGTCTGCGCTCCGGTATCGAGAAGGCGCCGCCGGAGCATCGGCCGGATCTTTCGCTCGTCCTCTCATCGATCCTCGTGAAGCTCAGTCCGCGACGCGGCGATACGTCCGAGGGCACCGTCGAGAAACGGATCGCCGCCGGATATCCGTCGCGGCTCTTCGTGAACAAGACGGAGGAGCTCGCGCGCCGCTTCGACGACTTCGCGATGCTCCTCCGTAACGCTCGCGCGGAGAGCCCGCCGGATCCTGCTGCCCCTGCGCTACGCGCACGCGTCTTCGAGGACGACGCGAACGTCCTCGCGAAAGTGGAAGACGCGTCGATCGACGCGGTCATCACCTCCCCGCCGTACGTCGCGACTTACGACTACCTCCAGCATCACGAGCTCCGCATGCGCTGGCTCGGCCTCGACGCACGAAAGCTCGCGCGTGGAGAGATCGGCGCGCGCCGCAACTACGAGCGGCTCTCGCCACGCGATGCCATCGCTTCGTGGGAGCGCGAGCTCGAGAAGCTCTTCCGATCGCTCGCCCGCGTGATGCGCACCGGAGCTCCGCTCGTGCTCCTCATCGCAGACTCCGCTTCTGCTCGCGGTCCGCGCGGAGAGCGGCCCGAGCCCATCCGTGCAGACGAAGTGGTCGGACGCGTCGCGGAGCGCGGGCGTGAGCTCATCCCGATCGCGCGTGCATCGCAGGCGCGCCCGCATTTCCACGGCCCGACGCAGGACGCGTTCGCCGGTCGTCCTCGCTTCGAGCACGCGCTCCTGCTCCGGCGACAGTGAGCTCCGCGTCGCGCGCGCTGCTCACCATATGACGGCTCGGAGACCGCCGTCGCGCGCCTCGTGACCGAAGCCTGACTTGCGTGGGATGGGCCCACCGGACTAAGAGGGGCCCGTCATGCCGGAGATCACGTTCGAGTCGTTCGACGGCTCCCAGAAGAAGACGGTGAACGCGCCCGAAGGCGGAGCCCTCGCGGATCTCTGCGACGACCACGCCGCGCCGATCCCGTTCTCCTGCCGGAGCGCGAGCTGCGCGACGTGCCACATCGAGGTGATCGAAGGCGCCGACGCGCTCCTGCCCCCCGAGGACGAGGAGCTCGACGTGCTCGACGCCGTCTGCTCGCCGCCGCCGAAGTTCCGTCTCGCCTGCTGCGCGAAGATGCGCGCCGGCGCGGGCAAGGTCGTCGTCCGCGCGCAGAACGAGTACTGAGGAACGGCTGCCGTCCGGAGCGGGACCGTTTCTCTGGAAACGACGTCGCCGACGGACTGGGCGCTGCCCTCGTCGTGACCACTGCGTCGGCCGCTTCGCACCGGCTGCCCCCACGTGCGCCGACGCGTGGCCAACCCTGCGACAGCATGGTGACTTTCTCTTGTTATGAAAGTCGCTCAGCAGACTTTGCCGAAAGTCGTGCTAAAAAATCCGCTCCTCGGGCGCCCGACGCTCGACCCCACCTGTTCGTGGGATCGGGACAGGGCCTCTGTCTTCGGACAAGCCGCCTAAGGCTCGGCGTGCTTTCTTGGAGGGACTAGCGATGCAGCAGCGTACCCGTCGCCTTGCGATTGTCTTCGGCGGCTCTCTTCTCGCCACGATCGGCTTCCTCGCCGCGTGCAGCACGGACAACGGAACGACCCCGCTTCCCGGCCAGACCGGAACCGATGGCGGCCGCGACTCGGCGAAGGGCGACGGCAGCAACAACGACAACGACGGGGACGACTCCAGTACGCCCGTGGGCGACGGCGGCGCGGACTGCGCGAACATTCCGACGGTCAAGTCGTCTCCTGGTCCGTTCTGCTTCACCGTCCTCGACGGTGGCGGCAACGGCCAGACGAAGAGCATCAACTGCAACGCGGCGAACCACGAGGTTTGCTGCAGCGACGGACGCCTCGATGACGGCGGCTTCGCGCCGTCCGAGTGCAAGGTCGTGACGACGAGCGGCGGTGGCGGGTACAACGAGGGAGCCTGCGCCCCGACGTTCGAAGGCGACGGCGGCAAGGAGTACCACTGCACCGAGCAGGACCACTG
>JAEXCN010000274.1 GCA_023402175.1 Pseudomonadota bacterium | reverse complement strand
GCCCCGCTCCGCCGTCGGTGCCACGCGTTCCCGCGCGGCCCAGCGCGCCGGAGCCCGTGGCGCAGGCGATGCCGGGCGCCAACCCTGCGACCCAGCGCTTCCCGGGCGATCTCCCACCGAGCATCGAACCGGAGGGAGAGCTTCCGACGCGCGCCGGCTTCGTGCCGCCGGCCGACGATGTCGAGGAGCCCGAGGACGAGGTGACGCGCGTTCGCGCTCCGGAGCCGGACGTGCTCCGTGGGCTCGCCGAGATCGAGGCGCGGAAACGTCCGGCGGGCCTCACCTCGACGCAGGTCTCGCACGGGAGCTCGCCGCGTCCGGCCGCAGGAATGGCCCCGGAGCCGATGCCTCCGATCGTCTCGCCGCCGCCTCTTCCGGCCGATGCGCCGGCTTCGGGCGGGACGATGATGATGGCGCCGGGAGCGCATGGCCAGCTCCCGCCGATGCCTTCGATGCCGATGCAGCAGGAGCACGCCCGCTCCGGATCCGGGCAACACCAGCTCGCGCAGACGATGCCTCTCACCGGGCCTCATCCGCTCGGCATGGGCGGACACCACAGCGGGGCAGGTGCATTGCCGCCTCCACAAGCTCCGCCTCCACAACAGCCGCCGCAGGGGATCTACCCGCACGCGCCGCATCACCCGCAGCAGCACCCGATGCTGCAGCCCGCGCCGCATCTCTCCGTGCAGACGCAGGGCCCCGCGTTCGCGCAGGCCCAGCACGGCGCGCGGATGGGTGAATCCGTCAGCATGCCGCCGGCATCGGCCACCGCCGTGCCGAAGAAGAACAACGTCGTCCTCTTCGCGCTCATCGGTATGGGCGCACTCGCGCTCATCGGCATCGTCCTCGCGGGGATCGTGCTCCTGGGCGGGAAGAGCGGCGCCACCGACAAGGGCTCGGTCGCTAGCGCGACGGCATCGACGTCGACGCCCATCGCATCCGCGCCGGTTCCGCCTCCGCCGCCACCTGCACTGGCGCCGCCGCCGGTGATCGAGCCGGCTGAAATCGCAGAGGAGACCGTCGACGCGAGCGCAACGGCGCAGGTCGACGACGCTCCCGACGCGTCGATCGCGCCGGCGGCGACCGCCACGTCGACGGCGACCGAGGTCGCTCCGACTCCGACTCCCGCTCCGACTCCGACGTTCGCGCCTGTGCCTGCGCCCGTGAGGGACCCGGCGCCGCCGCCGGATCCGAACGCGTTCAACGAGTCCGCAGCCCGATCGCGGCTCTCACAAGCGAACGGCATCCTCGTCTTCTGCAAGAAGGCAGACGGCGTCACCGGACCGGGGACGGCGACGGTCACGTTTGCGACCGACGGCACCGTGAGCGCCGTCAGCTTGGATCCGCCGTACGCCGGAACGCCCGCGGGAGACTGCGTCACCGGCCACTTCAAGCGGACGAAGGTGAATCCGTTCCAAGGATCGCCGCAGTCGGTCAAGCACTCGTTCGAAGTGCCGAAGTAGAGGCGCGGTGGGGGCGCGGGGAGGGACGCTTCCGAGAGCCCGCGCGCGATCGCTCGGGACAGGGCTTCTTCGGAGCGCCCTCCTTTCAGGCGCCGTCCTCGGCGTGACGACCGCGCACGCCGAGCAGCCCGGCGCCGCGAAGCAAGAGACCGAGACCGTCGTCGTCACCGGCACGCGCACGCCGGAGAACGTACAGCGTGCGACCGTGAAGACGGACGTGATCACGCGCGACGAAGCCGACCGGCGCGGCGCCACGAACGTCGCCGATGCGCTCGCGACCCAGCCGGGGCTGCAGGTGAACCCCGGATCCTACGGCTTCCTCGGCGGCGTGAGCGCGCTCCAGATCCAGGGGTTCGATCGCGATCGCGTGCTCATCCTCGAGGACGGAGAGCGCGTCGTCGGTGACGTCGGCGGCGCGGTCGATCTCGCGGCGATCCCGACGGCCGATCTCGAGCGCATCGAGGTCGTCAGCGGGCCGACGAGCTCGCTCTACGGATCGGCTGCGCTCGGCGGCGTGGTCAACATCATCACGGCGCCGCCCCGCCGGCCCGGCCTCGCTGCGCGTGCACGCGCCGAGTACCGGTCGCTGAACGGCGTCGTGCTCCAGGGCAATGCCTCCGCGAAGAAGGAGGGCACCCTCGGTCCGTTCGGCGAGCCATGGGTCGGGCTGGATGCAAACTACATGCGTATGGACGGCGTCGAGCGCACGCCGGGGCTCCCCGATTTACGCATTCCGGAGACGAACCGCCGGATGATCGGCCTCCGCGGAGGCATGCAGCTCCTCCGCGGGAGCAAGAGCGTTCCCGAGATGGACGTGCGCATCCGCATGCGCGCATTCCGCGATCGTCTGGACGGCATCGAGAGCGAGAAGCGTCCGACCATCGACGAGCGCTTCATCACCGATCTCCCGCAGCAGACCAATCGCTACACGCTGCATGTCATCCAGGTCACGCGCTTCGCGAGCGGCGCGAGCCTGCGCTTCACGATGGGGCGGCAGCAGTTCGACAACTTCACCGCGAAGGACCGTCGCAATTCGCCGATCGACGAGCGCCGCGATCGCGACCACCGCATGCAGAGCTTCGAGGCGATCGCCACCGTGCCCGAAGGCACGCGCACGTGGGTCGCCGGCACGCGCTTCGAAGCGGAGCATTTCGAGCAGTCGCTCACGCGCACCGTCAGCAGCTCCGCCGGTCCCGTGACGACGAGCGGGCCGGAGGTGGTCCCGCTGACGTTCGGGGTCGCCGCCTTCTACGCGCAGCTCTCGTGGAAGATCGTGCCGACGCTCACGATCATGCCTGGTGTCCGCAGCGAGCTGCATTCGCGCTACGGAGAATCGCTGGCGCCGCGGCTCGCAGCTGCATGGGAGGTGTCGCCGGACGTGACACTCCGGGCCTCAGCGGGAAGAGGCTTCCGCGCGCCGAGCGCGAAAGAGCTCGGCTTCGTGTTCGATCATTCGTTCTACGGCTACCGGATCAACGGCAACCGCGATCTGTTCCCCGAGAAGTCGTGGGGCGTGAACGCCGACCTCACGGTCAAGCCGATGAAAGACGGAATGGTGTGCGGCTCCGTCTTCGCGAACTGGGTCGAGGACCTCATCGATCTCGATCTCGGCGGCGGCGTCTTCGACGGTGGCGTCGCAACGTATTCGTACACCAACTTCGGACGAGCTCGGACGGCGGGCGCGCAGGTCGACGCGCGTGTGTCGCCCGCGCCTTGGATCACGGCCGAATCGAGCTACGCTTACACGTGGACGAGGGACGACGTGAACGATCAGCCGTTGCCCGGCCGGCCGCCGCACTCGGTCACGACTGCGCTTCGTGTCGAGCCGGGGTGGAAGCTCGAGATGTACGTTCGCGCACGGGTCGTCACGAGCTCGTTTCTCGACGTGGACAGTCGTTCGCCCGGCTATCAGACGGTGGACGTCCGCGTGGGCCGGACGTTGTGGCCTCACTCGCAAGTCTACGTCGGGGCATTGAACTTGCTGGACGTGAAGCAGGATCCCGGCCGGCTCGGAGATACGCGTCCGCCGCTGGGGCGTATCCTCTATGCCGGTCTCCGGGCCGACTTTCCTTGGGAGGACTGAATCACCCATGAAGAGAGCTTTCTTCTCCGTCAGGGCTTCGTCGATCGCGCTGCTCGTCATGACAGCAGCGCTCGCCGCGACTGCCGCATGCAGCGAGGACGTCGGGCCGGGCGCGAAGAAGGACAACGGGGCGACGCCGGGCGCAGACGCTGGAGAGGATCCCGGAGAGGCGTTCAACTCCGGCGAGGAGCTGAAGATCCCGGTGCCAGAGGCGGGCCGCGTCTACGCGAAGCTCGCGAGCCCACCGTCGGTGGTGACGCCCGCCGATCCGAAGACCGACAAGGGCTGGGACCTCGCGTTCGAAGGGCTCGATGTCTACACGAACAGCGGGCCGTCGGGCTCCGGCGCTTCGCTCGCGTTCGGGCCGCTCGATCCGATCGTCTTCATCGACGACGTCGCGCCGGACGTTCCGTTCCTCACCGCGGACAAAGCCGGTGGTGCCTTCATTCGCTGGTACTTCTACGAAGGACCGCCGAACCACGCGCTCTACAGTCGCTTCCACGTCTTCGGTGTGAAGGACGGCGACAAGCTCTATCGCGTTCAGATCCTGAGCTACTACGGCAAGCGTGACGGCGCGGCGGTGAGCGCGCTCTACAAGATCCGCTACGCCGAGGTGGGGCAGCCCGCGAAGGAGGCCGTCGACATCGACGGCACGGCAGGTGGGACGACCGCAGGCGATCCGGCCGCGCCGAGCGAGTGCATCGACCTCGGAACGGGCGCGCGGATGATGCTGACGGCCGCCGATGCGCGCACGTCGTCGGCTTGGCATCTCTGCTTCCGGCGACAGGACATCTCGGTGAACGGCGAGGAGGGCGGGCCGCGCGGCGTCGGTGCGATCGACTTCGACGCCGACAAGACCGCGAACGAGAAGCTCGTCGAGGTCGTCCAGCGGACGCCCGAGAGCGAGCTGGCGAGGTTCGATGCCATCACCGCGGCGAGCTTCGAGGGCCAGACACTGCGGGGCGATCGCGTCGTCAGCGCGTTCAGCGGGCTCTGGACCGAGCGCGGCGCGAGCCCGGCTGCACCGGGGAAATTCGCGTGGCTGGTCGTCGGTGCCGATGGGAAAAAGCGCTATCTCGTCGGCTTCGCTCGCTTCGAAGGAGCGACCGCCACGAGCCCTGGAACGATCGTGATGCGCGTGAAGGCCGCCAAGTAGGCGCGCGACCCAGCTCTCGGAATAGGAGAAGACCCATGAACCGCGTCTTGCTTCTCGTCGCATCGCTCCCGCTCGTCATCGCTGCCGTTCCGGCGTGCAGCTCGACGACTCCGGCCACCGGCAGCAGCGGAACGCCCGATGCTGGCTCCTCCGTCCCCGAGGGGGACTCGGGCGCGGAGGTCCCGGGCGGCGGCACGCAGTGCACCGCCGCGCGTGATCAGCATCTCCTTCCGATCGCCAAAGTCTCGACGGGCGAGGTCAAGGTCGTCTCGGCAGCGGACGGCGTGACGACGCTCTACGT
Source organism: Pseudomonadota bacterium (assembly GCA_023402175.1). Lineage (GTDB taxonomy): Bacteria > Myxococcota_A > Polyangia > Polyangiales > Polyangiaceae > Labilithrix. The sequence continues at coordinate 28,165 of JAEXCN010000274.1, read as the reverse complement.
CGATGCCTCTGCCGGCGGCGCGCCGGAAGCAGCCAAGAGCCCGCGCATCTACATCAAGCTCACGGGCGAGAAGGTCGACATCACCGACAAGGCCGCATTCGACTCGGCGGACTGGGACCTCGCGCTCAAGCGAGTCGACATCTACACGAACAGCGGCGACGCCGGGCCGGGCAAGGGCGGCGCGAAGTTGATCTCGAAGGACTTCGATCAGGTCACCGCGGCCGATGCGGACGCCGCGGAGATCGAGCCCGAGAAGTTCTTCGACGAAGAGTGCGTCGGCCGCAAAGACGAGGCGTCGTTCATCATCACGACGTTCTCCGGCTGGTACGACTACGCCGTCGGAGCCGGGCCGAGCGTGAAGTCGGGCGTGTCGTTCATCGTCCGCGGCGCCGACGGGACATCACGCTACAAGCTCGGGATCGTCAGCTACACCGGCACGAGCACCGGCGGCACCGACGGCAAGACGACGGGCCGCTTCGTCCTCAAGGTCGCGGCGCTATGAGCTTCGCGAAGCCTGCTGCAGTCGCGGCGGCGCTCGGGATCACGGCGCTCCTCTCGTCGAGCACCGCCCGTGCAGCATGCAGGGGGCGCCCGACGGATCCGAGCGGCTACGAGGGCTACGCCTACGGAGCGGCCGAGGTGAAGTCGCACGCGACCGCGAAGGTGCGCGTCCACTGGGCGACGAGCGGCACGCACGCAGCAACGCTGACGAGCACACGCGCCGACGGCGTTCCGGACTCCGTCGCGTACGCGGCCGACGTCGCCGAAGAGGCGCTCTCGAAATACGCCGCGATGGGTTACCACGCCGTGCCCTCCGACTCGGCTTGCACGTCGAACGGCGGTGACGAGAAGCTCGACATCTATCTGGTGCGTTTCAACGGCGGCGACGGCGCGACCGTCGCGGAGTGCAATGGCGGCGCGTGCCCGTCGTTCGCGCTCATCGATTCGACGTTCAAGAACGGCTACGCGACACCGGAAGAAGGCTTCCGCACGGTCGTCACCCACGAGCTGTTCCACGCGATCCAGAACCTGTACAAGACGAACGACGACCCGTTCTGGGCGGAAGGCACCGCCCAATGGGCGATGAAGACGCTTCACCCCGAGCTCGAGGACTTCGAGCGGAACCTTCCGAAGTTCTTCGCCGAGCCGACGCGCTCGCTCGATGCGCCCCCGACCGGCGTGACCGCGGGGTATCTCTATGGCTCGGCGGTGTGGCCGCTGTTCCTCGCGTCGATCCACGGCAGCGACGTCATCCGCGAGATCTTCGACATCGAGGCGCAAGGCCAGAAACCGCTCGATGCGACCGACACGGTGCTGAAGGGAAAGGGCTCGTCGCTCGCGGAGGCGTTCCCGCTGTTTGCCGCATGGAACGCGGCCACCGCAGATCTCGCCGGAGCGTCCGGTTATCCCGACGCCGCGACGTATCCCGGGATCAAGACGTCGCCGCTCGAGGACGGGGTGAAGGCGATCTCGTCGGGGCTCTCGTATTTCGTGTATCGAGGCACGCTCGATGCGGCGTACCAGATCGCGCTCGAGACGGATCCGGCGCGGAACGGCGGCGTCGTCGTCCCGATCGAAGGCGGCAAGGCGAAGATCGATTTGACGGAAAAGCTCCCGGCGAATGCCGAGGGTGAGGTCCTCGTCGTCGTCGCTGGTACGACGACCAAGAAGACCGACGCTCCATTCACGATCCGGCTCCTCCCTCCCGACCCGAAGGCGGATCCACCTGCGTCGAGTAGCGGCGGCACGAGCGGCGGTAGCGACGACGGCTGCGCGGCGACGCCGGGAAGCAAGCCTTCCACCGGCGCGCTGCTCCTCGCTGCGGCATGTGCTTCCGTGCTCGTGGCACGTCGCCGGCGCGGGGGTCGCTGCAGCCTCGTCTGAATTTTCGACACGGCGCGACGGATCCGTCGCTGGCCGGCCATGGCGAGCAGTGGTGGGTGTCGTGGACGTCGTCCCGGTGGAAGCGGTCATCGAAGCGGAGTCGAGCTGCGCCGATCGGGCGCGCGCCGAGGCCATGCTCTCCGCGTCGCTCGCGGCGGCGCGTGGTCCGCGGCGAACCCCCGACGACGACAGGCGCTGGCGCCTCAGCATGAAGGTCGCGTCTGCCGCGGCCGGGACGAAGTCGGCCGCCGCGCAGCTCTCGGACGACCGCGGAGAGCTCGTGTCCGAGCGCATGCTGAGCGTCCGGACGACGGGGAGCTGCATCGCGCTAGCGCGTGCGGTCGGCGCATGGGCACAGCTCGTGCTCGACGACGAGCTCGCACGTGCGGAGACGCACCCGGAAGAGCACTCGCGCGAGGCGGAGTCGCCGCCGATCGGCAGCCCGCCCCTCGCGCCGGCGCATCTGCTCCAGCGTGCGGAAAGCCGTGACGCCGCACCAACATCGCCCGCCGAGCCTCGAGCGAGCCGGGCGGTGGACATCGGAACGACGGCCTTCCTCCGGACCGGCGCCGCTTCCATCGGCAGCACGTTCGGCGTCGCGCCGTTCGTCACGATCGAGCTCACCGAGAGATGGGTGCTTCGCCCGTCGGTCCTTTATGGACGTTCGACCTCACGGATCCCGCGCGACGAGCCGGACGGCGCCACGCTGACTGCGCTTGGAGGTCGCCTCGATGCGTGCGGGCGAGTGCCTGGAAAGTACATTCATCAGCAGCGGCTCGAGGTCGACATCTGCATCGGGGGCGATGCCCTTCACGTCTGGTCGCACCAGGGATCGCTGACGCGCGGGAGCATCGGGCCGTCGGGGACTATCCGCGGCAAGCTCGGGCACGGTCTCGCCATCGAGCTCCGGACGATGGCCGGCGTCGCCCTGGATACGCGTGCAATCGGTCCGGACGAACCCGCGCCGCGCTTTCTCACCGCGTTCGAGCTCGGCGGCTCGATGAGGTTCTAGCGAGCAGCGTCGTCGAGCTGAACGCCCGCCGTCCACGCGCAAGCGTCTGGGAGGATCCGTCACCGGGGCACGGGGGAGAAGCTCGTCCACCGGTAGACGCCGTCGAGCGGCATGGCCGGCAAGGATTCGTTCGGGAGCACATCCCCGAGGTAGTCGAGCAGCGTCCCCTGCTGGCCACGGAAGAGCGCATAGCTCGGGATCGTACTGGCCTCGACGAACAGGACCTCCGGCTGTGAAAACGTAGATTCGGTACCCGCGTCTGCTGCGTAGGGTAGGAAGGCTTCGGCCTCGGGCGGCATGGCCGGCGTCGTGACCTTCGTCGCCCCGGGAGGTACGACGAGCGTCCACGCGTAGCTCACGTCGTCCGGGCCGTTGAAGCGGAACTGGACGATGCCGCCGTCGGCTCCCGACGTTGGCTCGTCCGACGTCCACTGTACGACGGGACGCCGCGGGTTAGTCGTGTCGATCGAGGAGCTGTCTATGGTCGGAAGGAACATCGCGTGGTCGAACGCGATGCTCGTGGCCGGCGCCGCGACGCGCGTGGTGAGGCCCTTCCGGCGGGACCCCGTCCCCTTGCGCACCGTTGCCTGGTATGCGTCGGCAAAACCTGACGCCGTCTTGTAGTCGATCGTGGAGCCGTCGTTCGACGTGCCGGTGTTGTTGTGGAACCCGTGCCCATCGGCGATCTCGAGAAGGTCGCTGTCGAGGTCCGGATCGGGCGGCGCGTTCGCCACGGTCAGGCCGAAGGACGCCGGCGCCTTCCAGCCGTCGATCATCACGACACCAGTGCTGCCGTCGCTGATGTTGTCGATGCCCTTCTGGAACGCATGCCCTCTGGGGATGTTGTCGTTGCCGCTCGCCGTCACGAGGACGGCATTCTTCGCGTGCGAGCAGCGCCGGAAGACGGGAATGCCGGTCGCCGTTCCGAGCTTCGGTGCGCCACCGCACGGGCCGTCGACCCAATACGCGGCTACTCCTGCGTCGACGAAGTCGCTCGTCAGGATGACATTGTACTGCCCCCTGATGTCCTCCGCCTCGTCCGGCAGCGTGTCGCGCAGCTGCAAGTCGTCGCCGGCTTCGACGCCCGTCCACGTGACGATCTGACGCTGGCCACCCCCCGCGAGGAGCGCGCTCACCATCGTCGCGTCCGACCCCACATGGGTGGCCTTTCCGTCCGCGTCCGTCACCTTCGTCTCGATGACCCGACCGTCGGCCGCGTGGAAGACGATCCGAACGTTGGCCTTCGGTCCGCCCAAGCCGCTCACCGTCACATTGACGGTCGGGACGACGGGGGCGTCCGGCACCGCGTCGGTAGCGGCGTCCACCAGCAGCCCGTCGTTCGCGCCGTCGGTGACGCCGGCATCGAAGGAGATGCCGCCTCCGCCCGGATCCGAGTCGGCTTCGCATGCCACGAGGACGGCGACCGCGAGGGTCGCGGGGGCGAGGGACACGAGGAACTTGCGCATGGGGGTTCAGCGTAGCGTCGCGCGCTCGGGCTCCTCCGCTCAAGAGGCACGGACGGGCGACAGCCAATCTTTTCGACGTCCTTCCTCGAAGCGGCTCGGAGTCGGCCAATCCGAACGGAGCCGAAGCGCTCGAAGGCCGACCGGCATTGACGTGAAAGGGCGTGACCTCAGCGTTCAGACCGCGGCCCCTGTTAAACGGGGATCCGGCGAAAACGTCGACCCCAATGACGAGGCGCGCGCGGACCGCCGCCCGGAGCTGCGAGCACCACACACGCCACCCGGACTACATATCCCGTTTTTGGCCAAAACATCGATACGGTCGGTGGGAATGGACGTGCTACCGTCCGGGCCAGGAGAGTCGTCATGCAGCTTCGCGCTTTCGTCCGCGCTTCGTTGGCCATCGCCGCCTTCGCCCTCACGCCCACCAACGCCGGCGCCCAGGCGACGCCCCCGGAACTGACGTTCGACGCCGTGACCGCCTACACGATCGGACGGGTCGACAGCCACGTCACCCTCACAGTGACCGGCGTGCAGCACGGCGCGAGTGGTCCATCGACCGTAGCGTTCGTGGAGGCGTACGCTGATGCCCCGATCGCGGGCATCAGTACGTGCGAAAGGCAGTTGCTCGTAGCGATCAATCGTCCGGGACGCTTTTCGGTCGGCGTCTTCTACAGCGGGGCGACACCCCCCTCCACCGGGACGGGGACGACGTACCTCAGCCCTCGCGGGTGCAGGCTGACCCAGCTACCGTGATGCGCACCGCTCTGAACGTGCTGCGAGCTGCCCTCGCGCTGACGGGCGCGCTCACCCTGGCGGCCTGTTCGCCGGCGAGCGGAACGGAGATCGACGAAGAAGGGGGCTCTACCAAACCCTTCGACGCTACCCCGGGACCGCGGCCCGATTCCGCCACTCCGGACGGAACTTCCCACACTCCCGACGACGCATCGGCGGCGGACGCGTCCGACTCCGGCGACGCCGACGCGTCCGGCTCCGGCGACGCGGGCCCCGAGGCCGGCCCCCTCGACTCGGACGCGGATGGCGCGCCCGACGCGCTCGATTGTGAGCCCCTCGATCCGACGAAGTGGCAGCTTCTTCCCTACGCGTACCGCGACGGCGACGGCGACACGTACACCGTTTCGCAGGCCGGCACGATCTGCAGCGGCGAAGCGCTTCCCCACGGTTACTCCACCGTCGCGAACGGCGAGGACTGCGACGACACGAACCCGAACGTCCATGTCGCCGCGCCGCTCTTCGCCGATGCGGACGGCGACGGCGTCGGCGACGGTGCCCCTCAGATGGTGTGCATCGGAGGCAGCGTTCCTGCAGGCTATTCCTCGACGGGCACCGATTGCGCCCCCGCCGATCCGCTGAAGTGGCAGCTCCTGACGTTCCAGTACCGGGACGCCGACGGCGATACGTATACCGTTGGGATGAGCGGCCAGATCTGCGCGGGTGCTTCATTGCCGGCCGGTTATGCGTCACAGGCCTATCGGGATGACTGCGACGATTCGGACCCCGACGTCCACGACTGGGTGACCGTCTATTCAGACATCGACGGCGACGGCGTAGGGGCGGGCGCCGCGTCACTCGTATGCACGGACGGGAGCGTCTCCGCAGGTGACTCGTCGTTGGGGACCGACTGCGCGCCGGAGGATCCCACGAGATGGCAGCTTCTACACTACTCGTTCGTGGACCGTGATGGAGACGGCGCGACAGTGGCGGAGAAGGGGACGATTTGCTCTGGGGCGCAGCTCCCTCCGCCGTATTTCACGATCGCGAAGGGGAACGATTGCGACGACGCGAACGCGGCGCTCACGCAATGGAACATCCTGTACCCGGACAACGATGGCGACGGCGCGGGCGCCCTCCCGCTCCAGATCTTGTGTGGAGGGGCTGCGACCCCGCCCGGCTACTCTCGGTATGGGGACGACGAGGACGATTCGAACGCCCAGGTCGGTCCGCTGCCCGCGGCGGATATCCTCGATCTCGTGTTCAACTGAGGTTCGAGGTCGGATCAGATCTCGCGCTACGCCTCGAGCATCACTGCCGAGCCGAGCGTCAGGCCTCGTGCGTCGCGCGGACCGCGAGGCCGCTTGCGACCGAGACGAGCTCGCCGCCCGTCCGCATTCGCGACGCGCCGAACCGGGTCTCGAAGATGCGGCGCACCGCGGGAACGAACGAGCTGCCGCCCGTCATGAAGACCTGATCGACGTCCTTCGCGTCGACTCCGGAACGAGAGAGCAGCCGATCGACACAGGCGGCCATCTTCTGCATGTCCTCGTCGATCCACTCCTCGAAGGCGCGCCGCGTGACGGGAGCCTCGATTTCGAGCGGCGCGTCGGAGAACGTGAAGACGGCCTCCTCGGCGTTCGAGAGAGCGACCTTCGTGCGCTCGATCGCCCGATAGAGGTGGTAGCCGAGGTCGTTTTCGAGCACATGGAGCAGTGCGCGCAACGTGCTCCCGTCGGCGGCCTGGCTCATCATGCCCTCGAGCATCTCGATGTTCTTCTTCGACTTGAGGAACGAGAGGTGATGCCACCGCAGCAGGCGCGCGTAGATCCACACCGGCACGGGCAGCTCCTTGTTGCCCATCAGCGAGCGGTAGGTCGTCCCCAGACCGAGCTTCGGCGCGACGAGCTTCTGCATCAGGCGTGCATCGAGCGCGTCGCCGGCGATCCCGACGCCGTCGCTGCCGAGGATGCGGTCGGCGCCACGATCCTTCTGACCCGGCCCGACGCGGACGAGCGAGAAGTCACTCGTACCGCCACCGAAGTCCGCGACGAGGACGAGCTCGTCATGGTCGAGCTTCGCTTCGTAGAAGTGCGCGGCGGCGACGGGCTCGTATTCGAGCTCCACGTCTTCCCAACCGGCGTTCGCCAGCGCCTGGCGCAGGCGCTTCAGCGCGAGGGCCTCGTCCTCCTCGTCACGCTCGGTGACGAAGTGTACCGGGCGTCCGACGACGGCCCGTGATCCGAGCGGACCAAGCTTCTGTTCGGCAGACGCGCGGAGCTCGCGGAGGAGCACGGTCAGGAGGTCGACGAGCGACGTCGTTCGACCGAAGATGTTCGTGGCCTGGAACGTGGTGTCCGCGAGGTACGACTTCATCGACTGGATGAGCCGTCCTTCGCCCGCCGCTTCGAGGTAGCGGTCGATCGCGCGTGGACCGCCGACGGGTTTCTCGCCCGCGCCGAAATACAGGAGCGAGCGGAACGTGTCGGAGGAACCTCCGGCGTGGTCGTGCGTCGCGAGCCGAACGCTACCGTCGCCTCCGCTCACCGCGATCGCGCTGTTGGTGGTTCCGAGGTCGAGCCCGATTCGCCGCATGGGACGCGCGGAGATAGCAGGCCGCGCCCCCGTTGTCCCCGGGTGCGCGACGATCGCGTGCTGTTCGCGGTTTCGCAGTCTCGTTGGCGCTGCAGAAGACGGATGAGGTGGCGACCTAGGCGTAGGGGGCGCGGAAGCGAACGTCGCGGACGTCCGTAATCCTCACCGCCCGCCTCGGCACACTCGAACCACTCATGGTCGGAACTTGGCCTTGCCGCGGGACATCGCATACCGAATTGGAATGGTCCGCGCGCTCTGGGGGATCGCCGCCCTCTGGACGGTTCTGCTCGTCGCACGGCCATCGCGCGCGGAGGTGCCGTCGGTCGACGAGCGACTCCAGGCGAGCGCGGAGCGATGGCTGCGCACGGCTGCTCCGCACGAGGGCGCCATCGTCATGAGCGACGTGAAGACCGGGCGGATCCTCGCGTGGGCGAGCATCGGCGGCGGAGACCGCGTCGGCTCCGCGTTTGCACCGCTCGCTAGCGTGTTCAAGCTCGCGACCGTCTCGGCGCTCCTCGACTCTGGGCGTGTGACCGGTGGATCGACGGTGTGTTACTCCGGCGGTGAGCGCTCGATCGACACGAGCGATCTGCATGACACGCCCCGACCGGGTGACGCATGCATCTCGCTCCGAACGGCGCTCGGGCACAGCATCAACGTCGCCATCGCGAAGCTCGCGCTCCGTCACGCGAGGCCCGACGAGGTGTCGGCGAAGGCCAGCTTGCTCGGGCTCGACGGCGACGTCCCGATCGATCGCACCGTCGGGCGCTCGCACATCACGATCCCCGACGACCGCCTCGGCTTCGCCCGCGCGGCCGCGGGCTTCTGGAACGGGCGCACGTCGGCGCTCGGTGCGCTCTTCGCCGTCCAGACCATCGCCAACGGCGGGACGCGCGTCCGTCTCCACACGGCCACGAAGGATCCCGTGCGCGTCGAGGAGGGCCGCGCGCTTCGCGCGGAGTCCGCCGCCGAGCTCACGCGGATGATGCAGATCACGACGCGCTCCGGCACGGCGGCGAAGGTGTTCCGCGCCGGCAAGCGACCGAGCCTCGAAGGCGTGACCGTCGCGGCGAAGACCGGGACGCTCATCGGAGACAAGCCCGCGCGCATGTACTCGTGGTTCACCGGCTTCGCTCCGGCGGAGGCGCCCGAGATCGCCTTTGCCGTACTGCTCGCCAACGACGTCACGTGGCGCATGAAGGCCAACGAGGTCGGCCGCGAGGTGCTCGGCGACTACTTCCGTTCGCACGCGACGACGACCAGGCGGATCGCACGCCGGTAGCGAGCGCGCTGCGCCGGGACGCCTTGGGCTAGGATGGCGCCATGTTCCCGCTCCGCTTCGCTTCGCTCGCGCTCGTCGGGCCGCTGTTGGTCGCCTGCCTCGACAAGCCGCCGGGCACGCCGGCGCCGGAGCGGGAGCTGGTGCCGGTCGCGTCCGAGACGCCCGCGCCTCCGTCCCGTCCAGAAGCACGAGCGCTCGCGACGCCCGCGACGGAGACGCCGGTCGACTCGCCCGACGGACGCGATCCGACGGGCGGCAACTTCTCGCTCGAAGACGCGACCGCCGGCCTCGAAAGAAGCGGGGCGCTCACCGCGACGATCACGACGAGCCACGGCGTGCTCAGCTGCCGGCTGTACGACGACAAGGCGCCCGTGACGGTCGCCAGCTTCGTGGGACTGGCGCGCGGCACCCGCCCCTTTCGCACCCTGGACGGCCGGTGGGTGAAGAGGCCCTTCTACGACGGGACCACGTTCCACCGCATCATCAAGGGCTTCATGATCCAGGGCGGAGATCCGCTCGGCAACGGCGCGGGCGGGCCGGGCTACGAGGTCGTCGACGAGATCTGGCCGGGCGCGACGCACGATCGGGCGGGCCTCCTCTGCATGGCGAATCGAGGAAAGAACACGAACGGCTCGCAGTTCTTCATCACCGACGCCGCCACGCGGCAGCTCGACGGCAACTACACCATCTTCGGCGAATGCTCGCCCGTCTCGGTCGTCCACGACATCGCGAGGGTGCCGAAGGGTAGCGACGACCGCCCGATCGATCCGGTCACGATCGAGCGCATCGAGATCTCGGGCTGACATCCGCTGCTACGGGACTGGGGGGACAGAACGCGGATCCGACGAAAACGTCGAACCCACGGGAGCGCGATTGCGAAGCAATAGCGCTGGACATGAAGCGTGTGACGGGTCAGCCGCCTGTGGCGGAGCGCTGGACCCGGCTCATCGACTGCGCGGGGGAGGGAGAGGCACCAAGGGACCGGGCTGCTGCTGCGGGAGCATGCGCATCGGGGGAGGCTGCGGAGCAGGCACGAGGTGTCCGGGCGAGTTACGGCCTACGACCTCACTCCGCGGACGCGGCAGCAGGCCCTGAGCGTCGATGCCGCGGGCGATCGGAGCCTCGTTCGGACGGGGTGGACCGCCTCGTGCGAGGAGCACCTCGACGCGGTGGGCCCGCACTCCCCAGCGCTCGTGCGGACGCTGGAGCTCGCCAGCGGAGGCGACAACGATGCGCCCCGGTGAAACACCACCAGCAATGAGGTCTCTCATGACGGTCGTCGCGCGCTCGAGCCCGAGCACGAGGTTCGCGGGCGCGGTGCCGACCACGTCGGTGTGGCCGATGAGGACGATGCTCGTCGTCTCGTACGGTGCGGCCGTCAGACAGTCCGCCAGTCGTTTCAGTTGGAGCTTCTCCCGCTCCCCGAGCTCCGTCGACGCGAACTCGATCACCGGGAGCTCGTCCATCCCGCAGGGGCCGCCGCTCTGGCCTGCGAGGTACCGCTCGACGTCGTCCGGAGACTCGTTGGGCGTCGCAGCGTGCGCGCCGCGGCTGGGCGACGACGGGACCATCGTTTGCCCAACGGGTTGGCGGAGCTCCGCGCCGCGCTCGGCGCACGCAGGGGTAGAGACCGCGCTCATCAACAACAGCACGTGCATGGTGCGCATGGGAACGGCTCGTCATGCATCCACTGTTCCTTACGAGCCCGTCCTCGTCGCCGCCCTCCACACGCGGCGCAGTCCGTGCGAGCGAAGCGATCGCCGTCCCTCGGGCAGCCTTCCGCGCGCTCCGCGAATCGCCACGCCGCCGTCCGCCGCGGCGTGGCTAGGCGTTCCCGCCGAACGCCTTCCAGAGCCGGTGAAAGATCCCCCCGGACTTCGTCTTCGTCGCCGCTTCGGCCGAATCCTTCATGCCCTCCTCCGTTGGAAGCGCCGTCCGCTGGGCGCTCCAGGTCGATGCTTCATCGTTCGATGTCGACTACGCGCTCGGATTGACGACTCACCTTCACCTGCAAAACGCGGATCCGGCGAAAACGGCGAACCCACGGGAGCGCGATTGCGTGTAGTCTTGGACGCTGAGCCTCTTTTTGCGGCTCGCGGATACGCGAAAGGCGGGGAATGGGTCCCGTCTGGAGCATTTCCGGGGGAGTGTCCCGGTGTCGAGCCAACCGTCGCCGAACTTCGCCTACCTCGCGCACCACGACGCGCGCTTGGTCGCGCTCGCCACGCAGGCCGAGGCGGTGTTCGCGAGCGATCCGCCGACGAGCATCGCCAAGCTGCGTCTCTTCGCGGAGGTGCTCGCGAAGCGCGCGGCGGCGAAGGTGGGCCTCCTCCCGCTGCCGAACGAGACCCAGCAGACCCTCGTCGACCGCCTCTTCGACAAGAGCGTCATCGGCGCGACGCAGCGCACGATCTTCCACGATCTCCGGCGCGCCGGAAATGCGGCCGTGCACGAGAATCGCGGCGACGCGAACGAGGCGCTTCATCAGCTCCGCATGGCGCGGGAGCTCGCGATCTGGTTCCAGCGCTCGTTCGGCAACAACCGCAAGTTCGACCCCGGTCCGTTCGTCCCTCCGTCGCCGCCGAAGAAGGTCGAAGCGCAGAGCCCCGCGCTTCACGACGAGCTCGCACGCCTGCGCGAGCAGCTCGCCGCGCATGCAAAGGAGGCCGAGGCGGCGAAGGCGCAGATCGAGGCGATCCGGCTCGCGGCCGAGAAGGAAGCCAAGGAGCGGCTCTCCGCCGAGGAGCGCGCCGCGAAGGCGCGAGAGGACGCCGCGATCTGGGAGGCGCTCGCCTCCGAGCAGCTGGTCGAGCGCGAGAAGGCCGCGGCCGGCGTGGCGCGGACGAAGGAGCTCGAGGAGCAGAACAAGAAGCTCCTCGAGGAGCTCGCCGCGCTCCAGGCCGCCGCCGAGAAGGCGCCGCAGCCCTCGATCCGAGCGACCATCGACCGCGCCGCCGAGGCCAGCGAAGCGATCGAGCTCGACGAGGCCGCCACGCGCCGCCTCATCGACAAGCAGCTCCGCGACGCGGGCTGGGAGGTCGACTCGGAGCGACTCACGTTCCAGCGCGGCGTGCGGCCGGCGAAAGGGAAGAACCTCGCGATCGCGGAGTGGCCGACGCTCACGGACGGGAAGGAGGGCTGGGCGGATTACGTCCTCTTCGCGGGGCTGCAGGTCGTCGGTGTCGTCGAGGCGAAGCGAAAGCACAAAGACGTCCTCGGCGTCATCCCGCAGGCGAAGCGCTACTCGACGGGCTACGTCATCAAGAGCGACGAGGTCCTCGTCTCTGGCAGCCCGTGGGGGCCGCACAAGGTGCCGTTCCTCTTCGCGACGAACGGGCGCCCCTTCCTCCGTCAGCTCAGGACGAAGAGCGGCATCTGGTTCCTCGACGCGCGGCGCCCCCGGAACCACCCCGTCCCGCTCGAGGGCTGGTACACGCCCGAAGGTCTCCTCGACCTTTTGAAGCAGGACGTCGACGAGGCGCACGCGAAGCTCAAGGTCGAGCCGATGCCGTACATCGATCGCGAGTACCAGCGGCGCGCGATCCTCGCCGTCGAGGGCGGCCTCGAAGAAGGCAAGCGCGAGCTCCTCGTGGCGATGGCGACGGGGACGGGCAAGACGCGCACGTGCATCGGCCTCTGCTACCGGCTCCTCAAGACGAAGCGCTTCCGTCGCATCCTCTTCCTCGTCGATCGGAGCGCGCTCGGCGAGCAGACCGCCAACGCGCTGAAGGACCTGCGCCTCGAGAGCCTCCAGACCTTCACGGACATCTTCGAGGTGAAGGAGCTCGCCGACCTCAAGCCGAACCGCGAGACGAAGCTCCAGATCGCCACGATCCAGGCGATGACGAAGCGCGTTCTCGGCCCATTCGACGGCGACGCCGAGGAGCGCATCCCGCCGGTCGACCAGTACGACTGCATCGTCGTCGACGAGTGCCACCGGGGCTACCTGCTCGACCGGGAGATGAGCGATCGCGAGATGCTCTTCCGCGACGAGGACGACTACATCTCGAAGTACCGCCGCGTGCTCGACCACTTCGACGCGGTGAAGGTCGGGCTGACGGCGACGCCCGCCATTCACACGAGGGAGATCTTCGGCGCGCCCGTCTTCTCCTACTCGTACCGCGAGGCCGTCGTCGACGGCTTCCTCGTCGATCACGAGCCGCCGATCCGCATCGTGACGAAGCTCGCGCAGGACGGCATCCGCTACGACGCCCGCGAAGAGGTGCTCGTCCTCGATCGCACCTCCCAGACGCTGAAGAAGGAGGAGCTGCCCGACGAGCTGGCGTTCGACGTCGAAGCCTTCAACAAGCGGGTGATCACCGAGGGCTTCAACCGCGCCGTCATCGGCGAGCTCGTGAAGCACATCGACCCCGAGCAGGAGGAGAAGACCCTCGTCTTCTGCGCGACGGACGAGCACGCCGACATGGTCGTCCTGCTCCTCAAGGAGGCCCTCGCCGCGAAGTACGGCAGCGTCGACGATGACGCCGTCGTGAAGATCACGGGCGCGACGGACCGCTACCTCGAGGTCATTCGTCGCTACAGGAACGAGCGGCACCCGAACATCGCGGTGACGGTCGATCTCCTCACGACGGGCGTCGACGTCCCGAAGATCGCGAACCTCGTCTTCTTGCGGCGCGTCCGGAGCCGCATCCTCTACGAGCAGATGATCGGCCGCGCGACGCGCCTCTGCCACGAGATCGGCAAGGAGCGCTTCCGCATCTTCGACGCCGTCGACCTGTACTCGGCGCTGAAGGACGTGACCGACATGAAGCCGGTCGTCGTCAACCCGCTCGTGACCTTCGAGCAGCTCGTGAAGGAGGTGCTCGAGGGCAAGGAGGAGGAGATGCGCCGCGCCGCGCTCGACGAGCTCCTCGCGAAGCTCCAGCGCAAGAAGCGCGCGCTGAAGGGCGAGAACGAGACCAGGCTGAGCACGGCGGCGGGGATGAGCCTCGCCGAGCTCGCGTCGTTCCTGAAGACGAGTCGCGTGGGCGATGCCGCCGCGTACCTGAAGGAGCATCCGGCGCTCGCGCCGTTCCTGGACCGAGCGACGGGAGCGGGCGCGTACAAGATCGTCGTCTCCGAGCACGTCGACGAGGTCCGCGAGGTCACGCGCGGCTACGGCCGTCACGGGAGCAAGCGCCCGGCCGACTACCTCGACGCGTTCCGCACGTTCCTCGAGTCGAACATGAACCGCCTCCCGGCGCTGCTCGTCGTGACGCAGAGGCCGCGGGAGCTCACGCGCGAGGACCTCCGGCAGCTGAAGCTCGTGCTCGACGAGGAGGGCTTCAGCGAAGCCTCGCTGCAGACGGCATGGCGCGAGCAGAAGAACGAAGACATCGCCGCCACCATCGTGGGGTACATCCGACAGCTCGCGCTCGGCTCGCCGCTCGTGCCCTACGCGGAGCGCGTCGACCGCGCCGTCGCGCGCCTCAGGAAGGCGCGAGGCTTCACCGACCCGCAGGTGAAGTGGCTCGACCGCATCGCCAAGCAGATGAAGCACGAGACCGTCGTGGATCGCGCGGCGCTGGACGCCGGGCAATTCAAGAGCGACGGCGGCTTCGCGCGCCTGAACAAGGTGTTCGACGGCACGCTCGAAACCTTGCTCGGCGACCTCGCGGACGAAGTATGGAAGGACGCGGGGTGAGCACGGTCCGTCACGGCAGGTTCGAGTGGGATGCGTATGCGGAGTGCGCCGGCGGCGCTATCCTTCGAATCATCAGCGCCCGACGAGCGACAGCCCATGAAGAAGCGCTCTACGAAGACGAGCCGTAACCCGTCCAAGACGTCCCTCCGCGAGATGCCTGAGGTGACGCTCGAGACCCACCGTGTGCTCGGGCGCGGCCGTCATGTCGCCGCTGCAAACGAGTCGTTCGAGGTTCTGCTGATCGACAGGCGCGTTGCAGACGCCCTCGGCGGCGCGCAAGCGATCGCGAGGATCCTCGAGGCGCTCGCGGACTCGATCGAGCCCGTACGCAAGAAGAAGCGGCGCGCCGCCTGAGTCGCGCGCCGCTGCCGCACGGCAGTGCTAGTGTGACGCGCGCGGTATGCCCACGACCCAAGACATCGTCCAGAAGCTCTGGAACCTCTGCCATGTCCTCCGCGACGACGGCATCACCTACCACCAGTACGTCACCGAGCTCACGTACCTCCTCTTCCTGAAGATGGCGAAGGAGACCGGTACCGAGGACCAGATCCCGAAGGGCTACCGCTGGGACGACCTCACGAAGCATGACGGTGTCGAGCTCCTCGACGCGTACCGGAAGCTCCTCGTCGACCTCGGGACCAAGGGCTCGACGCGGGTGCGGGCCATTTTCGCGAACGCGTCGACGACCTTTCGCCAGCCTCGCCACCTGAAGCAGGTGGTGACGGACATCGACGCGCTCGACTGGTACAGCGCGAAGCACGAGGGCCTCGGCGATCTCTACGAAGGCCTCCTCGAGAAGAACGCGGAGGAGACGAAGAGCGGCGCGGGCCAGTACTTCACGCCGCGGCCCCTCATCGAGTGCATGGTGGCGGCGATCAAGCCCGAGCCGGGCGAGCGCGTTCAGGATCCGGCGGTCGGCACCGGCGGCTTCCTCATCAACGCCGATCGCTACATCAAGGCGAAGACCGACGAGCTGCACGACCTGCCGGAAGCGAAGCAGACGTTCCAGCGCAAGGAGGCGTTCTACGGCGTCGAGCTCGTGCCCGACGTGCAGCGCCTCGCGCTCATGAACGCGATGCTCCACGACATCGAGGGCGACATCATGCTCGGCGACACCCTCGGCCCGACCGGGGCGGGGCTGCCGAAGGCCGACGTCATCCTGACGAATCCGCCGTTCGGGACGAAGAAGGGCGGCGGCGGACCGACGCGCGACGACATCACGTACCCGACGAGCAACAAGCAGCTCGTCTTCCTCCAGCACATCTACCGTGGGCTGAAGCCCGGCGGGCGCGCGGCGGTGGTGCTCCCGGACAACGTGCTCTTCGAGGAGGGCGTCGGCCAGAAGGTCCGCGCGGACCTCATGGACAAGTGCGACCTGCACACGATCCTGCGCCTGCCGACGGGCATCTTCTACGCGCAGGGCGTGAAGACGAACGTGCTCTTCTTCACGCGCGGGGCGAAGGACAAGGACAACACGAAGGCCGTCTGGTTCTTCGACATGCGGACGAACGCCCCGAGCTTCGGCAAGCGCACGCCGCTCACGCGCGCCCACTTCGCAGAGTTCGAGAAGGCGTTCGGCGACGACCCGCTCGGCAAGAGCAAACGGAAGGACCAGGGCGAGACGGGGCGGTTCCGGAAGTTCACGCGCGAGGTGATCGCGAAGCGCGGCGACAACCTCGACATCACGTGGCTCAAGGACGAGAGCGTAACGGACCATGCCGACCTGCCGGAGCCGGATGTGATCGCCGCGGAGATCGTCGCCCAGCTCCAGACGGCGCTCGAGGAGATGCAGGCGCTGCAAGAGGAGCTGGGCGCGTGAGCGAGCAGCTTCCGAAAGGTTGGACGTCAGCGCGCCTCGGAGACCTGGCTGTCGAGGTCCGAAACGGCATCTCGGCGAAGCCTGACGCCGATGCTGGTACAGCGATCCTCCGTATCAGTGCGGTTCGACCAATGGCGCTGAACGCGACGGATACCCGGTACCTGGAGGGGCCTGCGTCCGCGTGGGAGCCCTACCGCCTCCGGCGGGACGATCTGCTTTTCACTCGGTACAACGGTAACCCCTCGCTCGTGGGGGTGTGCGCACGAGTGACTCTCGAGTCTGACCAGGTCCTCGTCTACCCGGACAAGTTGATTCGTGTCCGTCTCGACGAGCGGGTCGTCCTCCCGGCGTTCGTCGAGAGGGCCGTCCACGTCGGAGCATCGCGCGCATTCATTGATGGCAAGACGAAGACATCTGCTGGGCAGGTAGGAATTTCCGGGGGCGATCTGAAGGAAGTACCGATCCGTCTACCTCCGCTCGACGAGCAGCGCCGCATCGTCGCGAAGCTCGAAGCCCTCCAGGCGCGGAGCCGCCGCGCGCGCGAGGCGCTCGACGCCGTGCCGTCACTGCTCGAGAAGCTCCGCCAGTCGATCCTCGCGGCGGCCTTCCGCGGCGACCTCACGAAGGACTGGCGCGCCAAGAACAAGGACATCGAGCCCGCCTCGAAGCTCCTCGAGCGCATCCGCGCCGAACGCCGCAAGAAGTGGGAAGAGTCCGAGCTCGCCAAGCTGAAGGCGAAGGGCAAGCCCCCCACCGACGACAAGTGGAAGTCGAAGTACAAGGAGCCCACGCCGGTTGACGTCACGCGACTGCCCCAACTTCCGAGCGGATGGTGCTGGACCAGCCTCGGCCAATTGGCCTGGGATGCCGGCTACGGAACTTCCGCCAAGTGCGACTACGACGGCGCTGGGTGCGCCGTGCTCCGAATCCCGAATGTTGCTCGCGGGCAGATCGACCTCGGCGATGTAAAGCGGGCCCTCGAGCCTGGTGCGCATGGCGACCTGCTGATCGCTCCCGCCGACATGCTCATCGTTCGAACGAATGGCAGCCGGGACCTAATCGGACGCGCCGCCGTCGTCGGCGCCCCGCTGCCGGAGCCGACTTCCTTCGCATCGTACTTGATTCGCTTCCGGCTCGTCGCGATGGGTGTGATGCCAAACTGGGTAGGCTGGTACTGGCAGTCGGCGTTCGTGAGAGCGCTCATCGAGGCGCACGCGGCATCCTCCGCAGGCCAGTACAACGTGAGCCTCGGCGAGCTTGGAACCTGCCCCGTCCCCATCGCTCCGTTGAAGGAACAGGAGCAGGTCATCGCTAGCCTGCGTAGCGCGCTCGAGACGCATGCCACCACGGCGCGCAGCGTCGGGGCGATGCTGCACAACCTGCATACTCTCGACCGCGCGCTCCTCGCCAAGGCGTTCCGAGGCGAGCTCGTTCCGCAGGACTCGAGCGACGAGCTCGCGGCGGCGTTGGTCGCGCAGGTGACTCCAACCAACGCCCTGACGAAGAGCGGAGGTGCGCCGAGAACATCCAAAGTTCGCGCGCGGACGAGCCGCGCTTCCGACGAGGTGCAATGACGCTCGCGCCGCATCCCTACGCGGCTGCTCGGGCCGTCCTGAAGGAGCTTCACAAGATATTTCTCGAGCAGGGGGACCGGAATTGGAGCGTCTCTCCGAGCAGGGACGCCAAAGAAAACTTTGCCCACCTGGGGCTCGATGAGGATGGCGCCTGGAAGGCACTTCGTCTGCTCGTCGCCAAGAACCTTGCGGAGCATCGCGGGACCCACGCCTTCGTCATCACGGACTACGGCGTGAGCGCGTGCGATCATCCCGACACGCTGGATCACGAGCTCCCCCTGCCGACGGGCGAGGCATCGGTCCCCGCGGTGCCCCGAGATGCGACATCTTCGGGGGGGCCGCCGCGGCCTGACTTGGAGCAGTACGTTCCCGGGGAGCTTCGCTCCCGATTCGCCGCAGTGGACCACATCGGCGGCGGCAGCTTCGGGAACGTCTATCAGATCGTTGATCGCGATACGCAGCAGCGCTTCGCGTTGAAAGTGACCATCTCCGCGCCGGACGCGAAGGCCCGAGCAGTGCGCGAAGTCGAGGCGATGCGCACTCTGAACCACGAGAACGTTCTGCGTGCTCTCGAGACGCATCCGCAAGGAGACTGGTTCATCTTTCCGCTCGCGGAGGGAACGCTCGGCAACCTGCACGCGTGGCGCCGGCTCGGTGCTTCCGCGGCGCTCGAGGTCGCTGTCCAGGTTGGCGGTGCACTCGTGCACGCGCATGGGGCGGGGTTCCTTCACCGCGATCTCCACGTCGATAACGTCTTGCGCTTCGACGGAGCCTGGTTGGTGGCCGACTGGGGGCTTACCGTGGCTCGCGGAAGCGAGCGCATGACCCGGACTCGAAGCATCGGCGGCAACCAGACCTGGACTGCGCCGGAGCAGCTCCGCGGGCTGAAGAACGCCGATGAGCGTTCGGACCTCTTCAGCCTCGGGCGTCTCGTCGAGTGGCTGGCGACGGGGAACCTTCCCGACCCGGCCCGACCGGGCAGCCTGCCGAACGACCACCCGCTGGCGTCGTTCGTCAACGCTGCGACACGCCTCGCGGTGGACGAGCGACCCAAGACGGTGGCGGAAGCGCTGGCGCTGCTTCCGTCCGCGGCCCCCAACCAACCCGGTCGTGGCGTTCAGCCTCCCCCGGGGCGCGCGCCGTCCGTAGTGGCGAAGGCGACGCTCGAGCACCTCGCAGGCCGGCATCGCGCCAGGCTCGACGAGATCGTTGCGACGCGGAGGGCAGCAGTCCCGCTCGACGACGGACCGGCTGTCGTCCTTCACGCATATCCGAGCGATAGCGCGGGCGAGGTGGACTTGCTGACTCTTAAGCAGGGCAATTTTGAGCCGCTGCCGACTGTCGCACACCTCCCTTGGAGCGTGAAGTTCAACTACGACGGACTCGTCGCGCAATGGCCTGACGCTGGGCCGGCGTCGCAACAGGTGCTGGTGTATCGAGACGGGTGCATCGAGCTCGTTGACACCTACGCCGTGCAGCGGGTTCACGCGGGTGAGCCGGTACTATTCCCTCTGAAACTTGAGCGCGACATCGTGAGCTTCCTCGAACACTGGACCGAGAAGATCCTCACCCCGCTCGGCATCGCCGGTCCGCTCGTCGTCTGCCTGGGAATCATAGGCATTGAGAATTTCGAGCTGCACATCGATCATCGTCCGCCGCATCACAGAAAGCCGACGTTCGACCGAGCCTTGCTCTCGTTCAGGCCCGTAGTTCTCGACGGCGTTGAAGATCTTCGTCGACGGTTCAAGCCGGTCTTCGACGCGCTCTGGCAGGCGGCAGGTGAAGACCGAAGCCGCGGGTATTCTGCGACGGGCGAGTGGATCGAGGAGGTCCATCCGAAGCGGTAGCGCTGGGGGCGTCCTAAACCTCGCCTCTGCTAACGGCGTCAACGTTGGTCGGACGCTCTGCCATCGAGGCGGCAGCGGTAGCAGGCAATCCGCTACCGGGCAGGAAAGCGGTCGACCGTCGACGTCGAAGAGCGAGGCCTATCGCAACCTGGAACGTGACAGATCCGATGGAATGGGCACCCGTTCCGTGCGCATGCCGTTCCGGAAGGAGACGCATTCGGCGAGCGGGCTAGTCGCCATTCGGGATGTGAGGGTATTCTCGGGCTTGATGAGCCCGGATACCAACGAAGCGGCGCGGCGTGAGGCCCTCCGAGATCGCGTGAGCAAGACCATCTTCGTACCCTCGTCACCGATCCGACTCCGCGATCAGCTTCGGGGCCGCGAGCGCGAGTACGAGCGAACGCTAGCGACGCTTCGGATCCCGGGACGGTCGGCCTTCATCTATGGCGAGCGTGGCGTGGGCAAGTCGTCGCTGGCATGGACGGCGGCTCTGGAGTTCAACTCCTCAGACGAGGAGCCGATTCGAATCGCGTGTCACCCAACGATAACGTTTCCCCGGTTGGTCGCCCAAATCGCGAAACGGATGCACGACCAGCTCGGCATCGGAAAGAAGGTGAAGAAGGTCACCGAGCTCGGCTTGAAGACGTCGCTCGTGACGCTGATGCACAGGTTGGAGTCTGAGAGCGAGCTTCCAAAAGAGGTTGACGTAAACGACGCGGTCGAACTCCTGGAGTCCTTGAAACCGAAGCACGCGAGGCGTGTCATCATCGTCGACGAGCTCGACGAAGCCAGTGATCCGGTCTTTCGGTCGAACCTAGCCTTCTTCATCAAGCAGCTCGGTGACAACCAGTCCGAGCTGAAGTTCATCTTCGCAGGTATCGCGGAGAACGTATCTGACCTGCTCGTGCATCACGAGTCCGCGCAACGGTGCATGGCCACGATCAAGCTGGATCGACTTCCGCTAAATGTGCTTCGAGACATTATCGTCGAGGGGTTCAAGCAGATTGATATCGCCGTGAGTGATCCCATCGCGTACCGAGTCGCCACGCTCAGTGATGGCTTTGCACACTTCACGCATCTCATCGGCTTGAAGATGGCTCTTAGTGCTCTTGAGCAAGAGAATATTCCGGACGCGATCAATAGCCCCGCAGCGCTCGAAGATGCTATTCGCGAGGCCATCTCGGACACAGAAGCGGTCGTGCGAGAGGCGTACGACGCCGCCGTGCAGAAGTACACGTCGTACGAAGCTGCCCTTTGGGCCGTGGCCGATCACTGGGAACTCTATCGCTCTACTCGACAAATCTATGACTCCTACGTACGCATCTGTCGGGACTTGAAAACCATCGGCGAACATGTCGAAGTCGGCGACAAGCGGAAGCTCACCTTGATGGTGAACAAGCTCAAAGGCGCGACGCACGGACATGCGCTGGTCGCTGCGAAGCGCAAGAGCTGGTTCAAGATCCGCGTCGCGATGCTCCGTGGCTATTGCCGCATGGTTGCCGCGTCAAAGGGACTCACGGTCGGCCGAGACTATCTCGACTCCTCCGCGGGGACAGCGCCGCCGCGGCTGCCACCCAACTGGGACGCTGTCCCGGACAAGGATGACGACGAGGAGACCGGGCTGCTCGACTACCAAGAGTTTCTGGAGTGCTGTCGAGATGCTGCCTCCGCATACAGGCATCCGACGTTCAAGGGACATCCGCCCGTCTCTGTCGAAGTAGCCGAGGACGAGGAGGGATATCGCGTGAGGGTCATAATCCGAGCGTCGCCAAACGGGGGATCGCCGGCACGCCACGAGCAAACAGAAACTGTCTCCGATGCTGACGCAACGTCCGAGGAGGCAGGGCGCGTCGTCGACCGTTTGGCTACGTCGCTTGTCGATTCGACGACCCCGACGCAGTAGCTCGCCGAGCGCACGCCGAGAAGGCTGCGCCGTCAGAAGCGCTAGCGGCGCATCTTGCGCACGTCCGAGACCACGCACGGCCGCACGCATGCGCTCGAGTCCAGCGTGACAGCTTCGTGCCGGCACGATCCCGCAACGCAGGGAAGCATCGCGCCGCTCCCGGAGTCGCTTCCCGCAGAACGGCGCGACGTGCAAAGGTGCCCTTGGTCCTGGTCACTGCAGCTTCGTGGACCTGAGGTGCGCCGCCACGACGTTCTTGGTGAAGGGCGGGGCTTCGGGCTCGACGGCGGACCATTCGCCACGCACAACTCCGCGCCAGGTGCGGAGGGCCCGGTCTCAGCCGCCGCGCAGGCAGGCGAGCCACGCGAGTACCTCGTCGGCGCGCGTCTGGCCCGCAGCGTCGCCGTCGAAGTGAGCGGGGACGGCGTCGATGAAAGCTTCTCGGGCTCGGAGCTCGACAAGCTCGGTGCGGACGGCGCTGGCGACCGCGCTCGTTTCGTTCGCGATCTCGTCGCGAAGCGCGGGGAGGCCGGCGAGGACGGTCAACGCGTCCTCGATGTCGTGGCCCGCGAGGTCGTCGCCACGTCCGCGGCCGCGGAAAGCTTCACGCTTGGTCGCCACGAAGAAGATGGGGGCGATGGCGCGCACCTCGAGGCCGTCGTCGAGCGTCTGGACGTTCGCGGCGGCGATCGCAGAGGCGTACCAACGGTTCGACGGCCGATGCCTGTGTCCGCCGTGGCGATAAAGTCCACGCGGATCCCCCGCTACACGAGGCGGCAGAGCGGGGCGCCTTCGTCGGTGCACTCTAGAACGCGCGCGCGCGAAGACGGTTCACGAACGCGTAGTAGTCCGCCGTTGAGGCGAGATCGACGACGCAGTCCACGTCGTCGGTGGGTCGCACGTCGATGCCATCGGGAAGCGCGAAGAGCGCGGTGGTCACCACGCGACGAACATCACGGGTGGGCGCTCGGCCGCGAGCGCACGTGCGATGGTGGTGACGGCGGCGCGAGCTCTGTCGCGACGCGTGGTCACGCCGCGAGCCTCTTCGATAGCTCTTCTTTCGCGAGGGCTCGCTCACGCGCGCGGCCAATGCGGAGAGCGTCTACCAGCGCGAGGTACTGGTGGAGCACAGGGTCATCGGCCGCGGCCTGCGGCACGGTGCGATAGAGCGGCGCGAGCGTGCGGCCGCGCGCGCGGGCGGCGCGACCCTTCGCAGGCCAAACGACATGGTCTTCATGGCCGACGAGCAGCTTCGCAGTGAGGGCGGAGCAGCCGCTGATGGATGTGGGGATGCCCTTGCCTGTCTCGCCGAGCTGGGCGGGAAAGACGTATCGAAGCCCCGAGACGAGGAACTCCTCCAAGCTCCTGCGGATGACTCGCCGCTCACGCGGGTTGTAGAGCTGGCACGCCTCGAGCCGCTTCAGCCCGTGGTTCACCTCGCTCGCGCTCATGTGGAGGGCCTTCGCGAGCTCGGGCTGCGTCCACGGCTCCCCCGCATGCGCGGCGAGCTTCAGCGCGACGACGACATCCTGGGGCTTGAGGCGGAGATCCACGGCAACTTCACGAAGATTGTGCCCGATTCGCAATGCGCAAATCGCGGACACTAGCGGCCGTACTTCGAGGGGACTTGCTCGCCCGGCTTTCGCGGGCCGGCTGCGCACGCGCCGACATGCGGCAATCTTCGACCTCCACCCGGCGATGCTCGACTTCGTACGGCGCTTCCCGCCGGCCACGCCGATGAACCGGGGCACCGAGCGAGACCTCCGCCCGACCATGGCATTGGCGGTCCCGGAGCAGGTCGGTGCCGCCCGCCGATCGCTTCGAGGATTTCGATGAGCACCTCGCCGCTGCGCTCGGGACTGCGTCCGCGTCAGTCGGTCGGCCGGGCGGCGCTCGGGGCGGTGTCGTCCCGGTACGGCTGCGTCAGCTTGCCCTGCTTCGTGTAGATGCCGGCGCGGACGGCGAGGCCGAACAGCTCCTCGGAGGTCATTTTCCGCATTTCGGCAAGCACGGCGCGCCGGGCCTTCGTCGCGGAGTCGAGCTTTTCGCCGACTTTGCGCGTCTTCTTCTTGGCCGTCGCGGTGCGCATGGGTCCTCCATCATACTCTGGGGGGCACACGGCGGCCTCGGCGCATCTCGAGATGCTGCAGATGGTTGTCGTTCTATCTCGGTCGGCGTCTTGAGATGCTCCAAGTAATCGAATCCCGCGAGCGCCCTGCATCTCGAGATGCTCCAAGTGGTCGATCCCCCCGTGTGCGCCGCATCTCGAGATGCCGGAGAGATCCGCTTCTCCGTGTTCCGGGCATCTCGAGATGCTCGCGACGGCGTCAGACGGGGCTGTCGGTCGGTGTGGCGCTACCGCCTTAGGTGCAAGCGCGTCCGCCGGCTCCTTCCCGGGGCGCGTGGACGCGGACGGGAAACGAGCGTCGGGCGAGTGGACGGTGCCCGCTGGATCTTCGAGGTTGCGGCCATCCACGAGTGGTCCGCACGCGGATTACCTCATCCCAAGTCCCACGGCTGAGAGAGAACCGTCGTCAGGTGGCAGCGTCCGCGTCCTCCAAGCCGATCGACTAGGGTAGAACGGCGCCGTCATGCCGACCCCGACCGCCTCCGACCGCCCCGACTTCCTCGAGCTCCACGACGCTATCGTCGCGTCGTTCACCGTGCTCGAGGACTCGTCCGCGGTCCTCCGCTTCTCGCATCTCTGCGCGTACCGCGCCGAGTCACCGGGCTCGTTCGGCGTCTGGTCCCACGGCGCGACGCTGACGCTGAGCGGCGTCGAGGCGGTAGCGTTCGAGGGGCCGTGGCGACTGGCGGCGCAAGGTGACGCGGTCGACTACGCCTTCGTGTCGCCAGCCTCGGCGGCGATCGAGGGCGAGGGGGTCTCCGAGGGCGAAGAGATCCCGCCGGCCGCGCTGCTCGACGGCGTCGCCGCCGTCCGCCTCTACATGCGCTGGGGCTCGGGCGCGCGCCTCGAGATCGCCGCGGCCCGCGCGCTCCTCGAGCTGACGGGCGGCGACCGGTTCGAGACGTTCGTCGACGGCGCCAGCGACGACTGACGACCGCCGCTCCGCTCCTGGGCGGGCCATCCCCTCGCCGGGCTCAGTCACAGGTGCTCGCGCTCATGGCGTTCGGCGGCTCGCCGATGGATCGCGCCGGATCGCTGGGCGGTGCCCTGATGCTCCAACGAATCTTCTGCTCACTCCGAGAACGACGGCGCCACGACGCGGCCCGTGAAGAGGACCGCCCCGGTGGGGACGTCGCGGATGAAGAAGAGGTAGGGCTTGTCGACGACCACCTTCTTCGGCGGATCGACCGCCGCCGACGTCTCCTGTCCGACGATCGCCGTCGCCGCCGCGGCCTCGGTCCCCTTCTCGTCGATCTTCACGAATGCCTGGTGGTACACGTCGTCGATCGTCAGCGGCGTCGAGGTGCTCATCGCGCTGAAGTCGCCGCCGCCGAAAATGTTCGAGAGGCCGAGCGCGGAGAGCTGCTCTTTCAGGCTGATGGTCTCGCCCTCGATCTTCAGCTTCGGCATGGTCAGGTCGACGTTCGCGGGCGCGAGCGCGCCCGTGATCGACTCGAACAGCGCGCCATCGAGCTTCGCCTCGAACGCCTCGAGCTTCTTCGGCACCACGACGATCATCTCGAGCTTGTGACCCTCGTACGGGATGGCGACGGCCTCGGCGTCGTCGGTCGCGGCATGACGGAATTTGTTGCTCGTCTGCTGGATCGCGGGGACGTTCGACGAGCCGCCGGGGGAGGCGAACGGCGACGTCGTCGGCACGAACTCGGAGGCCCAGGCGGCGTTGAAGTAGACGGTGTTCACCAGGACGAAGCGCGTGCTCTGGTCGAGGCTGCCCTCCGGGAGCAGGTCCTTGATGCGCTTCTCGGTCTTCTCCTCGGTCCAGAGATTGATCGTCGTGCGAGCCGACTCCGCCGCGCCGGCGAAGTCGACGAGCTTGATCCCGGCGTCGTAATTGACGGCGAGCAGATCGAGGTACGGGCTCTCCCACTTGGTCGTCTGCTCGCCCCAGAACGAGTTGTTCAGCGCCAGGCGGAAGCCCTTCCCGTCGGAGCCGGCTCCGCCGTCCGCGCTGCGGCTCGCGAGGTCGAG
Organism: Pseudomonadota bacterium; assembly: GCA_023402175.1. Classification (GTDB taxonomy): domain Bacteria; phylum Myxococcota_A; class Polyangia; order Polyangiales; family Polyangiaceae; genus Labilithrix. Next base: position 2,293 of record JAEXCN010000274.1, on the reverse strand, counting down.
GGCGACCCGGTTCATCGCCGCATGCACCTTCTCGGGGGGGAGTGTGAAGTGGAACGTCTTGGCGATGTCCGCGGCGGTCGTGCCGCGTGCGCCGCCCCACAGCATGGCGAACGCGCGCGAGACGCTGTGCCCGGAGAAGAAGAGGTTTACGTCCTTCGAGCCGCCTGTCACGAGCTGCTTGTAGACGTCGAGCCCGAATGCGGCGTCGCCGCGAGTGACCTCGGCGACCTCCGCCGACGCGACGTTCGGCGCGGTGTCGCGCTTCAGCGCGGAGCGCGCCTCCTTCACCGACACCGCCCCGGACGAGGCGGCATCGTCGGAGCTGCAAGCGGAGAGCGCAGCGGCGGTAGCGAGCATCGCGGCGAGGAGCGGTGAGCGAGCAAGCGTCGTCATGGCCGGACGCTGCAGCACGAGCCGTGCCCTCGTCGACCGGCCGAGAACCAGGGGGGATAACGGCCATCGCCCCGATCGTCGGGTCGCGCCCTGTGCCAGCATGTGCCGGGGCGGCGTTCAGGGGCGACCGCGCCTATCGCATCGGACAGAAGCGCGCGGTGCAGGTCCACAAGCTGCTCTGCGCGGGCACGGTGGAGGAGCTGCGCTCCTGACGCCCCTGGGGGGCCACCCCTCGCCGGGCTCGATCACAGGTGCTCGCCCCCCGCAGCGTGGGGCAACGCCGGATCGACGCGGCCCGAGCTGAATCAGCTCACTCGGGCTGCGCCGTCCTCGTCACGGGGTTGTTACGATCGCGCTGAGCGCCTTCTGCGCGGCGGCCTTCTTCGCCCCGTTGACGATGACGAGGACGTCGGCCTCCTCGTCGTACCAGCCGGCGTCGTTCGGCTCGAGCTCCGCGTACTTCGCCTTCGGCGACGGGATCGCCAGACCGCTGGGCGCGGGCTTCTCCGCTAGCCGGATGATCTGCACCGTCGCCGCCGAGAGCTCCACCTGCACGAGCTCGTACTTCGGACCGGTGATGATGCCGTTCGAGACGAGCGGGGACTTCAACGCGTTCGTCGATGCCTCCGTCAACGCCTCGACGCTGATCGAAGAGACCGACTTACCGTTCACCATGGCCTGCGAAGCCTTCTTCGGCGCGGTCGCCGCTTCCCCGGTCGCGGTCGCCTCTTCGTCGGCCTTCGGCTCGGCCTCCTGCTTCGAAGCTTCGGCCCTCTCCGACTTCTCGCCTGGCGCAGGCGCCTCCGAGTACTTCCCCGTGAAGTTGCCCCAGGAGCTCGCTTCGTCCTTCACGCTCTGCTTCGCGCCCCCGCAGGCGAAGAGCCCCAGCGAAGAGAGCAGCACGACGACGAGGTGATTGCGCATGGTCCGACTCCTTTCGCGACGCATCGGCGCCGCCGAGATGGTCGGCGCGAGCGAGCACGCGGCCCTCTCCGTAACATCGTCGGGATCGCGCGCCCATCTCTCGTGCGGAAGACGATCCGGATTTGGCGCGGTCCGAACACGCGGCGCTCGCGACGAGCTCAACCACTCGCCGTCCGACGCGTCGAACCTACATCGATCGCCGCTCGTCGCATCCTCGCGAGCTCTGCCTTGCTCGAGATTCCGGGCGCGGGCCGGGGCCGAGGCCGAGCCCGCTCGCTCGGTGTCCGGGTTGACCAGGCGGCATCGTCCGAGCGAGAGGCATCCGCTGCCCGCGCTCCTGCATGCAGCTCTGGCCGTCGCTCGCGTCGACAGCGCGCCCGGAGCCGAACCAACCCTGCAGAGAGGATCGCGCTCCGCCCGAGCGGCCTCACCCGGTGATGGGGAGTGGTAGCTTTGAGGCATGGTCGAGGCCGCGAAGCGCCGGGCGACGTATGCGGAATACATCGCTCTCGAGGCGACGAGCGAGACGAAGCACGAGTTACGTCGGCGGCGTCATCGTCGCGACGGCAGGCGGCTCGGTCGAGCACGGCCGGCTCGTGAGCCGTCTCACGGCTCTGCTGTCGGCGGGACTCAGTGGACGGCCGTGCATCGTGTTGCCCGCCGACGTACGCGTTCGCATCCGTTCTGCGGATCGAGCGACCTACCCCGACGTCTACGTCGTGTGCGGGACGATCGAGCGAGATCCCGACGACGACCATGCGATCGTGAATCCGACGGTGATCGTCGAGGTCCTCGCCGACTCCACGGCCTAAATCGATCGGGGCGACAAGTTCGCTGACTACCGGCGACTGCGTTCTCTTCGCGAATACGTGCTCGTCTCGCAACGCGAGCGGCGCATCGACGTCTACCACCGTGACGGCCGCCGCTGGGTCCTCGACGAGCACACGGACGGTGAGGAGCTCCGACTCGAATCGAT